>JARXAM010000042.1 GCA_029865845.1 Rhodoferax sp. | reverse complement strand
TTCGCCGGTTTTGACCATGCTGCCGGGCTGGCGGCCACCGGCCTCATCCGACGGGTTGATCAGCTCGCCGTCTTTCCACTCTTCCTTTTCCATCAGGATGGGCAGGCTGATGTGGTCGGAGTACTTGCTGATGATGCCCTTGACCTTCCAGGCCTGGGCGTAGTCCGTGGCGTCGTCGCGCAGGTGCAGGGTCACGCTGGTGCCACGGGCTTCGCGCGAGATGGCTTCCACCTCAAACGCGCCGCCGCCGCTGGCGCCGCCGTCGCTCACCCAGCGCACCGCTTCGTTGCCTGCGAGGCCAGCGCGGCGGGACTCCACGGTGATTTTGTCGGCCACGATAAAGCCGGAGTAAAAGCCCACGCCAAACTGGCCGATCAGGTTGCTGTCGGCCTTTTGGTCGCCAGTCAACTTGCTCACAAAATCTTTGGTGCCGCTCTTGGCAATCGTGCCCAGGTTGTCGATGGCTTCCTGCATCGAGAGGCCGATGCCGTTGTCGGTGATGGTGAGCGTTTGGGCGTCTTTGTCGAAGGTGACCTTGACCTTCAGCTCGGAGTCGTTTTCGTACAGGCCGCTGTTGTTGATGGCCTCAAAGCGCAGCTTGTCGCAGGCGTCGGATGCGTTGGAGATCAGCTCACGCAGAAAAATCTCTTTGTTGGAGTACAGGGAGTGCGTTACCAGGTGCAGCAGTTGGGCTACCTCGGCCTGGAAGTTCATGGTTTGCTTGGTCATAGTTCAGTCTCTGAGTCTCAAAAAAGCGATGTGCGCCGCCAGCCGTTCGGCCGGGGCGCGGGCAACCCTCAATTATGGGCGACGGGGTGGTTTTCAACAGGGGGCGGCCGACGGCCAGCAAGGGCAAGCGGTAGCGCCATGAACAAACTGATGCGTTCTATCGAGCGGCCATTTGTGTACGCAAAGAAACACTGTGTGTGCTTCGAAAGAATTGTATGTTACGTTCTGGCACACAGCAGGAGGGTCTTATGATGCGCGCATCCACTTTCTTCCCGGCCACAGCCTTGTCAGCGCTCATGCTGGCGCTGGGAGGCTGCGCCAACGAACCTCGCGCGATTTCGTTGGGGCTCTCGCAGATGGGGACCGAAGAGGCCGTCGATGCGGGCTCTTGGCTTGGGGGGTTGCAGCATCGCCGCTCTTACAACATCACCGGTCTGGGGGCGGTGGACACCCTAGGCATGGTGAGTCTTAACCCCGATCCGCCGTTATTTCCTTGGCCTGGTTTCTCTCGGGCCCGTCTTCCAGACAACCTCGCACTTCGCTTGTCGCCCGAGTGCTCCATGGTGGTGTCGGTCAATTACTCCAAAGACTCTCCCGGCACCAGCATTCAGAGCGAGGTGTTAACGGCGCGTCAGGCGCTTGTTGCGTTGCAGGACACACAGGTGCAACTGCTTAGCCTTTCGGTCAGGCAGACCCTGTTCCAGGTATTGGCGCAATCCGCGATTGCCAAGGAGAATGCCGAGCTGGCGAACACCGCGGATAAGGCCCAAAAGGTGCAGGAATACAGCAAACTTGTCGCCGCAATGCGATTGCTACCGGATGGCGCCGAGTTACTTGCCGATGCCGAAACGCCAGCAGCGCGCGAGAAGGCTACAACGGTGGCCAAAGCCAATATGGAAATGGCCACCCGCAAAAACCTCGACGCGCAAGCTGCCGTGGAACGGGCGGTCAACACGCCCGGCATCGTGATCTCGCGCTGGGCCATGGCAAAAGAAAAGGTCTCCACCTTCGAGGCCGCGGATGCTGCCAGTGTAAAGAACGCCGGCAGCGATCAGCAAGACGGGTTTTTGATTCTGGGTAACCCGCGAGTGGATACGTTGGTCGTCGGCGACGACTTTTTGTGGCGTGCTTGCAAGGCGGAAACTGCAAACTGCAAACAAATAGTCTCTGGGGAAAAAATAGATTCTCAGATAAAAGTTTCGCGTACAGGTATTGACAGCATCACAAAGCCCGCGAGGCAGTTCATCACCACCTACCAGTTGCTGGCCCAAAGTTGGGGCTGGACGGAGGACCGTAGCTTGCAGCGAATCAAGCAACTCTCGCTGAACGTCGGGAGTTTGATTGCGGCGCTCGAGCCACTTGTTGCCCATATCGCCAGCGTAGGTGACACCATGGCGGGCCTCAAGCAGCTCAAAGTGCAGGTCGAAAGCACCCACAGCCTGGCGATGAGTGCGACCAATGCGGGCTACATGGCCCCCAACCCTTCCAGTATCGACATCCGACCGTTCAGCTTTGCCACCGACGCGGACCATAATGAGTCCGTCCGGCGCGAGCTCCGCATGCAAAATGGATACGGGCGCCTGATTTCAATGCGCACGACCCTGGACAGCTACGCCACCAAGCGAGGCGACAAAGTAGTTTTTCCACAGCAAGATGTAAATTACTGTGGCAACAAACTACAGGCCTACGCAGCCTCCTATGCTGATTTGGAAAAAAATTGCGAGAAAAGGCCCACAGAAGAGCAGAAGAAGCAATGCAAGAAAGACCTCCAGGAGGTCCAAACAAGCCTGCAAGACTGGCTGGGCCAGGGCCCTCTTACAAAATGATGGATGCCGCGCATCGTTGTGTCGGAAGGGCTGCGGGTATCGCATCGTTAGCATGAAGGCATGCCAAAGCACCATCTCACCACCATTGTCGGCTTGCCCAATCTGGGGCCGAAGTCACAGCACATGCTGCACGCGGCGGGCATCTGCACATGGGAAGATTTGCAGGCTCTAGGCGCTGTAGCGGCCTACCTACGGGTCAAGCGCAATGGCGGCAACGCCAGCTTGAATCTGCTGTGGGCGCTGGAGGGGGCGATCAGCGGTGTGCACTGGCAAGAGGTGGCGCGCCACCACCGCACCAGCTTGCTGCTGGCGCTGGAGGATGCGGAGCGCCGGGGCTGAGCGAAGGGCGGGCCAGCGCTCGCGCGCCCCGCGAGGTCAGAACTTCTCGTGGGCCTGCAGGTAGCGCCACTGGCCCACGGGCAGGTTGCCCAGCATGACCTTGCCCACGCGCACCCGCTTCAAGCCCACCACCTTCAGGCCCACCAGTTCGCACATGCGGCGGATCTGGCGCTTTTTGCCCTCGGTCAGCACAAAGCGCAGTTGCTCGGGGTTTTGCCACTCCACCTGGGCGGGTTGCAGGGGCTGGTCGTCCAGGCGCAGGCCGTGGCGCAGCAGTTGCAGCTTCTCGGGCGGGAACACGCTTTGCACATCGCTGGTCACCGGATCGTCGTCGTCCAGGCGAATGAGCTGCTGGGGGGCGCTGCGCTGCGTGGTGCTGGCCCGGCCCGCCGCAAGTCCGGGGTAGGTGGCCGCAGGCGAATGGGCCGCGCCGGGGTTGGCCACGCCGGTGTAGGCCACGCGCACCAGGTACTCTTTTTCCACACAAGAGTCTTCGCCTATCAGTTGGCGGGCCACGCGGCCGTCTTGGGTGAGCACCAGCAAGCCGGTGGAGTCAATGTCCAGGCGGCCTGCAGGCACCAGGCTTTTGAGCTGGCTGCCATGAAAGAAAAAACGGGCGTTGTCTTCGCGCCAGCGGTTTTGGGGCTGGATGAGCGTGATGGCGGGCGCGTGCCCGTCCTCGGCCTGGCCGCTCACAATGCCCAGTGGCTTGTTCAGCAGAATGGTCACCTGGTTGGCCTGCTGGCCCTGGGCCTGCTTGTCGATCTCTATGCGCACATCGGGCAGCACTTGCATGCCCATTTCGGCCACACGGCCGTTGACCTTGACCCAGCCCTTGCCAATCCATTCGTCCGCTTCACGGCGCGAGGCCAGCCCCAAGTCGGCCATGCGTTTGTTCAGCCGCACGGTGCCACCGGCACCATGGGCGGCGGTGTTGGTTTGGCCTTGGGGGACGGCACGGTTGCCCGGTGCGCGGGAGGCCACTGGCGGTGGTGCCCGGCGTGCGCCCGTGGGGCGGGCTGCCTCGGCGGCGGGTGGGGGCGCACGGCGCAAGGTGGGGCGGGAAGGAGGTTGGTCGGTCATGGGGAGGTCTCAGGGCTGCAACAGGGGCAGCAGCGCCAAAATGTCGGTTTGGGTTTGGTAGTGGCCAAAGGCTTTCACGTCGTGCTCCCGCACGATGGGGAAGCTGTCCAGGATGTAGCGGGCGTCTTCGGCGTTCAGGCCATAAAGGTAGAAAAACACCGCGTCCAGCGCCGCCATGCGGGCGCGGCGTTCGTCGTCGTGCCACACCAGCGGGGGCAGCACCTGGCCCTGCATGTCTACATAGCCCAGGTCGCGGGCGAACGGGGCCATATCGTGTGCGGTGTACGTCAGGGCCAGCACTTGCGGCAGCACGAAGTCGGCCACGGTGGGGTGTGGGTGGTGCCCGTTCATCCACTGGGCGGCACGCATGGCGGCGACAAAGGCGGCGGGCAGGGGGTGGTCGAAGCGCTCTGGGGCGATGACAGGGAGCTGCTCCACCACAAACCAATTCACGTGTTGGCCTTGCACCTTTTGGCGTGCCACAAAGTCGAACGCAAAGCTCGCAAAGTTGGCGAGCAATAGCGAGGCGTTGCGCGCGTAGGCGGGCAGGCTCTCTGCGTCTTGGGGCAAGATGAGAGAGAGTGAGATATTCAACGTCGGTCAAGCGAGATAAAGGCGGGACTTTGTGGGATGGGTCGGGATATTTTGACACCGTCCATAAAAATAGCTTTCGTGGTGCGAAAGTCGGGGGCGGGTCAGAGGTCGGCGGTCAGGTAATCGTTCAGGGCGGTCAAAATTTCGGCCTGCTCTTTAGGGTAGAGCGTCCCATCCAGCTTGATTGATAAAAACGGGCGGGCAGGTATGGTTACCCTTTTGCCCCGGCCGGCTTTCCCGCCAAATTGCTGGATAGCTGCATATACAGGCGTAGCCTGAATGGTCAGGGCGTTGTTGCTAGCTGCCGCGATGATGTTGCGACGCAAGTCACCAGACTCGCCAATCAGTGGCTTCTTGTTGCTGAGTCGCTCCAGCCCTTTGCCGTTAAGCATGCCGCCTTGCTTGCTGTACGCGTAACTGCGTTGCCCCTTCCGGTTTCGATGCCCCAGCAATCGCTCACCTAAGGCCATGAGCGTTGCAGCACTGTTTGGCTTCCATGGAAGTCCATCGGGATCGGTGCTCGTTTCAAAGCGGCGCTTGCTGCGTTCCACAATGCCTTCACCCAGTACCTGGAGCACTGGATTCATGTTCTGCACACGCTCAGCGAGTATGTTGAGCGCCTCCCGAACTTCGCTGTCGTTGACCTCGACGACAAAATCTTTGGTCATAGCCTAGTTTCCAGGTGATTGCTGCTCATGGTGAACATCTATAAAATCAAACCTGTTCTGCGCTGTATCGAGTCCCGGTGAGTGACACCGGTTCGTTTCGGACGTTTTGCTCGGGGGTGCAGAACTTCATTTTTTGGTCTTTATCAGTAGCGATTGCAGAGATAGAGACCGATTCTTTTTGCCGGTGAGTACTTCAAACACCGCGCGGTAGATTTCCCCATCAATGTTTCTTGTTGCGACAACGGTGGCGTTGTTCTTCCGGCTCAAATCCCCAGCTCTAAGTTCGTCGGCCGCATTCAACACGGTTGCAACCTGGTCAAAATCTGCGGGCTGCGGCGCACGCTGTGTGCCACCATCGTTTCTGTGACTTTTTTCCACGTGACGTGGTGTGTCTGACGGAATTAGGAGGGTGTAGCCACTGACGTCATGACCAATCAGGCGAGATACATCCTGTGGATTTTCAACAAATCCAACCCAAAGAGGCTCCACATTGGCGCGATCAACCTGCATACGGGCTGCAAATCGACTGGCCCGCTCGGTGGCGTTGATATAGCGATTTACGTCCCGTGACAGTGCTGATGCGATGGCGTCTGGGTAGGTAATCAGCTTGTCCTGGACGAATTGGCGCAGAGGTGTGTCGGTAGCAGCGCCGGGGGTGTAGTCAAAGCCCTTGTCGATACCAACTTGGGCGCCGGTTCTTGGGTCAATCTGATCCCAGCCCTCAGGAGGATCGCCCAGACCCGCCTTGGCACTGCGCAGGCCCTCTGCTTTGCTCACCGAAATGATGCGGCACTGGCAGCCCCAGCCATTGGGGCAAAAGTGCGTTTTCCAAAATGGGTGGTTGTGTAGCAAAGTGATACCGTGCCAGGACAAGTGCAACGGACGCGGATGCTGCACGCCGTCGCTGTGGATGTACCGCCAGTAGGGATGCAAGTTAAGTACATCCGGGTCTGTCATCTGCTGATAGCGGCCTGCCGCGTAGCTGGTCGCCATGTTGGTCTGGTAGATAACCCGCGTGCGCCAGGCCTCGCCGCCTGAGCTTCCCTCGCCGGTCCAGCCCGTCCAGCCGTGCTTGGCCACAATGGCTTTGAAGTCCCTGCGGAAAGCCTCCAAGCCTGTGCCCTTAGTGGCTGTGTCGGTCACCGCCCTGTGCAAGTCCGCCAGCAGATCCGCCTTGGCGGCGCCCGCTACGATGAAAGCGCGGTCGTGGGCACTGCGCTGGATGTCGTCCCAGCGTTCAGTAGGCAGTCGCAGCTTGTTGCGCAGGTAGTCGATCTGCGCCTGAAACGGCGTACCAAAGCCGACATTCAACGCGGGAGTACTCGTGGCCACCGGTCAAGCCTCGGTGCGGGCCGCGTCCATGCCCTTGAGCTCTGCCAATGCCATGGCGGCCGCCATCAGTTTGACCAACTGGTCGGAGGGCATGTCGCCATAGGCCTGTGCGATCGCTTTTTGCAAGTTGGACATTTCAGCGGTCTTTTCCACCAGCGACTGAAGATGTTCGACCATGGCGCCCCAGTCGGCGTCATCTGCATCCAGCAGCTCGTCGGTAATGTGTGCGACTGGATCGACCCCTGCTCCCTCTGCAAAGCTGCTGGTCTTTTCGGGCGGTTCCGTGCCTGGTGCAGGCTTCTTTTCCCAGTGCTCGCCATACTTGGCCTTCACACCCGCCTCCGTCATCTGGAAACCCATCTCCGAAATATTTTTGTCGGTCTCACTGGCAGCCTTCAAGTCTTCGGCCTTTTTGATGACGCGGGACACACCGCAAGGCGTCAGGCCGTTGTAGTCGCAGAACCAGGCCAGCAGCGTGCCGTTGATCGTTTCGCTCAGAAGGTCCGAATCGGCCTGCGACAGCTCCACACGCACATCCTCACGCTCGTTGCTGGCCGCTGCCAACGCGCCGCCGCCCTTGCCGCGTGGGGACTGCCCCAGCAACACCTCCATGATCCAGTCGTCCATGTACTCACAAAGTGATTGCTGTGTACTGATGGAGCCAGTTAGCTTGCTTTCCAGCAGGGACACATCCATGCCCTCGGGAATGATCAGCACGCCGTCATTGCTCATGGCCTTGAGGGCCCCCAGCAAGGTGCCTTTTTCCTTGGGACCGGAGCCGCGCGGGTATTTGCCCATGGGCGTGGGGGAGCCAAAGCGGTCATTGAGCTTGTTCCAAGCCAAGATGCCCTTGCGCTTAAAAAACACCGGCCAGTAGAGCTGCAGGCCCAAGCCGGTGCCGTAGGGGTTGTCATCTTCCGGGTTGAAGCGGTGCACCATGAACTTGCGGTCGGGCAACGCCTCGCCACTGAGCATGTTGGACTTGGTCAGCAGTCGCAATGCAGGCGGAGCATGCTCATCTTCTTGCACATACACAAAGCGGCGCTGCGCTCGCTTCACCACGCGTGCGGGCGTAACCAGGTTGTCACGCAGAGTCCAAACAATCTCACTTGGCACAAAGCCTGCCAATAGCGCGTCTAGCAACTGGTCGCATATGGCGTCAAAGTTGATGCGCTTGAGCATGGTCGTGACGATCTCCACATCGCGCTCGGCTGTGCTCGATTTCTCCAACGCCTCCACCTGCCAAGCCTTTCCGATGATCGCCAGCTTGCGCTTTTGCAAGCCACTGTAAACCTTGCCATCTCGCTTGAGATCGCGGTACAACTCAAACGCTTGGCTACCGCCACCGCCTTTCTCCAGCAGCAGGGGGTCATTGGTGCGCAGCACACCCATGTAATTGACCTCAAACGGATCACGCAGTCGACTCGCGACTTCGGTGTCCATGTTTGGACGATTCACGGGCTTAGCGGTGGACTGTAAGGTGAGTGTACTTTTAGCCATGGAGGAAGCTTTCTGCATCTTGGCCACGTGCTTGGCCGGTGCTGGCGAATTCAATAGGGGCAGTTGGATCGGAGCCCGCATGCAAAGCAAGTGCAAGCGCCCAGAAGCGGTCGGCGTGGCCGTCCGGGGTGCTCTCGGCAACGAAGCGGATGTTTCCCGCCGCTGTGGTTACCTTTTGGACCTTGCGCAGGTCCGCGCGGATCTTGGCGTCGTCGGGGATTCGTACCTTGCGGTCTTCCATGGCCCCGCGCAGCGGGTAGGCCAAGGCCTCTTTGACTTGGCCGGTGAACGTCACTGCCTCCACCCTGTTTTCTCCAAACTGGTCCTGGGCGTCGTCTGACCAACCAATGCCCAAGCCAGTGG
>JARXAM010000140.1 GCA_029865845.1 Rhodoferax sp. | reverse complement strand
GCCTGTTCAGACATAACAGGAGACACCGTGATTCAACCCAAACACCAACTGATGGTCGCTGCCCTGGCGGCATTGAGCCTGTCGGCCGCCTTCGCAGATGTGCCCCCCAAGCCAGCCAACGGGCCGTTCGTCGTCCCGTCGAAGCTCGACACCCACGGCAACACGCGTGCTTCGAGCTTCACGCCCTACGTCGCTGCCGTGCAAAGCGCACCGGCTGCGACCTACTATTTCGATTGCAGCCTCCCCGCAAACGCCGTGGCCGATGGCAGCTTTACCCGCCCCTTCTCGCGGCTTGCCTCGATTGCTGGCATCACCTTCCAGCCGGGTGACAACCTCATGCTCCGGCGCGGTGTGACCTGCCATGGACAACTGCTCTTGCAAGGCAGCGGCAGCATTGCGAACCCAGTCGTCGTGTCGGCTTACCAGGCCACCAGCGACGACAAAGGCCGCCCCGTCGTCAACGGCCGCTCTTGCAACTACCTGAGCGGTGTCGAAACCTGCACAGACCTGTATGGCTTTGACGCGGCGGGTGCCGCCGTCGTCCTTCGCAACGGCAGCTACTGGACAATCAAGGATCTTGAAGTCACTAACGTCGAGACCAAGCTGGTAAGCCCCACGAACTGGGTTGCGAATGACAGCGAACTCATCCCATCTGGCACGGTGTCTGGCCCCAAGATTACAGCCCACGAAGACTGGCGCCGTGGGCTTGCCAAGGTTGAAGACAAGATCCTGACCAACCCGGATCTTCAAAGTACCTATTACTGGAGACTCGACACCCCGTTTGATGTGCGCAACGGCATACTTGTCATTGCCGATGCCACCCAGGCCGGCAGCAGCAACAGCATGAGCGGCATTCAAATCGAAAATGTGTACGTGCACGACATTGATGGTGGGGCTGCCACCACCAAGAATACTAATCCGGTCGCCAGCGCTGTTTCCAACCTCAACACAGGAAACAAAACCAAGACGTCCAACGGTATCTTCGTCCTGGTGCGTGGAACCGCTTCGCCGACCACCATCCGGGACGTCACCGTGCGAGACAGCACGATTGAGCGCGTTGGGCGCACCGGGCTCTCCACGTGGACGGACTTCAACTGCAGGGCAGACTACAAATGTACCGACACGCCGAATCCGGGCTATCTGCCCTTCGAACAAGTCTATTTTTATAACAACCAGCTGCGCTGGATTTGGGGTGACGGCTTGATCATGCGCGCCACACGCTATGGGCGGGTGGAGCGCAACGCCGCTGATCGCACGGCCCAGCGCAGCGACCACAACGTCGCACTGTGGGCCATCCATAGCGAATACCTTACTTTCGCAAAAAACGCAGTGCAATACACCGGAAAGCGCCCGGGCAACTACGACGGTCAAGCATTCGATTTTGATTTCTCAAACAACAACATCACGTTTGAGAACAACTACACCTACAAGAATGAAGGTGGTTTCTTGCTGATCTGCGGGAAGTGCGGTGGCCGGGAGGGCAACAATCTGGTCGTTCGAAATAACATCAGCATTGATGATGCGACGTCGAAATATGCCCGCGCACTGATTCAAGACAATGGCACGGGAACGTCACGCACGATTGCTGGCGTGGCCGACAACGACAATATCTACAACCACAATGGCGCGCGCTTTTACAACAATACGTTTATCCGGCGGCTGAATAAGAGTCACCTAATTACGGATTCGAAGCTCCCCAGCTCCATTGACTTTCGCAATAACTTGATTTACTCGACCCATCCCGGAACGCTCTACACGCACTGGTCCTCAGTGGGGCAGAAAAACACGCAAAATTTTGATGTGTACCCCGCAAGCTACGACGTGCCTGCAAAGTCCGACATGACGAAGCAAGCCTGCGTCAGCCAGTTGAACAGCATATGGTCGAACTTCGGCAGTCTTGCCCTGAGCGACCGAAAATATGAGCAGTCTGACATCGATAAAGACATTGCCACCTTCGACAAAAATTGGAATAACAGCAGACTTTTCTGGAAAAACAATTACCTGTATTTCGGTAGCAACCTCTTCACCGACGGCATCCAGCCCATCTGCAACTTTGAAGAGCACAACGTTGTCTCTGGTCGACAACTCAACAAAAACGGCGCTGGCGTAAAGGTCAAGGGCAAGTATCAGGTGGTGGATCTCAACCGCTCGGACTCGATTCGAACCTCTTCGATTCTGCAGGACCCGAACCAGACCGCGCCCACAGTTTTTGAGTTTCAAGGCAAAGGCGCCGATGTGGATGTCAGCACCCTCAAGGGCTTCCAATTGCACCCAAGTTCACCAGCCCGCGGCCAGGGTAGCTGGATCATGCCCGCAGGTGCAGAAGCGTCCACAGACTTCTTTGGCGTGAACAAGCAACCTACCACCGCCATGCCGTCTTGCCCGGTTGATATTGGTGCTCACCAATTCACCGCTATCCCAACAGGGGCGCGCTGCAACTAAGCCCCACAACGCGGGCTAAGTGAAGACCGGTCCGGCGCTCAGGTGCCGGACCCCAAAAGGGCTACAAGGCCGCCTGCGCGGCACAGCCGCAGCAGCGGCTGCCAATCTCAAACAGTTAACAAGATTTATCTGCTCCCTCGCGAAATCGAAGGGAGGTAGCCCGTCTCCCCCACGATCGTGGTCTTGCGCAAGACCCGTAGGTCCGCCGACATGGCAGCAGTCAATTCCCCCGCCTAACTCGTGTGCCGTGGTAGCAACATCCCTTAATATGCGTCTTGGGCCATAGACTAAAACAATCGTTGTGAAGTGAAGACGGAACCCCTGTGAAAATTCTGGTGATTGACGATGACATGATCGCCCGCATGGCGTTGATTGACGTCATTCGCGAGGTGGGCGGCAATCCGTATCGGCTGGTTGAGCTTGACAGTGGCGACGCCGCCTGGCCCTTGTTTCAGCGCGATGTGGTGCCGCCCATGCTGGTGTGCTGCGATATCCGCATGCCCGGTATGTCGGGCTTGGAGTTGTTGGAAAAAGTGCGCGCACTCGAGTCTGGCAAGCGCTTGCCATTTGTGCTGATCTCCTCCAGCAGCGATGTGGACACCATCACCCGCGCCGCGAGCTTGGGGGTTACCGGTTACATCGTCAAACCCTTCGAGCAGCAAGAGGCGTCAGCCCGCTTGGGCCGATTTCTGGCCCTGGCCCGCGGCCACAGCATGGAAGAGCCTGCCCATACGGTGGCCCGCCTGAAAATCAACACCGACCGCTACAACCACTATTTGTGGGGACTTCGGTCTCAGATCACGCAATTGTTGGGGGACATGCACATGGCCACAGACATGGCGCATTACGCTCGGATGAATGCCAAGGTAGAGGCCATCAAAAAGGCCTGCCAGTCATTGGGTTTGTGGCGTGCCGTGCACCTGTTGGAGCCGGTGCGCATGCCCGTGTCCCCAGAGGCCTATGTGCTCGAAGCCCTGCACGAAATCCGCCAGCACATCCAGTACCAGACCTATTCGTGGGTGCAGTGAGCGGCCTTAGTCTTGGTGGAGCTGGCGGATCGCCTGCAACGCGGGCTTGAGCGTGGTAAACAGCGCGACCAAGGTGGGGTCAAAGGCACTGCCCGCTTGGGCGTTCAGGTAGTCCATGGCGGCTTCATCGCTCCAAGCGGCTTTGTAGGGGCGTTTACTGGTGAGCGCATCAAACACATCGGCGATGGCCACGATGCGGCCCTCCAGCGGGATGTCTTCGCCCCGCAAGCCGTGGGGGTAGCCGCTTCCATCCCATTTTTCATGGTGGGTCAGTGCCACGCTGCGGGCCATTTTCATCAGTGCGGAGGTGTGGTCCCCGATGATTTCTGCCCCAATGCGGGGGTGTTGTTGCATGTGCTGCCATTCGGCCGCATCCAAGGGGCCTGGCTTGTTGAGAATGGCATCGGGGATGCCGACTTTTCCGATGTCGTGCATGGGCGCTGCCAGCAGCAGCAACTGGGCATGCGCCTCAGAGAGCCCCGCGGCGAGGGCCAGTAAACGCGAGGCTTTGCCCATGCGCACCACGTGCATGCCGGTTTCGTTGTCTTTGTACGAGGCGGCACGTCCCAGGCAGCGCACGATTTCGGTGTGGCTGTTTTCCAGCTCGGCGGTGCGTTCGCGCACCAAGTGCTCCAGCGCCAGCCGTTGGTTGCGGGCTTGCAGGTGCATGCGCACTCGCAGGCGCACCAGCGCCGGTGCGCAGGGCTTGTGCAGGTAGTCCACCGCGCCGAGTTCCAGGCCATGGGTTTCGCTGTGGGCCTGCCCCAAGCCACTGACAAAGATGACCGGAATGTCGCGTGTGCCGATGTTGGCCTTGAGGCGGCGGCAGACCTCGTAGCCGTCCATGACGGGCATCATCACGTCCAGCAATATCAGGTCGGGCAAGGTGGTGTGCAACAGCTCAAACACCTCTGCACCACTGGTAGCCACCACGATGCGGTAGTCGTCTCCCAGCATGTCGGCCAGTGCCATGATGTTTTCTGGCACGTCATCGGCAATGAGGATGGTGGGTGTGGCGTCATGCGCCACTTGCGCCAGGTGTTCGGTGCCGGTGAGGTTCATGGGGGGGCGGCCATGTGCATGGCATGCAAAGTGAGCAACACCTCGTGGGCCGCCCGGTAGTCAAAGCGGTCCATCGCGCGCACGGCATCTGCCCAGGTGCTGGCGTGGGGCGTACCCTGAAAGTAATGCCCCATGGCGCGCGCGTACGCTGCAGCGCGGAATTCGCGCCGGGCCACACAGGCGGTGAGCTCTGCCCACTGTGCCTCAAACGAGGTGGGCGGGGCGGATGCGTCTGGGGCGGGGGAGGGCGCATCTGCCATGCGGAGTTCTTCGCGTGCGTTGTCCATGCACTGAATCAGCAAGCGGGCCAGCGTAGGGCGGGCGGTGCGAAAGGCTTCTGCCTGTGCGCGGTCGGCCATGGACTCCATGGATGCGCACCAGTGGTAGGCCTCGCAGTCGGGCCAGATATAGGACAGGCTGCCCTTGATCCCGTGCACCACAATGCCCGCCGTGTTCCAGTCGCCCAATGCGGCGGCGTGGTCCATGTCCGCCAGACGCTGCGGGGTCGCGTCCACAAAGCTGCGCAGCACCCGCTGGCGCAGATCGGGCGTGGTGCGCAAGGGTGCAGAAGGGGCGCGGGGCGCTGACGAGTGTGTCTGTGTGAGCGACTCCACGGGCACCTCGTGCAACAGCGCGTCGAGCGCGGCCAAGGGGTCCGCCGCGTCGGATTGTGCAAGTTTGACAGCAGTGGCCGGGCGCGGTGCCACCCTTTGGTCGATGATGTGTTGCAGGCACCGATGCAGGGCAACTTCGTCAACCGGTTTGGTCAAAAACTGGTTCATGCCAGCGCCCAAAAAGTTGGTGCGATCTTGTTCGGACGCATTGGCCGTGAGCGCAACGATGGGCAACTGTGGCCGGTCAAAAACCAGGTCGCCAAAGCGCCCACTGCGGATGTGGCGTGTAGCCTCCAGCCCGTCCATCACGGGCATGCGGCCATCCATCAACACCAGGTCAAATGGGCGTGCCGCCAGAGTCTCCAGGGCCAGGCGCCCGTTTTCCACAATGCAGACTTGGTGCCCCATGTCTTCCAGCAGCGCCTTGATGATGATTTGGTTGGTATGCGAATCCTCGGCCACCAGCACCTCCAGGGGGTGGGCGTGGCGGGTGATTTCATACACCGCCGCGTCTGCGGGTTGCGTGCCCAGCGGCAGCGGCACTTCAAAGAAAAATGTGCTGCCTTTGCCCTCTTGGCTGTGCACCCCGATGTGGCCCCCCATGAGCTCGACAAGTTGCTTGCAGATGGACAGGCCCAGGCCGGTGCCTCCGTATTTGCGGGTGGTGGACGAGTCGGCCTGCTCAAACTTTTGGAACATGCGTGCGCGGGTCTCTTCGCTCATGCCAATGCCGGTGTCGGACACCGAAAAGCGAATTACTTGGTAGGCCGCTTTCGCATCCATGCCCGCTTCTGGCACCCGCGCAACGCGCACGCGCACATGGCCTTTTTCGGTGAACTTGATGGCGTTGCCCACCAGGTTGATCAACACCTGGCGCAGCCGCGTGGGGTCGCCCAACAAAAAGGGCGGCACATCCGGGTCGACTTGCACGACAAAGCCCACGCTCTTTTGCTGCGCGCGCTCGTGCAGCAGCAGCAGCGCGTCATCTAGCAGGGGGGCCATGGCGAAATCCACGCGCTCCAAGGTGAGCTTGCCCGCCTCAATCTTGGACAGGTCCAGCAAGTCGTTCACGATGTCGAGCAAGGAGACTGCGTTCTTTTTGGTTAGTTGCAACTGGTCCCGCAACGCGGCGGGCATATTGCTGCGCAGGGCCAGGCCCAGCATGCCAATGACGCCGGCCATGGGGGTGCGCAGTTCGTGGCTCATCAAGGCCAAAAAGTCGGACTTGGTGCGTGAGGCCTGCTCTGCCTGGTCTTTCAACAGCATCAGGTTGGCATGGTTGATGGCCAGCAGCCGGTCGCGCTCCTGAATCTGGTCCAGCATGGCGTTAAAGCACCCGGAGAGTTCGCCCACCTCATCCCGCGCATTGATCACCGCACGGATGGCATAGTTTTGCCCTGCGGTCACGTTTTCCATCGCGTGTTTGAGGTCCACCATGGGCATGATGGCGCGGCGCAAAAAGCGCCGGGCAAACAAGGCCGCCACCAGGCCTGACACCGCCAGCACCGCCGTCAGGCTCAGGGCAAATTTCAGCAAGGCCTGCCACAAGGGCGCTAGGTCGATGCGGGCGTGCACCGTACCCACCAGTTGGTTTATGGCGAACACATGGGTGCTGATGTGCAGGGCCCCATCAAAAAACGAGCGCTTGCTGCCCAGATCCTCAAGCTGGATCGGGGCTTGCCCGATATCCGCTTGGGCAGCCAGTACGGTGCCGTCGGCACGCAATAGCAAGATCGCCTGCAGACCGGGAAACGAGCCCGCCGCTTTCAAAATGTCGCTGGCCGCCGCGCTGTCGTCAAACACCAGGGCCGACTCACATTGCACGGCGAGTGCCCGCAGCCATGCGCTGCTTTGCCCCTCCAGCTCGGCTTTGCGGGTCACCATTTCTTGCGACACGCTGGCCAGCAGGGCGCACACCAGGGCCGATGCCAGGGTGGTAACGAGGATCAGCTCCAGCCGTTTAACGATCGACGAGTAGCGTGAGCGCTTGACGGTCATGCTGCGTAATGCCTAGTTGATGGTGCTGCGGGCGAGCTGCAGCACCTTGGATGAAAGGACCAGTCCACTGCGTTTGATGCGTGGCAGGTTGATGTCAAACACCAGCCGCTTGCCTTCCAGCGACAGCAGAATGGCGGCCTCCGAGGCGTCGGGCGTATCGGCGACCACCAGTATGGGGGCGTCTCCAATAAAGCGGTTAATGGCCGGCAGGTTGCCCACCTCGCGCTCGGTCACAAACAGCAAGTGGCATTTTTTGATGCCGCTCATGCCGAGCAGGCGCGTCACTGACACCCGCACCCCGTTCACGCTCTTGTCTTCCAGCGCGTTAAGGGCGGCACCAAAATTGTCTTGCCCCAGCACACACAAGTTCAGCGCGGTAGGCCGCTCGCCCCCCGCACCGTTGTCCGCCCATTGGGTGTAGACCATGAAGTTGAACAAGTAACTGGCTTTGAGCGCGTATTCCGGAATGGCCCCTGCGCGCGCCGTACCGACCAGCCCGCTCCACAAGGCACAGCACGCCAGCATGCGCCACCACAGGACGGTGATTCCCATGGTCACAGCCCCACATCCAAGGTGAGTTGCAGCCACAGGCTGCGGCCATTCATGGGCAGGCTGTCCAGCACCGCGGTGCCTGTGTCATACACCTTGGGCGACACGGCCTCATACGATTGGTTGAACAGGTTTTTCACACCAACGCCCACCGAGAGCCCGCGCGCCAGCCGGGTGTTGGTCGCCGTGAGATGCGCCAAGAAAAAGCCGTCTAGCCCGCGGCCTCCCCGTGTCACGGCACCACTGTCATCACGCACCGGGCGCGTGTACCGGGGCCCCATGTACTGCGCCTCCACCCCCCAGCGCCAGCCCCAGGCGTTGGCTGGAAAGCGCCATTGGCTCTTGGCGATCAGGGGCGGCGAATTCACCAAGGTTTGGCCCTCGGGGTCTTTGGCGTCTTGCCAGGCCGCACTGGTTCGCCATTGCACCCCATTGTCCCAGCGGTGGTCGATTTGCATCTCCAGGCCACGGGTAGCACTGCTGCCGTCATACACGTCGGCCCCGGTGCCCGAGGCCAGGTAATGAATGTCTTTGAGCCGGTAGCTGTAGAGCGAGCCAGTCCACCGGGTGGCACCCGAGAAGTCGTGGGTCACCACCAGCTCGGTTGCGGCGACTTGTTCGGGCCGGTACAAGTCCCAGCTGTCCGAAGGCAATTCGTTCGGGGTGGGCAGCCGGTAGGCCTCGCTGTACGACGCTTTGTAGGTGGTCTGCGCGTCCTGCACATAGGTCAGCGCCACACGCGGGCTCAGGTGCGGCTGGTAGGCGTAGGCCACACAGTCTGCGCGGCTGCAGTCATTGGCCATGGGGCGGTCCCAGCGTAGCCCCAGGTTGGTACTCAGGCCCCGGCCCAGCTGGATTTCGTCGGCCACATACAGGCTCAAGGTCCGTGCGTTGTAGGCATAGGCACCTTGCGCCGTGTTGTTGACGACACCATCGGCAGTCAGGCCCACGCCGCCAATCTCTTGCTGCACATCGTGCCGGTACTCCGCGCCCAAGACCACCTGCTGGTGCTTCCAGCGGTTCGTAACAAATTTTTGGTCCCACCCCATCCAGCGACCATTCACCTGGTTGCGCAAATACTGGTCGTGTGGGTCAACCGCTCCGTACTCACGCAAGGTGCGGTCCTGGTAGTTCCCTAGGTAAATGTGGGTCGAACCCTTGAACTGCGCGGGCGCGTCAAACTCCCAGCGGGTGCTCAGAAAGGTCGAGGTGTCGTTGAATTCGTACAGTCGGTTGAACGCGTTTTGCTTTTTTGGCAGGGGCGAGCGTTTGAGCCGGTGGGATTGCCCTGCCAACACGGTCAGCCCCTCGTATTGCAGTTTGGCCAGATAGCGCCTGTTGTACTCGCCGTCTTGCTGCACTGCCCAGCCTTGGTTGGAGCCCATGGCGTCGAAGTACGGAAAATACAGGTCTTGACCCGCACTGCGCAAGTCAGAGGCCGACAGCAGCAGGTTGGCGCCATTGTCCAGTTGCCGGCCTAAGGTCAAGCGGCGCTGGGTGGTGCCAAAACTCGCCACCTCGCTGCCCAGTTGTACCGACTGGAAATCGCGGCCATTCTTGGTGATGACGTTGATGATGCCCAAAAACGCGCCGTTGCCGTAGGTCACCGACCCGGTGCCCGGCACGTATTCCACCCGGTCAATCAGCGCCATGTCCAGCAAGCCCGAGTTGTCGATGTAGACCTGCCCGTACACATTGTCCTGCGCGGCGTAGCCGTCAATCAGCAGCATGATGCGCCCGGCATAGTCCCCCGGATTGCCAAATCCCCGGCCGCCCAGATAGTCGTAGCGCCGGTCCGAGGTGGTGTAGAGCCCGCGCATGCCGTTGATCACATCGGCCAGCGTTTTGTAGCCCAGCACCTGGATGTCCTCGGCGGTGACGATGGAAACCGCAGCCGGCGAATCACTGATTTGGGTCGCCAAGCGGGAGGCCGTGAGCACCTCCGCATGGACCAGACGCTCAAACGGAATCGACGTTAACTCTTCGGGGTCGCTTTCCGCCCCCACACCGAGCGCAACCGTAGCCAGCCCCAAGGCAATGAGTCCGTGCAAGGTCCGAAAGCGCGTCGTGGTCGTCATGGCAAAAGTAAGGAGAGTCAGGATGCGCACTGAAGGCCCGACGGCTTTCAACGCGACATTCGAACATCAAATCTTACTATGCCTGTTATGCTTTTGATAGCAAACAATTCACAATATTTCGCCGATAGCCATACCCTATGTGGCCCCGCGCCTACAGTGCGTGCGCAGCGTTGGCCGCCTCGCGTGGCAGTGGCGGCACGCAGTGTTCAAGCCCCGGCCAGCGCGTTCACCTCCACCGGGTGGGGCCCGGTGTCAATGTCTTTGGGAAAGCCACGCATGGTCATGCTCTGCCCGCTGGCTAGTGCCTCGGTTGGAGCGCCCTTTGGGGCGCGCAAGGCTGCTAAAAATATAGCAAATCAGTCTTTTGCTTTTGCGGCCTTTTCTTTGGCTGCTTCCAGGGCGACAGCGGCCAGAGCATCCAAAGCGGCATGGGCAGCGGCCATGCCAGCCGCATCCAGTGGCTCCACGACCGAGGCCAGGACCGACAAGCTGGCCGCCCCGTCGCGCTGCATCTGCGCAATGCACAGCCCTGCGTCTTTGCCAGAAGCAAAGGCCCGGCTTTGCAGCAGCACGGTGCCGTCTGCTGCGGCCAGCTTGAAGTAGAACTGGCCGTCTTTTTCGCGGTATTGCTTGAAGGTCGCGAGGGCTGTTTTTTCAGTGCGGGCCGCACCGGTCTGGACGGTGCCGCTTAAGCGGCGCAGGCCGACGGCACTGCGCAGTTGGGCCATGAAGGGGGTGGCAATGGCGCGTGCCTTGGCGGCACCGGCCAACAGCAAGGCTTCCACTTTTTCGGGGTGGGCCAAGTAGTCCTCGTAGGCGGCGCGCATGGGAGCAATCTCTTGGTCGATGCGCTCAAACAGGATGGTCTTGGCGTCCCCCCAAGCAATGCCGTCGGCATAGGCCTGGCGCAACTTGGCGGTTTCTTCTTCCGAGGCAAAGGCCTGGTAAATCTGGAACAGGGCCGAGCCTGCGGTGTCTTTGGGTTCGCCGGGTGCGCGCGAGTCGGTCTTGATACTGGCAATCAGCTTTTTGAGTTGCTCGCGGCTGGAGAACAGCGGAATCGTGTTGTCGTAGCTCTTGCTCATCTTGCGGCCGTCCAGGCCGGGCAGGGTGGCAACTGACGCTTCAATTTCGGCCTGGGGCGGCACAAAGTGCTCACCATAGCGGTGGTTGAAGCTGGCGGCCATGTCGCGCGCCATCTCGATGTGCTGGATCTGGTCGCGGCCCACGGGCACCTTGTGCGCGTTGAACATCAAAATGTCCGCGCCCATGAGCACCGGGTACATGAACAGGCCGGCAGTGACATCGGCATCCGGGTCCACACCGGCGGCGGTGTTTTTGTCCACCGAGGCCTTGTAGGCATGCGCGCGGTTGAGCACGCCCTTGCCGGTCACACAGGTCAGCAACCAGCACAACTCGGGAATCTCTGGTACGTCTGACTGGCGGTAAAAGGTCACATGCGAGGGGTCCAGGCCCGCGGCCAGCCAACTGGCGGCAATCTCCAGCGTGGAGCGCTGGATGCGTGCGGGCTCATCGATTTTGATGAGCGCGTGGTAGTCGGCCAAGAAGTAAAAACTCTCCACGCCCGGCGCTTTGCTGTGCCGCACGGCAGGGCGGATGGAGCCCACGTAGTTGCCCAGGTGCGGGGTGCCGGAGGTGGTGATGCCGGTGAGGAAGCGAACAGTACTCATGGGTGCCAATTTATCAGTCGAATCAGGGGGGCGCTTCAGCGCGCCAGCATGGAAAAAGGGGTCAGCAACACGTCCAGCAAGCCAAAGGTCAGGCCCATGACGGGCTGCATCCACAGGCTGCTGAGCACGCCAGCAATCACCAGCGCCATCACAATGAAAAAGCCCCACGGCTCAATGCGCGAGAACGCCAGCGCCTGCTTCAGGGGCAACAGCCCCACCACGATGCGCCCGCCATCCAGCGGCGGCAGCGGAAATAGGTTAAAGGCAAACATCACCACGTTGACCAGTACGCCGCCCTCGGCCATCTTCAGGAAAAAGGGCTCGGTCACGCCCGCGCTTGGCAGCAGGTACACGGCAATACCCCAGGCCAAGGCCATGGCCAGGTTGGCTCCCGGACCGGCCAGGGCCACCCAGATCATGTCGCGCTTGGGGTTGCGCAAATTGCCAAACCGCACAGGCACGGGCTTGGCATAGCCGAACAAAAAGGCGCCGGAGGTCGCAAAGTACAGCAACAGCGGCATCAGGATGGTGCCCACCGGGTCGATGTGTTTGGCCGGGTTAAGGGTGATGCGCCCCAGCATGGCCGCAGTGTTGTCGCCAAAGTACAAGGCGGCGTAGCCGTGCGCCGCCTCGTGCACGGTGATGGCAAAGAGCACGGGCAGGGCGTAGATGGCGACGGTCTGGATCAGGTGAGCAAAGTCCACGTAAATAGGCTCTCGGTTGGTCAATAAGAGGGGGCTGTGTCACAGCCCCAAGCGGGCCAAGCTGGCACCGCCACGGCGCACGACCTGCGGCTCGTCGCCGGTGAGGTCGATCACCGTAGTGGGCTCCAGCGTACACGCCCCCGCGTCGATCACGGCGGCAATCTGGTGTTCGTAGCGCTCACGGATGTCGTGGGCGTCGTTGAGCGGCTCGGTCTCGCCCTTGGCAATCAGGGTGGTGCCCAGCAGCGCCGAACCGTACAGCCCCAGCAGGGCCTGCAACACCCCATGCTCTGGAACCCGCAGGCCAATGGTCTTGCGGGAAGGGTGGCTGACCCGGCGCGGCACCTCTTTGCTGGCTTCCAAGATAAAGGTGTACGCACCCGGTGTGGCCGCCTTGAGCAGTCGGTACTGGGTGTTGTCTACCCGTGCGTAGTGGGCCAGTTCGCTCAGGTCGCGGCACAGCAGGGTGAGGTGGTGTTTGTCGTCGATGCCCCGGATGCTGCGCAGCTTGTCGGCGGTGGCCTTGTCGTCGAGGTGGCACACCAGTGCGTAGCTGGAATCGGTGGGCACGGCCAGAATGCCGCCCTTGTCCAGTAGCGTGATGGCCTGCTTGAGCAAGCGGGGCTGGGGGTTGTCGGGGTGAACTTCGAAGTACTGCGCCATGGCGGTGGGGCGCACAGGCGCCGTGTGTCAGGTGGGTGGTGCTATTGGATGCGGGGGCCCAACAAGTCCCACACCGGGGTCAGGCCAGCGGGCAGGGGGGGCAAGCTGCCCAGTTCGGTGTGGCTCTCATCGGGGCTGTGGAAGTCGCTGCCCCGGGAGGCCGCCAGGCCAAACTCCTGGGCCGTCTGGGCATAGGTCACAAACTCGGCGGCCGAGTGGCTGCCAGTCACCACCTCGACGGCCTGGCCACCGTGGCCCTTGAATTCGGTGAACAGCGCAAACTCTTCATTGGGCGTGAACTTGTAGCGGGCCGGGTGCGCGACCACCGCCACCCCGCCAGCCTGGGTGATCCATTGCACCGCGTCCTTGAGCAAGGCCCAGCGGTGCGGCACATAGCCGGGCTTGCCCTCGGTCAGGTATTTGCGGAAGACTTCGTGCGTGTCTTTGCACACGCCGGTCTCCACCAAATGGCGCGCAAAGTGGGTGCGCGAAATCAACTCGGGGTTGCCCACGTACTGCAGGGCACCGGCATAGGCACCGTGGATGCCCACCTTGGCCAGACCGTCAGACATTTCCATGGCGCGTTCTTTGCGCCCGCCCCGGGTGCGGCGCAGGCCTTCGCGCAGGGTGTCGTTGTCGGCATCAAAGCCCAGGCCCACGATGTGCACCGTCTGGTTCAAAAACGTCACCGATATCTCTACGCCGGTGAGGTAGCGCATGCCGTTGGCGTGCGCGGCGGCACGGGCGCGGTGCAGGCCGCCCACCTCGTCGTGGTCGGTCAGGGCCCAGAGTTCTACGCCATGGGCGTGCGCGCGTTCGGCCAGGGCTTCCGGGGTGAGGGTGCCATCGGACACCACAGAGTGGCAATGGAGGTCGGCGTTGAGTAGGTGGGTCACCGCCCGATTTTAGGCCTTGCCCCTGCGCGAGCCGCCCCGAAGGGGATTAAAACGGCGTGGCGGCTTCGAACTCGACCACCCTTGCGCTCACCGGGTGGGGGATGGACAGCGTGCGAGCATGCAGTTGCAACCGGTCTGACAGGGCCAGCGCCTCGGGGGTCGCATACAGCGTGTCGCCCAGCATGGGGTGGCCCAGCGCCTGCATGTGCACCCGCAGCTGGTGGGTGCGACCGGTCACGGGCTCCAGCTCCACGCGCGAACATCCACGGACCGCATCCACGGCGATGCAGCGCCACCGGGTGAGTGCCTGCTGGCCCTGGGCATGGTTGACGGTGCGCTTGGGGCGGTTAGGCCAGTCCACCAGCAGGGGCAGGTCGATCTTCTGCCACACGTCGCTCACCGGTAGCAGGCCGATCACCACGGCCTCGTAGCGCTTGGCTACCTGCCGCTTTTCAAACGACAGGTTGATTGCCCGCTGGGCGGGCAGGCCGCGCGCCATCACCACCAGACCCGAAGTGTCGCGGTCCAGGCGGTGCACGACCAAGGCTTCCGGGTACACGTCCTGCACGCGCTTGCTCAGGCAATCTTGCTTGGCCTCGCCCCGTCCGGGCACGGTCAGCAGGCCAGCGGGCTTGTGGAGCACCAGCATCGCATCGTCCACATACACCACGGGCAGTTCGGTCTGGGCAGGCGGGTGGTAGTGGTCGTCAGGGCTGTGCATCGGGGTGGCTGATCAGGCGCTGCACGGTTTCGCACAGCTCGTTCACGTCATTGGGTTTGTAAATCAGGGCGCTGGCGCCGTCTTGCAGGGCGCGCTGCTCGATTTCGGGGGTGACATAGCCCGAGGCCACGGCCACGGGCAAGTCGGCGCGAGCGGCCTTGGCATCGCGCAGCAAGTCCAGGCCGCTGTAGCCCGGCATGTTGTAGTCGGTGACCAGCAGGTCGTAGGCCTCGGGCTGGCTGCGTAAGGCCTCTTTGGCTTCGAGCGGGTCGGTAAACACCGTGACCTTGAAGCCCTTGCGGGTGAGCACCCGGTTGACCAGAAACACCAGCGCTTGGTCATCGTCCACGTACATCACGTGCTTGCCCCGGCCTTGGACATCGGTCACAGGCTCGGGCTCCAGGGCTTGTACGGGCGCTTCGCCCGTGGCCGGGAAGTACAGCGTAAACACGCTGCCCTCGTTGGGCGCACTTTGCACATCGATGCCGCCCTGGTGGGTTTGCATGATGCCGTGCACCACAGCCAGGCCCAGGCCCGTGCCCTGCCCCACTTGCCGGGTGGTGAAAAACGGCTCAAAAATCCGCTCCAGGGTTGCCGGGCTCATGCCGCTGCCGGTGTCGCGCACCCGCAGGGTGACGTAGCGTCCGGGGGGCACGCCAATGCGGTCGTTAAAGGGCAGCGACAAGGTGGTGGTGCCCAGCTCAATGGCCACGGAGCCTTTGGCATTGCCCAGCGCCAAGATGGCGTTGGTACACAGGTTGAGCAGCGCCTGTTCGACTTGGGTGGCGTCGGCCAACACCAGTGGGCAGTTGTCGGCCATGATGAGCCGAAAATCCACCCCCGGCGGAATCCCCACGCGCACCAAACGCTGGGTTTCCTGGATGACTTCTGCCAGCTGGATCGGCATCCGCTTGGGCGGCTCGTTGCGACTGAAGGTCAAAATCTGGCGCACTAGGTCGCGCGCCCGGCGACCGGCTTTCTCGATCTCGTCCAGGCTGATCAAGGCATGCGAGGTGATGGGCGTGTCCTGCTTGGCCAGGTTGACGTTGCCCAGAATCGCGCTGAGGATGTTGTTGAAGTCGTGCGCGATACCGCCCGCCATGGTGCCCATGGCTTGCATTTTTTGTGATTCGCGCAGTTGGGTCTCTAGCGCAATGCGTTGGGCCTCGGCCAGTTTTTTGGCGGTCAGGTCGCGCGCAAAAATGGTGGTGATGGAGCCTTGTGTGCCGGGCTGCCCGCGCATGGCCACCGCCTGCGGGTCGTCCGCCCGAAAGGGCGCGCGGTTGCGCAAGCGCCGCTCCAGCGACACGCTGATTTCCACATAGATGCGTTTGCCGCCCAGGGTGGTCGCAGTGAACTCGCCCAGCATGGCCTGCGTGGGCACATTGCCGCCACTGAGCGCTTTTTCCACATCGGGCAAAAACTGCCCCAGGCGTGCGCCAAAGGCTTGCTCTGCCGGACACTCAAACAGCGCGGTCGCAGCAGGGTTGAACACCGTGATGTGCTGCTTGTCATCGATGCACAGGATGGCGTCCAGCGACGAGTTGATGATGGCAGCCATGCGGTTTTCGCTCAGCAACAGGTCTTCGTTGCGTTGGCGCAGCACGGCCGCGCTCTCCAAGAGGGCGTGGCGCTGGGTGAGCAGGGGGCCTTGGTCGATGATGGCGCAGATAAAGTGGGCCAAGCCATCGATGGGGTTTTCGATACGGGCGATGTGCAGGTCGCCGGTGAACGCGCCCGTGGCACCGGCCACAAACTGCACCTCGTGGACTTCACTGGTGCCTTCCTGGCGCGCGCTGGAAAACGCCACGGCCACTTCATCGGTGTGTTCGGTGTCCACAAAAGGCAGCAAAAAATTCAGCGGCGGGTCGGTCTCTTGGGGCTGGAACAGGCGCAGCGCCATGGCGTTGCTGGCCAGCACCATGCCGCCCTCGTCTACCACCATGAGGGCCAGGGGCACGTTGGAGAACAGGGTGGCAAAACGCTCAGAGGCGCCCTCTGCCTCTTGCTGCGAGTAACGCAGCGCCCGGTTTTGGATCTCCAGCTCGGCTTGGTATTTGCGCAGGTCTTCGATCATTTGCGACGGCGCGTAGCCATCGACGATCATGTGTTGGCCCACCCGACCGGGCGCGCCTTGTGGGGCCGGATTGCGCAGGTTGAACTGCGGGCGGCGTTTGCGCTGCAGCGGCGCCATCAGCGGCGCACCACCTGGTCACCCGGCTGGTAGTCCGCCGCCTTCAAGGGGCTGTGCGCAGCGATGAAGCCGCGCAACACATCGGCGTCCACAAAGCCGGTGTCCACGTAAGTGGGGTGGCCTACGACCTTGGGGTAGCCGTCGCCGCCGGAGGCGACAAAGTTGTTGAGGGCCATACGGTAGGTGCGCGCCCGGTCAATGGGTGTGCCCGCTACCAGGGCCTGCACCACCACCCCTTGCTCTATCACCAAGCGGATGCCAGCAAACTGCGGGAAAGCGCCCGAGCCGGGCGTCATCTTGGCAAGCACGCGCAGGTAGTCCAGGACTTCCTGGCCCGTGAAGTCCACCACCGCGATGGTGTTGCCAAACGGGTGCACGGTGAGCACGTCTTTGTAGGTGATCGTGCCAGCAGGCAGCGAGTCGCGCACGCCCCCGGCGTTGACGACTGCCAAGTCGGCGCGGGTTTTCTCCATCATCGCGCGGCCAATCATCACGCCCAGGGCAGCGGGTTGGCTGCGCACCACGCTGCGGTCACCTTCGAGTTTGCCGTCGCTGCGGCCCACTTCGACCATCAGCTTTTTCTGTCCGAACTCCTGAAAGGGTTGCAGCAGTTGCAGCATGTCGGGCGACTCTGCAATCTGCGGGGTGTAGGTCACCAGGCTGCTGGTGCCGTCAGCCGCTTTGACCGGCCTTTTGAGGTTGATCGGAATCAGTGCGTATTTGACCAGCGTGAACTGCCCATTTTTGTAGGTGAAGTCGGCGCGGCCCACATACTTGCCCCACTCATGGGCCTGCACGATCCAGGTGCCGTTTTGCCGGTCGGGCTGGCAGGCGGTGCCGGGCACATAGGCGCGGTCCAGCACGTTCTCTGCCTTCATGCACGCGGGGTTCTGGGTGTGGCCACCTACCACCATGTCTATGCCTTTGACCGCGCGGGCCAGCTCCACATCGCCGGGTGCCTGGGTGCCGTGCTTCCCATTTTCATAGTGGCCCATATGCGTAGCCGCAATCACCACGTCGGCTTTGCTGCGCAGTTCCGGCACCACCTTGGCGGCCTCGGTTTGCGCGTTGCGGAACTCGATGTTGCGGATGTTGTCGGGGTGCACCATCTTCTGGGTGTCTTCGGTGGTCAGGCCCATCACCGCCACGCGCACGCCGCCCAGGTCGAACAGTTTGTAGGGCGCAAACATGCGCGTGCCGTCACGGTAAATATTGGCAGACAGCATGGGGAAGGTGGCCAGGTCGCGCTGCATGCGCAGCACGGCAGGGGGCTTGTCAAATTCGTGGTTGCCCACCGCCATGGCGTCGTAGCCCAACAGGTTCATGCCCCGAAAGTCGGGCACCGCGTCTTGCAGGTCGGACTCGGGCACCCCGGTGTTTACATCGCCGCCATCAAGCAGCAAGCTGTAGCCACCGGCAGCGGCCACTTCCTGGCGAATCTGGTCTACCACCGTTTTGCGCGCCGCCATGCCGTACTCGCCATCGCGGTTTTTCCAGAACCGGCCATGGTGGTCATTGGTGTGCAGGATGGTGATGGCCACCTCTTTGTCCGCTTGCGGGCCTGCAGAGGGCAGGCCCGCGCAGCCCGCAAGGGCCAGGGCAGAACACAGTGAAAACAGGCGATACGAGGGGTGCATGGGCGGCCTATCGGGTGGTGGATTGGCGGATGTGGTTTATATCAAACTCAGTGACCGGCAGCGCTTGGTTGCCCCAGCTAGACCGGATGAAACTGAGCACGCTGGCCATCTCGGCATCATTGAGCACAAACTGGTAGGGCGGCATGCCATGGGGGTAAGGCTTGCCGGTGGTGGAGGGGCCGTAGCCACCGTGCAGCAGCACCAGCACCAGGTTGCGGGTGTTGTCCATCAGCACGGCACGGTTGCCGGCCAGGGCGGGGTAGGCATCCTGGACCCCTTCGCCATGGTTGCCGTGGCACTGGGCGCAGTGTTGCTCGTAGCGTTTGGCACCTAGCGGGTTTGCCGCTTGCACGCGGGGGGGCTGCCGGGGTGCGCGTGGTTCACCGGCGCCCAATGTTTGCAGGTACAGCGCCATCGACTGCGCATCGGCCGGCTCAAGGTATTGGGTGCTGTTGCGCACCACCTCGGCCATGGGGCCGACCATGAAAGCCTGCCGGTGCTGGCCGTGGGTGAGTAGGGTGGCAATGGCGTCGGCAGGCCAGTCGCTGAGTCCGCCCTCGGCGTTGTCGTTCAACGCGGGGGCAAACCAGCGGCCATCGGGCAGGGTGGCTCCGCGCCAGGCGGCTGATGCGCGCAAGCCGCCCAGGGCGTTGCGCGGGGTGTGGCATTCGGCGCAGTGCCCCAGGCCTTGCACCAGGTAAGCGCCGCGTGCCACCGAGGGCGCGGTGCCAGGTGCCATGGGCGGTGAGGTGTCGGCTTCACGGAAGTGCAGCATGCGCCAGAAGGCCAGTGCGGTTTGGGTGCCCAAGGGCCAGGGCAGTTCGTGGGCTGGGGGAGTGGCATCCGATGCAGGCAGGCTACGAAGGTAGGCAAACAGGGCGTCACTGTCGGCCCGGCTGATCTGCGTGAAGCTGGTGTAGGGGAACGCGGGGTTGAGCACCCGCCCGTTGGGCCCCACGCCTTGGTGCATGGCCCGCCAAAAGTCCTCTGCGCTCCAGCCGCCAATGCCCGCAGTGGGGTGCGGCGTGAGGTTGCTGCCGAACACGCGCCCAAACGGCGTGTGCACCCCAGCGCCCCCCGCGTACGCCGGCGCGCCGGGCGCGGTGTGGCACTGCGCGCAGTTGCCAAGGCGTGCGAGGTAAGCGCCACGCGGCACCTGGGCGGCATCGCGCACGGAAGGCATGGCGGCTTGCGGTGCCATCGCCCTGCGCGCTGCGGGTGCCACCCACTCTGCCACCAGCACCCACAGCAATGCCGCCGCGCACAGACTGGCGAGTGTTTTTTTCATGGTGCGCTCCCGCATGTTGGCAGGGGGGCGGTGGCCCCGGCGCGTGCCGGGCGCTGCGCCACCGCAGCACTGGGGGCAGGCACCGGTTGGGTCGCCAGCCATTGCGAGAGTGCATGTACATCGGCGTCATTCAGGCGCTTGGCAATGGCGGCCATGCAGTCGGGCGCGTGGGCGTGGCGTTGCCCGGTTTGCCAGCCGCCCAGCTGGGCATTGAGGTAGTCGCGTGGCAGGCCCAGCAAGCCCGGCACAGCCGGTAGCACGCCGGTCAGCGCGTGGCCGTGGCAGTGCACACAGGCGGGGATGTGACGGCTGGCATCGCCCTCGAATACCAGGGCTTTGCCACGCGCCAGCACCTGCGCGCTGGCCGTCGCCGCGGGCGGGGCGGGGTAGGGCGGGTGTTGGCTGGCAAAGTGCTCGGCCATGGCACGCAGGTAGTCCTCGCTGAGCGGGGCAATCAGGTGCTGCATGGGGCTGTAGTGGCGACGGCCTTGCTGGAAATTTTGCAGTTGGTGGAACAGGTAGTCGGCCGGCTTGCCCGCCAGGCGCGGGTAGTAGCCATCGGGCCCGGCCCGGCCTTGCTCGCCATGGCAGGCCGTGCAGGCGCGGGTGCGCTCGCTCATGTCGGCGGCTTGAGCCTGCGCCAGATGGGGCAAGGCCCACAGTGCATACCCGATACAACAAACAAGTGCAGTGCGCACATGGCGCCACAGAGAGGACAGACGGGCTCGCATCGCCTGAGCTTACCGCAGGGCGTTAGGAGCCGTGGTCCGCCCAGATCACCTCTTTTTTCATGCTGCTCCAACGGCCGAACGAGGCCCCATAGGCCGCGTCCACACTGGGGCGTATGACTTTGTGGGTGGGCGTCACCATGCCGTTTTCGACAGTCCACGGGGTGGTAACAGCGGCCAAAAAACCCAGCCTCTGGCGTGGGGCGAGTTGTTGGTTGACGGCGTGCAGGTGGTCCTCCAGCGCTTTTTCTACGGTTTGGCGGCCAGCCTCGGTCTGGCACTGCGCCAGGCTGGGGCCCGACAACGTGACCAGAGCGAAGGGCTGTGCAAAGTTGCGCCCGGTCACGGCACAGGCTTTGATGGCGGGGTGGTTGATGAGTTTTTCTTCGATGGGAGCGGGCGCAATGGCATGCCCTGTGCGGGTGTGGAACTCATCGCGCACCCGGCCACTGAGGTGCAGCGTGCCGTGGCTGTCGATGCTGCCTTTGTCGCCGGTGCGCAGCCACCCGTCGCTGGTAAACGCCAGGGAGGTGCGCTCGGCCTCGCGGAAGTAGGCCGTCATCATGGCCGGGCTGCGCACTTCGATTTCGTCGGTCAGTGCATCAATGCGGCAGGCCACGCCCTCAAACGCCACCAAACCGCCAGGGCCTGGGCGCACGCCGGGCAGGCTGGAGTGCGAGACGCCGCAGGTTTCGGTCAAGCCATAGGCCACGGCCAAGTCCAGACCGAGGTGTGCCAGCCAGCGCCGGGTGGCAGGGGGCATGGGCGCGGCGCCTGCGGCGGCAATGCGGCAGGCGTCCAGCCCGAGTGCGCGCAGCACACGGCGTTGCACCAGGGTTCGCAGCAGGGGCAGGGCCAACAGCCACTGCAGCGCGCGGGCGGGCACTTTGCGGTGCACCTCGCGTTGCAGGTGCGCCCACAGGCTGGGGATGGTGAACAACACGGTGGGGCGGGCGCGCTGCAAGTCCCGCAGCAGCGTGCCGGGCGACTCGGCAAAAAAAACCTGCCCCCCGCAGCGCAATGAGGCCTGCTGCACCAGCATGCGCTCTGCCACGTGGGCCAGCGGCAGGTACGAGAAAAAGCGGTCTGCAGTACCTAGCGGAAAGCGCTGACTCGCACAGCGCACGCCCCAGGCCATGCTTTGGAAGGTGTGCATCACACCTTTGGGCGGGCCGGTGGTGCCCGAGGTGTAGATGATGGTGCAGGTTTGTTCCCCGTCGGGCTGTGGGCTCTCGCGCAGCGCACGGGTGGCCTGCACTATCTCGGTCCATTGGTGGGCATCGATGGCGGGGGCCAGGGGCAGCGCTATCAGGGGTACCTCGGGGGGCACGCCGGTGTGCAGCTGGTTGGTGTTGTCCAGAGCGCCTACAAAGAGCGCACGCGACTCGCTGTGCAGCAAGAGGTAGCTCAGCGTTTCATCGGACACAGTGGGAAATATGGGCACCGTGATGTGCCCGGCCATGGTGATCGCCAAGTCCGCCAAAATCCAGTAGGCGCTGTTGTGTCCCATGAGGGCCACGCGGCTGCCCGGCGGCCAGCCTTGGTGGCGCAACCACTGGGCCATGCAACGCACCTCACCGGCGGCCTGGCCCCAGGTGATCTCCAGCACGTGGCCTGCGCCCATGGGTTGGGTGAGGTAGATGGCGTTGGCACGCTCGTGTTCCCAGCGGTACAGGCACGCCAGCGGCAGCTCTGCGGGTGGGACATGGACAGACATCGTGAGGCTCCCCGAGTTTCTTTGCGCTTATTTTTGGGGGGCCAGCGCCATGCGGCAATGGTGATCACCCTAGGCTGTGGGGTGTCGGCCGTCGTGTTATCCCCCATGGTCACCCAACATCGGGGGGCAACTCCAGCGCCAAGTCGGTGCGGGCCAGGGCCACACAGGGCAATATCCAGCCCTCTGCTTTTTCTTCTGCACTCAGGCCCGGCCAGTCGATGCGGAAGCGCACCTCGCCTGCGACCAGGCGGCACCGACAGGCACGGCAGGTGCCGTTGCGACAGGAACTGGGCAGCTCCACGCCATGCGCGAGCGCAGCCTCCAACACACTCATCCCCGCCGGGCAGGGCCATTGCCACCCATGGGGTTGAAGCTGTGCCCAGGGGTGGGCGTGCGAGGGGAATTCGGGTGGGTTCATGGCAGGATCGCCGGGGGCGGGCACGGTGGCAGAAAAGTCGGCATGAAGCGTGCGTACGGAATGCTGCGACAATCACGCTCCTTTTTTTAATTCTGCTTGAGTTTGCGTTAGACATGTCCAGTACGACTACTTACAAGGTTCGCCCCGCCACATTGCGTGATGCCAAAGCCATCGCCGAACTTCACAACTCCACTGTTCGCGAAGCCTTCAAAAGCATGCTGGCAGATGTGCCGGTCCCTGTGACCCCGCTGGACAAACGCCAGGCCTATTGGCGCGAGGCCATCGAGTACGCAGAGCCCCAAGTGCAAGTGGCGCTGGACGACGACAAGATCGTGGGCTTTGTAGGCTTTGACCGCTCGCGCGACAAGGGCACTTTGCCCACCATGGGTGAGATTTGGGCCATCTACGTGGCACCTTCCCACTGGGACCGGGGTGTGGGCCTGGCCTTGTGGGACGCTGCCCGCGAAGGCCTGCTCGAAGAAGGGTGCGCTCATGTGAGCGTGTGGCTGCCCATTGCCAACGAACGCGCCATGCGCTTCCACGAACTCGCGGGTTTCAAGCGCGAGATGAACACGGCCAAAACCGTGCAAATCGGTGCCGTCAAAATTGAAGAAATGCGTTTGAAGCGCCCGCTGAACTAAACGCGCATGTGGCGAAGCCGCCTGATCCCTGACGCCTTTACGCTGGCCATGCTGGTGGTAGTGGCGGCAGCCAGCCTGTGGCCAGTGCAGGGCGGCGCGGCCCAAGGCTTGGAGGCCTTGACGACCGCTGCCATTGCTGCGCTCTTTTTTTTGCATGGTGCGCGCCTGTCGCGCGCACAGGTGCTCGCAGGCCTGGGGCACTGGCGGCTGCATGCGGTGGTATTGGCCTGTACTTTTGGCGTGTTTCCCGTGGTGGGCTGGCTGTGCAAGCCCCTGTTTGCCTGGGCGCTGACGCCCGCGCTGGCCGGGGGCATGCTGTTTTTGTGCGCCTTGCCTGCCACCGTGCAATCTGCCATTGCGTTTACCTCGATCGCGCGTGGCAACGTGGCTGCCGCCGTGTGCAGCGCCTCTGCTTCCAGCGTGATTGGCGTGGTGCTGACGCCGGTGTGGGTGGGCCTGATGGGGCTCGCCGCTACGGGAGCTGATGCGGGCCACGGCATGGGGGCGGGGGTGCTGTCCATCATGCAGCAGTTGCTGCTTCCTTTTGTGCTTGGCCAGTGCTTGCAGCCACTGGTGGGGGCATGGGTGGCCCGGCACGCGGCCATGCTCAAGCGGGTCGATCAGGGGTCTATCTTGCTGGTGGTGTACACCGCGTTTTGTGCCGCCGTGGCGCAAGGCCTGTGGCACGCCGTGCCGTGGGATGTGTTGCTGCGCCTGACGCTGGTGTGTGCCGCTTTGCTGGCGTGTGTGCTGGTGGCCACCTGCTGGGCCAGTCGCCGCTTGGGTTTTTCCAAAGAGGATGAAATCACCATTGTGTTTGGTGCCTCCAAAAAAAGCTTGGCCAGCGGCGTGCCCATGGCCAAAGTGCTGTTTGCAGCGCCTCAGGTGGGCATGATGCTCTTGCCCATCATGTTGTTTCACCAAATGCAGTTGATGGTGTGTGCCATTTTGGCGCAGCGCTACGGTCAGCGCGCACCCTGATCCGGTAGATTGGCACCACGCAGGCGCTGCAGGGTGAGCTGGATCAGCCGGGCATCGGAGCTAGCGCGGTGGCGTTGGGGACCGCGTTCTTGCGCGATGCGCGCTTTGACGGTGTGCCACTGGTCTGCCTCGTCGTCCGAGAGCAGGCTGCGCAAGTTGTCCAGTTTGAAATGCGGGACCATGCCGGCGGCCTCGTACAGCACACCCAGCCACGTGAAGTCATTGGCCCATCCATCGGTGTACACGGTCAGCCCCGCCAGTTGGGTATTGAGCAGCAGCGCCACATCACGGGTGGGCAGACCGCGCTCGCGCAGTTGCTCGCGCCGGATGCCGTGCAGGGCTGCCGCCTGCGCGTCCCAGTGCGTCCAGTGCGGTTCGGGTTCTATCAGGGTGCAGTAGGCATGTCCGTCGGGCAGCACATACCCGATCTCAATCGGGTAGCTATTGCGCCCCAGGCCCGAGGCTTCAATGTCGAGCACGGTCGGGGTCTCCGACATGGGTGGCAATGCCGGATTCACGTGGTTTTTCATAGCTTGTTCTTGTCCCTGATGCTGGGGTATTTTCGTGCAAGGCCCGCGCTTTGGGGCACGGGTATGCCCTGAGGGGCATACGCCAAACGGGTGACAATCGGGTTTTGACCTTCGCATGAATTTCGCTATGAACCGCCCTGCTTTGGCCCCCCACACCGCACAGCGAGGTGCGTTGTCTTGAGCACCGCAACCGCGCCCGCCGCTGCGTCCCGGCGCACCCTGACGCTGGGGATCGCGTTGGCCATGGCTGGGGCGGTTGCGTTCAGTGGCAAGGCCATCATCGTGAAGCTGGCCTACCGCTACCCTGGGGTCGATGCCGTGGGCCTGATCATGCTGCGCATGGTGATGGCATTGCCCTTTTTTCTGGCCATTGTGTGGTGGGACAGCGTGCGTGCGCGCCGCAGCGGGGTGCCGCACCCGCCACTTACCCGCAAAGACCAACTGGGGGTGCTGGGGCTGGGCTTTACCGGTTACTACCTGGCCAGCTTCTTGGACTTTGCGGGGCTGGCGTACATCTCCGCCTCGCTGGAGCGGCTGATTCTCTACCTCAACCCCACCTTGGTGCTGGTGCTGGGGGTGGTCTTGTATGGCACGCGGGTGCGCCGGGCGCAGGCTGTGGGCATGGCGATCAGCTATGGCGGCGTGCTGCTGGTGTTTGGCCACGAGGTCACGCTGGCCGGTAGCCAGGCCGTGCTGGGGGCCTTGCTGGTGCTGGCTAGCGCCATGAGCTACGCGGTGTACCTGTCGTATAGCGGCGAGCTGGTGCGCCGCCTGGGGGCCATGCGCTTGGTGGGGTTGGCAACCACCGTGGCCTGCGTGTTGTGCATTGCCCAGTTTGCGCTGCTGCGGCCGCTGGACTCGGCCTTTGCCGTACCGCAGGCGGTGCTGTACTTGTCGCTGCTCAATGCCACGGCGTGTACCGTGGTGCCCGTGGTGTTGGTGATGATGGCCATTGAGCGCATCGGTGCAAGCCTCGCCGCCCAAGTGGGCATGGTGGGCCCGATGTCCACCGTGTTCATGGGCGTGGTGCTGCTGGACGAACCCATGAACCCGTGGGTGCTGGGCGGCACCGCGCTGGTGCTGCTGGGGGTGTATGTGGTGAGCCGACATCACGCCAGCCCTTGAGGGCGTGGGTGTACCGCGTAACGTTGAAAGGACGCATATGGATTTGGGAATCAAAGGCACATGGGCATTGGTTTGTGGGGCCAGCAAGGGCCTGGGCCATGGATGCGCGCAGGCGCTGGTGGCCGAAGGGGTGAACGTGCTCATGGTGGCGCGGGGCGCACCCGCGCTGGAAGAGGCCGCCGCGCACCTGCGCACGCGCTATGCCGATGCCTCGGGCGCGCAGGTGCTGTGCTGTGCGCAGGATATCACCACGGCGGCGGGCCGCGCAGCGGTGTGGGCCCTGCGCACGGACTTTGACATCGTGGTGACCAACGCCGGGGGCCCGCCGCCGGGCGATTTTCGCGATTGGGACCGCGAGGCTTGGATCCAGGCGCTGGATGCCAACATGCTCACCCCCATTGAACTGATCAAGGCCACGGTGGATGGCATGGCGGCGCGCGGTTTTGGGCGCATTGTGAACATCACCTCCAGCGCCGTGAAGTCGCCCATCGACATCCTGGGCTTGTCCAACGGCGCGCGCAGCGGCCTGACTGGCTTTGTGGCTGGCGTGGCCCGCAGTAGCCTGGCTGCCCGGGGCGTGACCCTCAACAACCTGTTGCCCGGCAAGTTTGATACCGACCGCATTGCCGCCACCGTGGGGGCCACCGCCGCCCGCACCGGCCGCAGCGTGGACGAGGTACGGCAGCAACAGCAGGCCCACATTCCGGTGGGGCGCTATGGCACACCCGCCGAGTTTGGGCAGGTCTGCGCATTTTTGTGCAGCAGGCAGGCGGGCTACATCACGGGGCAAAATGTGCTGCTCGATGGCGGCGCGTTTGGCGGGACTTTTTAGCCCTGCGATGCCCCCCGCGCGGGGCACTGTGCCATCGGTGGCACTTATCTTGCTGATACCGGTCACAAGCCACGCTACGATGGCAAAAATGACAAAAATGTTGGAAAAATATGAACAAGAACGAACGTTTGGACATCGACACCTTCCTGCCCTACATGCGGGACGTGATTCGGTGTGAAAGTGCCCTGCACGAGCTCAACCTGATGTGGCGGCTCATCGAGTCGTCGGCCAAGATGAACTGCCCCGACGAGGCCCAGGCCATCCTGCCCACCATGGCGGCCACGCGCGAGGGCTTCAATCGGCTGGAGCAAGAACTGGTGCACAGCCTGGTGAGCGAAAAAGTGGGCACCGTGCTGGACGAAATCGGCACCCAGGCGCAGTACGTCATCGACATCGTGGTGCGCAACCTGTACGAGCGCACTGCGGACGTGGGCTTCCTGGCCACCGACACCGAGCTGTGCGCCTTTGTGGCTGGCCTCACCGACAACGCGTGCGCTGCGCGTGCTCGTCTGCGCGCCTACGCCACCAAGTACACGGTGTATGACGAAATCATGCTGCTGGACCCCCAGGGCAATGTGCTGGTGCAGATCGACGAAACCTCCCCCATCGAGGGCAGCGACGATCCCCTGATTGCCCAGACGCTGGCCAGCGAGGGCTACGTAGAAACCTTCCGCCACAGCACCCTGCGCCCCCACAAGCGGCGTGCCCTCATCTATTCCAAACGCATGCTGCACCCCGACACCCAGCGGGTCATGGGGGTGCTGTGCCTGTGCTTCCATTTTGAGCAGGAAATGGCGGGCATCTTCCGCTCCCACCGCGACCCGGCCAAGCGCTCCAACATGCTGCTGTTGGACGAACACGACCGCGTGATTGAGTCTGCCGACCCGGACTGGATTCCGCTGGGTGCGGTGGTGCCGGTCAACCACAGCAGCTCGCCCCGCCTGTCGGTGTTCATGGGGCGGCAATACCTGGTGCGCACCTTTGGGTCCAGCGGCTACCAGGGCTACCCCGGTCCTGCGGGCTGGCAAGGGCAGGTGATGATTCCGGTGGACGTGGCCTTTACCGGGCGCGACACCCAAACCCTGAGTCGGCTGGATGCGCGGGTGCGCGCGGGCTTGCTCTCGCACGCGCAGGCGCTCTCGGGGCCCTTGTTTGAAATCATGGCGGCGGCCGAGACCATCCGCTGCGTGGTGTGGAACGGGCAGGTCATGTCGGCCGGGCAGCAAGGCAATGTGAGCAAGCTCAAGGCCATCCTGGCGCAAATCAGCGAGACCGGGGCCCGCAGCAACGCCCTGTTTGCCAACTCCATTGGCGACTTGTACGAAACCGTGCTGCACACCAGCCTGCAAAAGTCGGAATTTGTGTCGCGCCTGCTGGTGGATTTGTTGGACCGCAACCTGTACGAGCGCTCGGACGACTGCCGCTGGTGGGCCCTCACGCCCGAACTGCGGCATGCCCTGGCAGCCCCCGTGTGGACCGACGCGCTGGCCAAGCAGGTGAGCGGCATCCTGCGCTACATCAACTCGCTCTACACCGTGTACACCCGCTTGTTTGTGTACAACGCGCAAGGCCACATTGTGGCTAGCACCGAACTCACTGCGGATGTGGGCGGCTCCATCGTGGGTGCCACGCTGGACGCGCAGACGCTGGAGCGGGTGCTGGCACTGCCCAATGAACAGGCCTACCACGTGACCCCGTTCCAGCCCGACCCCTTTTATGGCGGCCAGGCCACCTACACCTACCACGCCGCTGTGCGCGACCCCCACGACGCGCAGCGCATCGTGGGCGGGGTGGGCGTCGTGTTCCATGCGGCGCAAGAGTTTGCGGCCATGCTGCGCAGCGGCGTAGGGGCCCACGCAGGCATGCAGGCCCTGTTTGTAGACCGTGCGGGCAAGGTCATTGCCAGTACCGACGCGGCCGTGGCGGTGGGCGCCACGCTGGACCTGCCTGCCACCGCATTGCAACTCGCCGCAGGGCAGAGCCTGTCCAGCGTGGTGGAGCGCGGCCAGCATTACCACATCATGGGCTGCACCGCTTCGCAGGGCTACCGCGAGTTCAAGACCAGCGATGGCTACCGGGATGACGTGATCGCCGTGGTGTTTGACACCTTGGGCGCGGTGCGCGAAAGCCGCGACCATGGCGCCGATTTGCAGATGCAACTGGTGGGCTTGCCCGGCGGCGAGCGCACCGAGTACGCCACCCTGTGGAGCAATGGCAAGCTGTTTGCCATGCTGGCAGACCATGTGCAAGAGGCGGTGTCGGCCTGCAAGCTCACCCCCGTGCCGGCCGATGCCAGCAGCGGGCGCGTGGGTCTGATGGCCTGGACCCCGACGGGCCAGGAACCCGCCTCGGTGTGGGTGTTTGACCTGGGCCTGTTGCTCACCGGCAAGCGCTCGGTGGTGCAAAAGAGCAGCCAAATTGTGGTGCTGCGCTGCCAAGGCCGGTTGATGGGCCTGCTGGTCGACGCGCTGCACGGCGTGACCGAGTTCCGCTCTGACCAAATCATTCCCACGCCGTTTGGTGGCGGGGCCAACGCGGGCCTGGTGCGCTCGTTCATCAAAGCCAACGGCGGCGATGTGCTGGTGCAGGTGGTGGACGTGATGGCCTGTCTGGAGCGGGTGTTTGACCGCACGGTGGCCACCGGCGCGGGGGAGCGTTTGGCAGCGGCATAAGGGCCTAGCGGGTGGGGTGCTTTCCATTTTGAAAGCACAGCGACGACACCTACGCCCCCACCATCAGCGGCGCACACAGGGCATACATAACAGTATGCCCACCCTCCAACCTCCATATTCGCGCATTAGCTGCAAACAACGGAAGCTACGTGGGACCCCAACTTGAGGGATGGTCTGCACAACCACCGCTGAAGCGGCGATTGGCTAAACCGTTTTCGTCTGACTCAGCTGCGCGCAGTTTTTGAGCCCCGAGTAGGGTCGATTGCGCACATTGACGGACGCCCGCAGGATTGCACGCGCAATTATCCCCTTACTCCGTGCAACAGCGTTCGGCGCACTATCCACAGATTGGATAGCGCGAACAAGGCACGGAGCTGCTGCGTGTTCTTCTTCAACCCCCGTTAACGCACCTTGACGTGCCCGAACTGGCGCTTGATGACTCACAAGGGACGCTCCACTTTGGCTCGCACGCTGGTTTTTAGCATTTCTGCTCGCTCAATCAGATTGCCCCAGAGCCTGTGTTTGTGCTGCTTGGGCTTACCCGGTAGCATGGCAACCTGCCAGGCCACACCAGTGGCCTCTTCCCATATGTCAGCACCTAGGTCGCCAGCCTCAGCAAACACGAATTGTTCTTATCCATGCAGCCCTTATTGGTCTGGAGCATTTCGGGGTCGCGTTCACCACTGTCGTTCTTGGTGGAACTGGGGGGCGCAATGAACGTGGCATCGACAACGGTGCCGGCCTTGAGCAACAACCCGTTGGAGGCCATGGTGGCATTGACCGCGCCCATGATCTGCAGCCCCAGATCATGCTGCTCCAGCAGGTGACGGAATCTCAGAATGGTGCTCTCGTCGGGCAGACGGTCGATGCCGCCATCAAGCCACGCGAACTGGCGGAACAGTTCCATGTCGTACAGCGCCTCTTCCATTGCCGGGTCGGAAAGGTTGAACTATTGCTGTAGAAAATGATTGCGCAGCAAGGTAGCCGCCGCAAAGGGCAGGCGTCCGCCCTTGGACCCAGCCGTGGGCGCGTGGGGCTCGATGAGGGACTCCAACTCCACCCATGGAACAACCAGCTCCATCTCTTCGACGAACTCGCGCTTGCGTGTCCTCTTGCTCTTCAGATCGAAGCCGCTGCTGGTCAGGCGCATTTGTTCCATACCGCAAGTATCATCGATTCATGTAGGCGGGCGAGGTTTTGCAGACATCCCCTCACCACGGAACATGCTTGTAATGGGTTAACTCATATTCAGGCAAAAACTCACCATGAAAGAAAGGTGCCGCGATTTCAATTCGATAAACATTTTCAGAGCAGACGATGCTGAATATCTCGCCAAGGTCATTGCTAATTTGCAAGCCACTTTCCGCCGAGAAGTCATCATCTACAACAAGCAGTTTGTCGATTGCCCTGACATTTCGCCATGGTTGCGGCAACGGCAGCATTTCGGGCAGGTCATCACCTTTGCCGACAGGTCGAAAAACAAGTGTCCCAACTTCATCCCAGCCCTCGGTGTCTGTCATCGTTGTGTGGATTTTCAGTATGGTGTCGTCGCCAAGAAACAGCCAAACGGTTGACATTCCCCGTGGGACAAGAGCGTCAATCGCATAGCCAGTTATGCCTTGACGAAGCATGCTTTGAACGGAAGCAATACCGTCGGTATCGAACTCAAGAAGTAACGCCATTATTAACCCCCGATTTAGTAGTGAAGAGTCTCTGGAGGCTTACTTCCGTTGCCTGGAATGTCAATTCTTGGGCCACTACCTTTTTGACCCGGTCGCAGTACAACCCCATTGGGGCCAATCAACGTACCGGGAGGGTATGTTCCCCCGGCAGGTTGATTGTTACCACCCGTAAGCTTGTCAAAATCTTTTCCTGCGTCACCAGTGCCACCATTCTCAGGTGTCATAGGGCCGCTTGTATGCCGCTTTCCGTTCTTGGTTAGTCCTGCTCTATCACCGCTTTGATCGCCAATCAAATCACCCGGAACGGGATTAGCTGCGTTGTCTGCCCCTTGAGACTTCGTCCAGTTGAGTGCCTTATCACCCGTGTAAAGCGCAGCACCGACACCTATGCCTCCACCAATCGCGGCACACACAGGGCCGCATAACACGAAGCCCCCTTCCGCACCCAATATTCCCGCTCGGGCGACAAGGATAGCGCTTTTGCCATCGCGATCGACGAATTTGTATGGGTTGTTGTTCGCATATGCATATCGATTGAAACTATGTACATTTTCAGGGTCGAATCCTATCGGATCAACACCCGTGAATCGAGCTATAACTGGATCATAGTATCTTGCCCCCATAAAGGAAAGGCCTGTGAGCCCAAAACGGTAATGTCCCCTTTGCCCCAAGTAGAAGTGTCCCCTTTATGTTGGATGGGACAGGCAAGACATGGGCAAGGACGTGATGATGAGTACGAAGGAAGCGCAACGCTTTGCGCTGGTACAGCAAGT
>JARXAM010000109.1 GCA_029865845.1 Rhodoferax sp. | reverse complement strand
TTTGCGGCTGGCTTCGTTGATGCCTTTCATGGTTTGCACCACTTCGCCCACCACTTCCCCGCCTTGCGCAGCCACCGTGGAGGCGTTCATGGCGAGCTGGTTGGCTTGGCGTGCTGAATCTGCGTTTTGTTTGACGGTAGCCCCCAGCTCTTCCATGCTGGCTGCTGTTTCTTGCAGTGCGCTGGCTTGGTGTTCGGTACGCGCGCTCAGGTCGTTGTTGCCTTGCGCTATTTCGGCGCTCGCCGTGGCGACGGCTTCTGCGCCATTGCGAACTTTTGCAACAATATCCGCCAAGTTCGCGCGCATATGTTCGAGGGCATGCAGCATCTGCCCAGTTTCGTTGTCAGTGCGTGCCGCAATGTCCATTGCGAGATCGCCTTCTGCAATGTCATGTGCATGGTCGACCACTGCTCGAATGGGGCGCGTAACAGATCGCGTAACCCATATGGTCGCGACGCTCGCGATGACGATCCCTGCTGCGAGTGCGACCAGCATGGATACCCGCGCGGTAGCAAAGCTTGCATCGGTTCTTTCACTGGCATCTTGCGCTCCGGCCCGGCTGGCAACCGAGACCTTTTGAACGGAGGCACCCAGGGTATCGAAGAGCACCTTGGCTTCACCTTCAAGTAACTTGCGGGCGCCAAACTTTTCCCGGTTGGCCGACATGGCGAGCAGGGTGTTGTGCATTGTGAGATACGCTTTCCACTGCGTTTCCATGGTGCCGACAGTTTCTTGTTCATGGGTATCCGTCAGCAAGTTTGCATACTCTGTTTGCGTCGATTGGATGTACGCAATGACGTCTGCCGCTTGCTGAGCGATGCGCTCCATGGCGGTTTCTTCGGTGTTTAGGATGTGCTGGCTTTCGAGTGCCCTTAGTGACGCCAAATCAGCACGCAAGCCTTCCACCAAATGGATGCTAGGTAGCCAGTGCTGGGTAATCGTTGCACTGTCATTTTTCATATCCCCCATAAGGGTCAACGCCAACAACACGACGGTAACAAGCAGGCCTGTGAGGCCTCCCATGGCGGTTGTTAACTTGAATGCAATGGTGGTGTCCTTAAATTTCATGGCTGTCTCCTTTTTTGTTCTGCTAACACTTCATGTGACCAACGTGCTTGTTTCGGGTCGAAAAAAAGCCGGCTGCTACTTGTGAAAAAGTAGCAGCCGGCCCTTTTTTGCGTGGGGCGCGTTCAGTGCGATTCGCGTGGAACCGCTGCGCCGCTTGCGCCTACCAAAAAGTCTAAATCAGCACCCAAATGGGCTTGTTGAACGGTTTCAACATACAGCTTGTACCAACCGCGCTTTGGCTTTTCGGGTGCTTGCCATGCCGCAAGGCGCCGGGCAAGTTCTTCATCAGACACTTCCAAATGCAGTTTGCGTTCGGGCACGTTGAGTTCAATCATGTCGCCGTTTTGCACCACAGCCAGCGGTCCGCCTGCGGCCGCTTCGGGCGACGTGTGCAAAACAGTCGTGCCATAGGCCGTGCCGCTCATGCGCGCGTCTGAAATGCGCACCATGTCGGTGATGCCCTTTTTCAGCACCTTGGGCGGTAGCGGCATGTTGCCCACCTCTGCCATGCCGGGATAACCGCGCGGGCCGCAGTTCTTGAGCACCATCACACTGTTCTCGTCAATGTCCAGGTCGGGGTCGTCAATGCGTGCGTGAAAATCTTCAATGGATTCGAACACCACGGCCGGGCCACGGTGCTGCAGCAAGTGCTTGGAGGCGGCGGATGGTTTGATCACCGCACCGTTAGGCGCCAGGTTGCCGCGCACCACTGCAATACCCGCAGCGGGCATGAAAGGCTCGTCGACCGTTTTGATGACTTCACGGTTGTAGCAAGGGGCGTTTTCCACGTTTTGGCGGATGGTTTTGCCGTTCACGGTCAGGGCATCACCATGCAGCATGGGCAAGATTTCCCGCATCACCGCTGGCAAGCCACCGGCGTAGCAGAAGTCTTCCATCAGGTACTTGCCAGAGGGCTGCAGGTTCAGGATGTTGTTAACCGCCGAGCCGAGCTTGTCAAAGTCTTCCAGCTTGAGCTCCACACCAATTCGGCCGGCGATCGCCAGCAGGTGAATCACCGCGTTGGTAGATCCTCCTATGGCCGCATTGGTGCGAATGGCGTTTTCAAACGCCTGACGGGTCAGGATCTGGGACATCTTCATGTCCTGCTTCACCATCTCCACGATACGGCGGCCGGTGAGCTGTGCCAAACGTTTGCGGCGGGTGTCGGCCGCAGGGATGGCGGCGTTTTCGGGCAAGGCCATGCCCAGTGCCTCGACCATGCTGGCCATGGTGGAAGCGGTACCCATGGTCATGCAAGTGCCGCTGGAGCGGTGCATATCGGTTTCGCAAGAGGAAAACTCTGCCATGCTCATTTCACCGGCCCTGACCATTTCTGACATCTGCCAAACGCCAGTGCCCGAACCCACATCTTTCCCCCGGAACTTGCCATTGAGCATGGGGCCCCCCGACAGCCCAATGGTGGGCAGGTCGCAGCTTGCAGCACCCATCATTAGCGATGGCGTTGTTTTGTCGCACCCCATGAGCAACACCACGCCATCGATAGGATTGCCACGGATGCTTTCCTCAACGTCCATGGAGGCCAAGTTGCGAAACAGCATGGCTGTGGGGCGCAACTGGGTTTCTCCGAGCGACATCACGGGGAACTCCAACGGAAACCCACCCGCTTCGTATACGCCCCGTTTGACGAACTCCGCGAGTTCACGGAAGTGACCATTGCAAGGGGTTAACTCGCTCCACGTGTTGCAGATGCCGATGACGGGACGGCCATCCAGCAAGTCGTGGGGATAGCCCTGATTTTTGATCCAACTGCGATGGACAAAACCATCGCGGTCTTGCGCGCCAAACCACGCTTGGCTGCGGCGAAAGGGGGGCTTTTCAGAATCCATAGGTGTGCCTCTTTATGCGGGGAGGGGGATCCTCCGGTTCTTGACATGGCGCATGGTATCAACGCTCAGTGATAATAGAAAATGAATTAGTTGACACTTGATATATCTATATTGCAATCACAAAAGGTGAAAAAAGATGCGAAACTCATCAAACCTAGCAGTTTTTCCAAGTTTGCGAGGGAAAAATGTATTTGTCACTGGAGGCGGAACCGGAATCGGTGCCTCCATCGTGGAAGCCTTCGCTGAACAAGGCGCCCACGTCGCGTTTGTCGATGTGGCGCACACCGAGAGCAACCAGCTCGCCACACGACTGCGTGCGCAAACTGGTTCAACGGTGTGGTGGGCGCCGTGTGACGTGCGAGACATTGCCGCGTTGCAACAAGTTATAGGCGAGGCAAGCCAAACCTTGGGAGACTTCTCGGCGCTGGTGAACAACGTGGCGCGTGATGACAGGCATACGCTGCAATCCGTAACTCCCGAGTACTGGGACGAGCGGATGGCAGTCAACCAGCGCCCCGCGTTTTTTGCCATTCAAGCGTTGGTTCCTGGAATGCAACGCCTGGGCGCAGGGGCAATCATCAACCTGGGCTCTACCGGCTGGCAGTCCAAGGGCAGTAGCTACCCATGCTATGCGGTCGCTAAATCGTCGGTCAATGGGCTGACGCGTGGCCTGGCCAACACCCTGGGGGCCGATCGCATTCGCATAAACACCGTGTCACCGGGCTGGGTGATGACAGAGCGGCAGGTACGCATGTGGCTCAATGCGCAGGGCGAGGCAGAGATCCAGCGCAACCAAAGCTTGCCCGACAAGTTGCAACCCTCCGATGTGGCCCGCATGGTGCTTTTCTTGGCGTCTGATGATGGCGCGATGTGTACTGCGCAAGAGTTCAAGGTGGATGCGGGCTGGAACTGAGCGCCCACGAAGCGATCAATTCACCGTGGAGTCAGCGCCAAAGGAGGTTCCGTACACCACCAGTGCAGAGGCCTTCAGTGCCTTAAGCACGACTTCGCTGGCAGGCGACAACATGCGGTCGCGCCGTGTAATGAACCCAAAAGGTTCCATCTCGCATGGCATCACCACAGGCACAATGGACATCAGACCGTGGTTTGCGTAGTAGCGTGCCACGTCCATCGACAGCACGCTGACCATGTCGCTTTGCTGCATCATTTTGCAGATGAACAGCAGGGCGCTGGTCTCCACCACGTTGGAGGGATGTTCCAGCCCGTGTTGCTGCACCATCAAGTCAAAACGGTGCCGCAGCATGCTGCCCGCCGGGGGCACGATCCAGCCATAACGAAATACATCGCTCAAGGTAGGTTGGGATGCAGATAACAGCGGGTGACCCGGGCGGGCAATGGCGCAGATGGGCTCATCCGCAACCCGCTCATAGCGCAGCGCCGCCTTGTCGTGCTCCTGCGACAGGCGCCCTGCCACGATATCCAAGGTGCCGCGGTTGAGCTTCTCGATCAACACGTTGCTTGGCTCAATCTGGACGGTGATTTGAAGATTGGGATGTGCCAACTTTACCGAGGCCACGGTGGGCGGCAGCAGGGCCAAGCCCGGTGCCGTGATGGAGCCCAAGTTGACTTGACCAAACTGCCCGTTTTTGGCCGCTTGTAATTCGTCGTGCGCCTGGTTCAGGCTTGCCAGGGCAGCACGGGCGTGCCGAATCATGGTTTCGCCGTACCACGTCGGGCGCATTCCGCGCGGCAGCCTCTCGAACAGGGCCACGCCCAATACGTCTTCCAGGTCTTTGAGCAACTTGGAGGCCGCTGGCTGGGTCATGTTGAGCACTTGCGCGGCGCGGTGGATGTTGCCCTCCTCCGACAAGGCCACCAACAGCAACAACTGCCGGGTTTTGAGCCGTGCCCTTAAAAACCAATGCGTGTAATCTGTCATATAGGGTAAACACCAATCCAAAATCTGGTATCAGAAAGGCCTCAAACTATATTAGAAATTAATGGACATGCTACCTATGATTCATTGCCTGAGCCTAAAAGGCAAGGAATTGACAGATAGTAGTAATTCATTACAGGAGACAATCCATGACAGCACGTAGAACCACTCTCAAGGTACTTGCAGCAAGCCTTGCCGTTGGACTCGCATTCAGCACCACCGTTGCCAGCGCCCAAGACAAAGGTCTGGTGGGGGTGGCCATGCCCACCAAGAGCTCCACCCGTTGGATCGGCGACGGCAACAGCATGGTGGAAGCCTTGGCTGCCAAAGGATACAAAACCGACCTGCAATACGCAGAAGATGACATTCCTAACCAGTTGGCCCAGATCGAAAACATGATCACCAAGGGTGCCAAGGTGTTGGTGATTGCCGCAATCGACGGCACCACGTTGACCAACGTGTTGCAAAAGGCGGCTGACAAGGGCATCAAGATCGTGTCGTATGACCGTTTGATCTTGGGCTCGAAAAACGTGGATTACTACACCACGTTCGACAACTTCCAGGTCGGCGTTTTGCAGGCCCAATCCCTGGAAAAAGCACTGGGCCTGAAAGAGGGCAAGGGACCATTCAACATCGAGTTGTTTGGTGGCTCAGCGGATGACAGCAATGCGTTCTACTTTTATGACGGCGCAATGTCTGTTTTGGACCCCTACATCAAAGCGGGCAAGCTGGTGGTGCGCTCCAAGCAAGTGGGCATGCAAAAAGTGGCAACCCTGCGCTGGGACGGCCAAGTTGCCCAAGCCCGTATGGAAAACCTCTTGAGCGCCTACTACGGCAAAGAAAAGGTGCATGCCGTCTTGTCCCCATATGACGGCCTGAGCATTGGTATCTTGTCTGCGCTCAAGGGCGTGGGCTACGGAACCGCTGCACAACCCATGCCTTTTGTGAGTGGTCAAGACGCTGAAGTTCCTTCTGTGAAGTCCATCATCCGCAAGGAACAGTACTCCACCATCTTCAAGGACACCCGGGAACTGGCCAAAGTGACTGCCAACTTGGTGGACGCTGTGCTGTCTGGCAAGAAGCCCGAAATCAACGACACCAAAACCTACAACAACAAGGTCAAGGTGGTTCCTTCGTATCTGTTGAAACCCGTCTCTGTGGATTTGTCTAACTATAAGCAAATCCTGGTTGGCAGCGGATACATCAAAGAAGAGCAGCTGAAGTAATATTTCACGGCGATACAAAGAGGCCCTGTGCCCCACAGCACAGGGCTTTTTACGTTCTTATGGTTAAAGAAAAGATCGTTGAGGCACCATGGCTGAACCTATTCTAGAAATGCGCGGAATGCGCAAAACCTTCCACGGTGTGACCGCACTCAGCAACGTGAATCTCACAGTGCAAGAGGGCCAGATCCACGCCATCGTCGGCGAAAACGGTGCCGGCAAATCCACATTGATGAAAGTGCTTAGCGGCGTCTACCCTTATGGCGACTACGAGGGCACCATTCGCTACCAAGGTGAAGAATGCCGCTTTCGTGGCATCCATGACAGCGAAGAAAAAGGCATCATCATCATCCACCAAGAGCTGGCGCTGGTGCCCTTGCTCTCGATCACAGAAAACATCTTTCTGGGTAACGAGCAAGCCACCGGTGGCGTGATCGACTGGAATGCTTCCTACGTCAAAACACAGGCCTTGCTTCGCAAAGTCGGCCTGAACGAGTCGCCCAACACGTTGATCACCAACCTGGGGGTGGGCAAACAGCAGCTCATTGAGATCGCCAAGGCACTGTCCAAGGAAGTCAAGCTTCTAATCTTGGACGAGCCCACCGCGAGCCTGAACGAAAAGGACAGCGATGCGTTGCTGGAGCTCTTGCTGGAGCTCAAGCGGCAAGGCATTTCGTGCATCCTTATCTCGCACAAGCTCAACGAAATCTCGAAGGTCGCAGATGCCATTACCGTGTTGCGCGATGGCGCCACGGTAGCGTCGCTGGACTGCCGCTCGGAGCCGGTAAGCGAAGATGTGGTGATCCGCCACATGGTTGGCCGTGAAATGGCAGACCGCTATCCCAAGCGCGTTCCCAACGTTGGGGACACCGTCTTTGAAGTGCGCGATTGGGTCGTGCACCACGCCATTCACCCCGAGCGCCAAGTCATCAAGGGCGTTCACTTGCACGTCAAGCGCGGTGAGATTGTGGGCATTGCCGGCCTGATGGGCGCGGGTCGCACCGAACTGGCCATGAGCATTTTTGGCCGCACGTATGGACAGCGCATCAGCGGCAAAGTCTTGCTCAATGGCCACGAGGTGGATACCAGCACGGTACAAAAAGCCATCGACCACGGTATCGCCTACGTCACCGAAGACCGCAAGGGCTACGGGCTGGTACTGGATGAGACCATCGCCTGGAACACCCCCTTGGCAAATTTGCCCGCCGTATCACGCCACACGGTGATCGACGAGGGCCGAGAGTTTGCCGTGGCCCAAGACTTCCGCAAAAAGCTCAATATCCGCAGCCCCGACGTGTTTGCGCGAACCGTCAATTTGTCGGGCGGCAACCAGCAAAAAGTGGTGTTGAGCAAGTGGCTGTTTTCGGAGCCCGAAGTGCTCATTCTCGACGAGCCCACCCGCGGTATTGACGTCGGTGCCAAGTACGAGATTTACAGCATCATTGCGCAGCTCGCCGCCCAGGGGAAATGCGTGTTGATGATCTCCAGCGAGATGCCCGAGCTTTTGGGCATGTGCGACCGGATATGTGTATTGAATGAAGGCGCTTTTGTCGCAGAGTTTTCTGCGGCCGAGGCAACACAAGAAAAAATAATGCGTTCTATTGTGACGTCAGGAGTGAACTGAAATGACACCCACCCCCACGCAATCCAGCCCCGCTGCATCCGGCAACGGCATGGCCTTCCTGAAAAGCAATTTGCGGGAATACGGCCTGTTGATCTCCTTGATCATCATCATGGTCTTCTTCCAATTTCAAACGGATGGCACCTTGTTCCAGCCGCTGAACTTGACCAACCTGATCTTGCAAAACAGCTACATCATCGTCATGGCGTTTGGCATGCTGCTGGTCATCGTGGCCGGCCACATCGACTTGTCGGTGGGGTCCGTGTGCGGATTCGTTGGTGCCGTGGCCGCAGTGCTTATGGTGAATTACCAATGGCACTACGTGCCAGCTACGATCGTCTGCCTGATTTTGGGTGGCGTGATTGGTGCCGCGCAGGGCTACTGGGTGGCGTTCTACAAAATCCCCTCATTCATCGTCACGTTGGCGGGCATGTTGGTGTTCAAAGGATTGGCATTGGCTGTGCTGGAGGGTGCGTCCGTAGGCCCCTTTCCGCCCGAGTTTCAATTGCTCAGTACCGGCTTCATTCCCGACCCCGTGGCCGGTGACACGCTGCGCGTGACATCGCTGGTGATTGGAATGCTGATCGCACTGGCCATGCTGATCGCCAAGGTGCGTGGTCGTGCAAACCGTGCTGCCCATGGCATGGACAACGAACCCTTGGTGTTCTTTGCGCTGACCAACTTGGTGTTCGTCGGCATGATTGTGGCGTTTAGCTATCAATTGGCTTCGTACAAAGGCCTGCCCAATGTGCTGGTGGTCATGTTGCTGCTGATGCTGGCGTATGACTTTGTGGCCTCGCGCACCACCATCGGACGCCGCATCTATGCGCTGGGTGGCAATGAAAAGGCTGCGCGCCTCTCCGGTATCCGCACCGAGCGCCTTACCTTCTACACCTTCATCAACATGGGTGTGTTGGCTGCCCTGGCAGGTCTGATATTTGCAGCACGCCTGAACACCGCCACCCCCAAGGCCGGACTCGGCTTCGAGCTTGACGTTATCGCCGCATGCTTCATCGGTGGTGCATCGGCCTCGGGTGGCGTGGGCAAGGTATTGGGCGCAGTGATTGGCGCGTTCATCATGGGCGTCATGAACAACGGCATGTCCATCATGGGCATCGGCATTGACTACCAGCAAGTCATCAAAGGGCTGGTATTGCTGGCCGCCGTGTGCTTTGACGTGTACAACAAAAACAAATAAGTGCCCTGCATACGTTGGGGCACCGGGTGTGTGCCCCCAGCGCCGCATGTTGCCAACCCTTTAGCCGTTCCCCATCAGCGAGGCTCCAGCCATGTCAGATAACCTGGTAATGCAACTTCTGGGGCGCCGCCTGCGGCTCGCGCTGATCGGTGGCGGACCCGGCTCCTTCATCGGTGCAACGCACCGCCAAGCAGCCCGGCTGGATGACCGGTTTGAGTTTGTTGGTGCCGCCCTTTCGTCGCGGCCGGATGCATGCCGTGCCGCAGGACAAAGCCTGGGCCTGCCAGCGGATCGCTGCTACCCCGACGGCGCCACGCTCATTGCCCAAGAGGCCCAGCGCCCGGATGGTGCGGAGGTGGTCGCCATCATGACCCCCAACGACAGCCACTACCACTTTTCCATGCTCGCCCTGGACCACGGCATGGACGTCATTTGCGACAAACCCATGACCAATACCCTGGACGAAGCACTGGCGCTGCATGCCAAGGTACAGCACAGCGGTCGGGTCTTTTGTCTGACCCACAACTACAGCGGCTACCCCATGGTGCGGCAAGCCAAAGCCTTGGTAATGGCCGGGCGCTTGGGCGAGATACGGCTGGTGCAGGTGGAATATGTGCAAGGCGGTCGGGCCAAGCCCGGCCCCGTGCGCAAGCCCTGGAAGGACGACCCCGACCGCAGCGGTCCGTCGCTGGTGATGGGCGACATCGGAACGCATGCGCACCAACTGCTGCGCTTCATCACAGGTCTGGAGGTCGCCCAAGTCGCCGCCCATGTGGGCACCAGCGTCCCCGAACGTACGGCGCATGACTACGGCGGCGCATTGCTGCAAATGACCAATGGCGCGCGCGGAAGCTTTTGGGTCACTCAAGCGGCAGCCGGCGTGGAAAACGGTTTGCGCGTGCGCATCAGCGGATCACTGGGCAGCCTAGAGTGGCACCAAGAGCATCCGCAGGTACTGCACTTCAAGTCGCTGGACGCACCTGCACAGGTGTACACCCCCAATGGCCCCGGCACACTGCCTTTGGCTGCCCGCGCCTCACGCATCGTGGCCGGACATCCCGAGGGCTTTCATGAGGCATTTGCCAATGTGTACAAGGATGCTGCAGATACGATAGCAGCCATCCGCAGCGCAACTGCGCCTGACCCCCTGGCCCAGTACTTTCCCAATGCGACTGACGGCTTGCAAGGATTGCGTTTCATTGCAGCAACATTGCGCTCCAACGCCAACCACAGCACCTGGACTGAGGTCTGACCCCCGCCACTTTGCGGCCAAGCACGTCCGTGTGCTTGCAGGGCGGTTCAGGGTTAACACAAATGTAAATTTTGTTCTGCGGGCGATAAACTCCGCGGATGCTCCCGTGGAAATCTCCACGCACAGCCGCCCGCGCAGGGCCGTGGCCACGGGGATTATTGCGGGGTCTCCGCACAGAGGACGACCATAACAAACAGTCAACCGAACACCATGCACCTTATCCGCCGGACTATTCGTATTGTGGTTGCTGCTCTCGCCTTGTGCAGCGCATCGTGGGCACTTGCGCAAGACACCAAAGGCGGCATTGGCTTGGCCATGCCCACCGTGACGTCGCAGCGTTGGGTGGTAGATGGATTGGCCATGGTGCGGGCCATGAACCGGCTGGGCTATCGCCCGGATCTGAAATTTGCCGATGACAACGTGGCCACCCAAATTGCCCAGATTGAAGAGATGCTCAAGCAAAGCGATCTGAGGATGTTGGTCATCAGCGCCATCGATGGGAGCAAGTTGACCCAGGTGCTCAAAAAAGCGGCGGACCGAAAGATCAAAGTCATCGCCTATGACCGGCTGATTCGGGATACCCCCCATGTCGATTACTACGCCACGTTTGACAACTTCCAGGTCGGTGTTTTGCAGGGAACACACCTGATCGAGCGGCTTGGCGTGAACAAGGGCAAGGGCCCCTTCACCATCGAACTGTTTGGTGGGTCGGAGGACGACAACAACGCCTTCTTCTTTTATGAAGGTGCCATGTCGGTACTCAGGCCCCATATTGAAAAAGGCCGATTGATCGTCGGCTCAGGGCAAGTGGGCATGGACAAGGTGTCCACCCAGCGATGGAGCGGCAGTGTGGCGCGCGCGCGCCTGATGCAGATACTGGACAAGCACTACACCAAACAACGACTCGATGCCATTTTGTCGCCCTACGATGGCATCACCATGGAGTTGATCAGCGGCCTGAAAAAAGCGAACTATGGGCAGGGTGCTCTCGCCCTCCCCATCATCACGGGACAAGACGCAGAAATGCCCTCTGTGCGTTCCATTATTCGGGGGGAACAGAGCTCCACCGTGTTCAAAGACAACCGGGAGCTGGCGCAAGTCGTCAGCACCATGGCCGACGCCATTCTCTCTGGCAAGAAGCCTGTCATTAACGATGAAATATCCTATGACAACGGCTTGAAAATCTTGCCCAGCTATCTGCTCAAGCCCACCCTGGTCGATGCCTCTAACTGGCGCGCGTTGCTGGTGGACACGGGGTATTACAAAGCCGACCAATTCCGCTGAACCACTGACCGCGCGTGCCACCGTGCGCGGAGTGCATCTGCGCATGGTTGGTACATGGGCACTGCGGCACGATGCTTGCTCTGGGGCTTCTGTTCACACCCTACAGGAGCACCCCCATGAACCGCAACGACGTTACCGAAAAAATCATGACCGTCAAGGTCAGCAAAGGCATCACCTGGGAATCGGTGGCCAAAAAAGTAGGCCAGAGCAAAGCGTGGACAACGGCCGCCTGCCTGGGCCAGATGACACTGGACGATAAACAAGCCAAAGTCATCGGCAAGATCTTTGGCCTCACGGTAGACGAGCAAAAGTGGCTGCAAGTGGTGCCCTACAAAGGCTCCTTGCCCACAGCCGTGCCCACCGACCCACTGATCTACCGCTGGTATGAAATCGTCAGCGTGTACGGCACCACCATCAAAGAACTCATCCACGAAGAGTTTGGCGACGGCATCATGAGCGCCATCGATTTCTCCATGGACATCGTGCGTGAGCCCGACCCCAAGGGCGACCGCGTCAACGTGGTGCTGTCGGGCAAGTTCTTGCCCTACAAAACATACTGAAACCCCTGCCTGCGCCCTGTGCGCGCAGGCCAGCGCATGCCTACACTTTTTGGCGGCGCTCCCGCACGGCGGCGGCCAATTGCTCCAGCACGGGCGCGGTTTGGGCCCAGCTGATGCAGGCGTCTGTCACGCTCACGCCGTACTGCAGTGGCTTGCCCTCCACAATGTCTTGCCGACCCTCCGAGAGGTGGCTCTCGATCATCAGGCCGGTAATGCGCGCATCGCCCGCTGCAATCTGCGCCGCTACGTCCTGGGCCACCAGGATCTGGCGAGCGTGCTGTTTGCTGCTGTTGGCATGGCTCACATCGATCATGACCTGTTCGCGCAGCCCGGCCGCCTTGAGCAGTGCGCAGGCCGCATCTACATCGGCGGCAGCGTAGTTGGGCGCTTTGCCGCCGCGCAGAATGACGTGGCAATCGTGATTGCCCCGTGTCTCAAAAATGGCGGCCTGCCCCATCTTGGTCATGCCCATGAAAGCGTGCACGCCTTGGGCCGCCTGAATGGCGTCGGTCGCCACCTTGATGCCGCCATCTGTGCCATTTTTGAAACCCACGGGGCAGGACAGGCCGCTGGCCAGTTGGCGGTGGCTCTGGCTCTCGGTGGTGCGCGCGCCAATGGCACCCCAACTCACCAAATCGCTGATGAACTGGGGCGAGAGCAAGTCCAAAAACTCGGTGGCTGCGGGCAGCCCGGTATCCAGAATGTCGAGCAACAGGCGTCGCGCCATCTCCAGCCCTTCGTTGATGGCAAAGCTGCCGTCCAGGTGAGGGTCGTTGATATAGCCCTTCCAGCCCACAGTGGTGCGCGGCTTCTCGAAGTACACGCGCATCACCACCAGCAGGTCGGCAGCCAGCGCATCGGCCTGCGCCTTGAGCAGGCGGGCGTACTCCATGGCTTGGTCATGGTCGTGGATGGAGCACGGCCCTACCACCACCACCAGCCGGTCGTCTTGGCCCCGCAACACCCGGGCAATGGCGGCCCGGCTGCCTTCCACCAGCGCCTGCGCCGCCACGGGCACGGGCAGCTTCTCTTCCAGCAACGCTGGGGTGATCAGGGGACGCACCGCGCCAATGCGCACATCGTCAATACGGGTGGTGTCGTGGGTAGTCAGGGCAGAGGTGGTGGCAGTGGTCATGGTGTGAATTCAATAGCCCAACAGGGGCCGCAACGGGGCGCATCAAGTGCACTCATGCGCCTCATTTTAGGGCTGCCTACCTGCGCCACATACGCTAAGGGGCACGCAGCCAGCGTTACAGTACAACGCCGCATGCGCACGCAAGGTGCCGCACCGTGTTCAACCTTACCCTGACAACCCGATGGCCAACCGACTTACCCAGATAGCAACCCTTACCGGCGACGATGGCACCACCGGACTGGGCGACAACCGCCGCGTTGCCAAGACGCACGGGCGTGTGCATGCCATGGGCGATGTGGATGAACTCAACAGCCACCTCGGGCTGTTGCTCTGTGAAAACCTGCCGCCAGACGTGCGTGAACTTTTGGTTGACGTGCAGCACCGGCTGTTTGACGTGGGCGGGGAATTGTCTATCCCAGGCATGGAGCTGTTGAAACAGGAGGCCGTGCTTGCGCTGGACGCCGCACTTGCACACCACAACGCGGCCCTGCCCCGATTGCAGGAGTTCATCTTGCCTGGGGGCACGCGGGCCGCCGCCTTGGCCCACGTGTGCCGCACCGTGGCGCGCCGCGCCGAGCGGTCGGTGGTCGCACTGGCGCAGGACGAGGGCTTGCGGGCAGCGCCCCAGCACTACCTGAACCGGTTATCTGATGTGTTGTTTGTATTGGCCCGTGTGCTCAACCGCCAAGGCGATGACGCCCAAGTGCAGGACGGCACCTATTGGAAAAGCCACCGCATGGTCCACGAGGACGGCAACTCGCCCCCCTAAAGACTCGCCCCACCCCGCCGTGGCCCTGGTACTTTGGGCACGCCGGGTGCTGAGCGCAGCAGTGCGAAGGCGGAGCACTGCAGGCGGCATCAGTCGTCTACAAACGCTTCTTCGCGCTTGGCTTTGATAGAAGGCAGCGTTACCACCACCAGCAAGGCCAGCGCCGCCACCAACAGGGAAGCCGACAGAGGCCGGGTGATAAACACACTCCAGTCCCCGCGCGAGAGCAGGAGCGCACGGCGCAGATATTCCTCCATCATCGGCCCCAAAATGAAGCCCAGCAGCAGCGGTGCGGGCTCGGTGCCTAGCTTGATAAAGAGGTAGCCGATCACCCCAAACAAGCCCACCATCCAGATGTCGAAGGTGTTGTTGTTGGTCGAATACACCCCAATGGCACAGAACAGCACGATGGAGGGGAACAGCCAGCGGTAGGGCACCGTCAGCAGCCTGATCCAGATGCCAATGAGCGGCAGGTTCAGGATCACCAGCATCAGGTTACCAATCCACATGGAGGCAATCAGGCCCCAAAACAGTTCGGGGTTGCTCGTCATCACTTGGGGGCCGGGCTGGATGTTGTGGATGGTCATGGCACCCACCATCAACGCCATCACGGCATTGGGCGGGATACCCAAGGTCAAGAGTGGAATGAACGAGGTCTGCGACCCCGCGTTGTTGGCGGCCTCCGGAGCTGCCACCCCCCGGATGTTGCCCTTGCCAAAGGGCACTTCTCCGGAGCGCAGCTTGGTTTTCTTCTCCAAGGTGTACGCCGCAAAAGCCGCCATCACCGCACCGCCACCGGGCAGGATGCCCAGCAAAGACCCCAGGGCAGTACCGCGCAACACCGCAGGGACCATGTCCTTGAAGTCCTGCTTTGTCGGAAGCAGGCCAGACAGCGATGCAGAGAAGACTTCCCGCTCACCCGCGCTCTTGGCCAGGTTGCTGATGATCTCGCCATAGCCAAACACCCCCATGGCAATCACGATGAAGCCAATGCCATCGGTGAGTTCAGGAATATCAAAGCTGTAACGCGCCACCCCCGAGTTCACATCCGTGCCCACCATGCCCAGCAGCAAGCCCAATACGATCATGGCAATGGCCTTGAGCAGCGAGCCCGAGGCCAGCACCACCGCACCGATCAGGCCCAAAATCATCAGGCTGAAGTATTCGGCAGGCCCGAACTTGAAGGCCAGCTCGGTCAATGGTCCTGCAAAAGCGGCCAAGATCAGCGTGCCCACGCAACCGGCAAAGAAAGAACCCAAGCCTGCCGCAGCCAGCGCAGGCCCGGCTCTGCCGTTGCGCGCCATTTGGTAGCCGTCAATTACGGTGACCACCGACGACGACTCGCCCGGCAGGTTCACCAAAATGGCGGTGGTCGAGCCCCCGTACTGGGCCCCGTAGTAAATGCCGGCCAGCATGATCAACGCCGCCACAGGGGGCAAGGCGTAGGTGGCAGGCAGCAGCATGGCAATGGTGGCCAGTGGGCCAATGCCGGGCAGCACACCGATCAAGGTGCCCAAGAGGCAACCGATAAAGGCGTAGATGAGGTTCTGGCCGGTAAACGCCACGCCAAAACCTAACGCAAGGTGGTCAAAGAGTTCCATGGTGCGGTCTCCTTACGCGGTGAAATAAGCAGGCCAGACCGGGAACTGCAGTTTGAGAAGCAGGATGAAAGCCACATAGCTCAGCGCCGCCAAAGCAGTGGCAAGCACCACGACCTCTTTGAGCTTGTGCTCATCGCCCGCGTGGCTGGCAATGTAGGTGAGCAGGTAGATACCGACGATGAGCCCCAAGGGCTTGAGGCCGATCAGGGGTAGCCCACCAATGGAGGCACCGAACACCAGGTTGGCAGCAATGATGAAGAACAGCGGCTTCCAGGCGAAGGCACCTATCTTGTCGCCGTCTGGCGTGGGCGTCGTCATGCTTTTGAACGCAATGGCGCAGCCCAGCAAGGCCAACATCAGCCCCAGAATCAGCGGAAAGTAGCCCGGCCCCATTTTCGCCCCGCTGCCCAGCGTGTACTCGCTGGCACCGGCGGCAAAACCACCGCCCACCACGGTAAACATCAGGCCGGCAAAGAAGTCTTTTTGACTTTGGATTTTCAAGTGAATGCCCCTCGTTGTTGTGACGACGAATGGGTGTTGTGTGCCACAGCAATTTCTCGTGCACGCAAACACCGCATCGAATAGGTTAGCGGTAGCCGTACATGCAGGGAACTGTGGTCTTCAACAGCTCGGGAAAACCCTGCCGTACAAACCCTAGGCCAAACGCTGAAGCTCGGCTTTCACGCCTTGCAGCCACATCGGTCCCATGCGCGCGGCAAACGCTGCGTGCACCGGTTGGCTGGCCTGCTTGAGCCTTTGAAGTTGGTGTTCGGTGGGCACATGGATGCGTGTTGCGTGACTCTGCCGCAAGGCCACCAGTGCCTTGTTGTTGTGGGCGTCCGCAATGGCATTGCCGTAGGCCAGCGCTTCGTCCAAAGCGTCGCGCACCAAGGTCTGGTCGGTCCAGGCAAGGTGGTTCCAAAAGCGCTGGTGGGTCACGACGGCGTAGCCCAGATAGCCATGGGCGGTCAGGCTGACGTCGGACTGCACGGCCTGCATGCCTTGGGTCCAAAAGTTTGACAGCGGGTTTTCGGTGCCGTCCACCACGCCAGTCTCCAAGGCCCTGCGGGTCTCGCTAAAGGGCAGCACGACCGGCCACGCCCCCCAGGCCCGCATTTGCTGGGCGATCACCCGCGACGCTTGCACCCGCATGCGCTGGCCCACAAAGTCGCGGGGCTCCAGCAAGGGCCGGTTGGCGCTCAGTTGCTTGAAGCCGTTGTCAAAAAAACCCAGGCCCAAGAGCCCTTGGCGGCGCAGCCCTTGCAACAAATCGTTGCCAACCGTGCCACGGGTCAGGCGGCGTACCGCCTCTACTCGGTCAAACAGAAAAGGCAAGTCAAACAGCTCAAACTCGGGGAACCCCACTGGCCCAAACTTCGACAGCGAGGGCGCCACCATGTCCACTGCGCCCAACTGCAGGGCCTGCATTTCATCGTGGTCCCCATAGAGCTCGCCTTGCGGAAAAATCTGCACCCGGATACGGCCCTGGCTGCGCTCCTCCACCTTCTGGGCAAAGTGCTCCAGTGCCATGCCCTTGGGCGTATCGCGGGCCACCACATGGGAAAGCCGTATGGTGTTGCGCACCGCACCGTGTGCCCCCGTGCCCCAAGCGCTTGCCAAGGCCGCCGCCAGCGCACGCAAACAGCGGCGGCGCGGCTCTGGGCAGGTGGGTTTGGTGGGCATGGCAGCTATTATGGGTGTGCGGTTTTTTGGCCCGCCCTCCCCATGCACCCAGACACATTCGCCACCACAGCCGATGTTGCCGAGACCCAAGCGCCGGGCATGGGCACCAGTGTTCGGGGCTGGTGGCCCGGCTTGTGGATGTGGGGGTTGTGGGTCTGGGTGGTGGGCTCGGTGATTGCACTGGTTTTGTACTTGCAGCACTTTGAATCCGAAGAAAACCTGCGCCGTCAGGCCGCCGATGCGCAGTGGTTGGAGCAAAGCGTGCAGTTCCATTTCAGGCGCCTGGAGGAAGACGTTCGGGTGGCTGCCCGCCAACCACGGCAGATGCAGGGCGGCTTGCTCTGGCGTGCGCCGGGTGTCGTGCAGGCGCAGGGCTGGGTGGATGTGCCCGCGCGCGCGGCACCACCTCTGTGGGAGGAAGATGCCCGTCGTCACCCCTGGAACGCCCCGTCGCTGGCCACCATGCGGGCCACGGTGCAGGGGCTGCGCCGCGCGGCCTATGGAGGCCCCATGCGCGACCAATCGGGCGCGTCGCTTTCCCGTGTGTGGCTGGCCGTGCCCAGTTTTGAGGGGGCTGCCCCGGTGGGGAACTACGTGGCCGCTGTGTCGCTGGACGCTGCTGTGCGTGCGTTGGTGCCGCCGTGGTTCAGCCGTGCCCATGCCGTGCAACTGGTGGTGGATGAGGGCGCTGCGCTGTCGCCCATCGACGGCCCCCGGCCATTTCGGGCCGCCATGAACTTGGCAGGCAGCGAGGTGTATCTCGAAGTCACCCCACTGCAGGCGCAGGCTGCCACAGTACCGCGCATTTTTTTGCTGGTTGCCTTGGTGTTTTTGGGTGGCATGGCGGTGAGTGTGTGGGCGCTGCGCCGCGACATTCACAAACGCCAGCAAGTGCAGGCCCGCTTGCAGGCAGAGGTGGCCCTGCGCACCGCCATGGAAAGCTCGGTCACCATTGGCCTGCGTGCCTGGGACATGGGCGGGCGCGTGCTGTATGTGAACGAGGCGTTTTGCCGGTTAGTGGGCTACCCGGCAGACCAACTGCTGGGCGTCTCAGCGCCCATGCCCTACTGGCCACGGGGCAAAGACAGCCATGTTGAACAGGTCCACCGTGATGTACGCGCGCGCGGCACCCAGGCCGATGGCGTGGAAGTCCAGTTTCAGCACCGCGATGGGCATTTGCTGGATGTGCTCATCCACGAAGCCCCCTTGCACACCGCCGACGGCCAGCACATGGGCTGGATGAGCTCGGTGCTCGACATCAGCGAACGCAAACGTGCCCAGCAGCTGGCAGCACAGCAGCAAGAGCGCCTGGAAGCCACCGGGCGCTTGGTGGCTGTGGGAGAGGTGGCTTCCACGCTGGCACACGAGCTCAACCAACCCCTGGGCGCGTTGAGCAGCTTTGCCACAGGCCTGGTCAACCGCTTGCGGGATGGGCGCATCAGCCCTGACGACACGGCAGCCGTTGTGCAGCGCATAGCGGGGTTGGCAGAGCGCGCAGGGCGCATCATTCAGCGGGTCAATGCCATTGCGCGGCGGCGCGAAATATCCTTGCAGCGGCTGGACCTCGTGCCCGTGCTGCAGCGCATGGCCCCGCATACGCTGCCTCACCTGCAGCCGGTGTGGGTCAACGCGGACGAGCTGCTGGTGGAGCACTTGCTCAACAACCTGCTGACCAACGCCCTGGAGGCGGCCACCGTCCAGTCCGGGAGCCCGCAGGTTCTTTTGGAATTGTCCGAGGCCGCTGGGTGCGCCCAGATCAGCGTGTCAGACAACGGCATGGGTGTGCCCGAAGACACGCAGGCGCAAATCTTCGAACCATTTTTTAGCAGCAAGGAAGGGGGCATGGGCATGGGCTTGGCCATTTGTCGCTCCATTGTGGAGGCGCACCACGGGCACATGCAGGTAGAGCGCTGCGCCATATTGGGCGGTGCGCGGTTTGTCGTGAGTTTGCCGTTGGCAGACCCTGCCGCAGTGGACACCGCCACGCCCACCCACACCCCGCAGGAGGCCCCATGAGCGCGGCCTCGGTACACATCATCGACGACGACGCCGACATGCGCGAGGGCCTGTCTTGGCTGTTTGATTCCCGTGGACATAGCGCGGCAACTTGGGACAGTGGCCCGCCGTTTCTGGACTTTGCCAAGTCGCTCGCAGGCCACTGGGGGCATGCGGTGGTCTTGCTCGATATTCGCATGGCCCCCATGACCGGCCTGCAAGTGTTCGAACAACTCAAGGGGCTGGCATGCCCCTGGCCCGTGCTGTTTTTAACCGGCAACGGCGACGTGGGCACGGCCGTATCGGCCGTCAAAAACGGCGCATGGGACTTTTTGGAAAAACCCTTTCAAGACAACGTCCTGGTGGACCGCGTGGCGCAGGCCCTGGCCGCCGCTGCGGCCAGTGGCCATGCCCAGCAAGAGGCGCATCGCCTGCGGTTTGCGCTTGCATCCCTCAGCCCCCGCGAGCGCGAGGTGCTGGACCAGCTCATCTTGGGTCACTACAACAAAAACATCGCAGACCAACTGGGCATTACCCCCCGCACGGTGGAATTCCACCGCGCCAACATCTTTCACAAAATGGGAGTGAGCTCGGCGATCGAATTGGCCCACAAGCTAGGCCGTCTCCAGCCCATGGGCGCGCCCACCGACACGCTCTAACGCAGGGCCACAACCCAATATACGGCGTTCACACTGTTGGCACAAAACGGCAATGCTGCACACACTGGCTCACCTTGTTGTCTTACTTGAAGGAGCTTTGCATGCCCGTAGAAACCGTAGTCGGCACCCATGCCACCATTCACTTTGATGCGCACAAATGCATCCATTCCCGTAGCTGTGTGTTGTCGCACCCCGATGTGTTTGTGCCCAACGTGCAGGGCGAGTGGATCCACCCTGACGCCCAGCCCGTGGAGACCTTGATGCACGTGGCCAAGGCCTGCCCTTCCGGTGCGATCCGTGTGGTGCGCAACGTGCCCCAGGCCGGTGAGGCCGCGCACTCAGACGCAGCCCCCATCGTCAACACCGTGCGCGTGCGGGAAAACGGCCCCTTGGCCCTGGAGGCCGAGCTGCGGGTGCGTGGCGAGCAACAAGCCTCACCCCGCGCCACGCTGTGCCGCTGTGGCCAGTCTGCCAACAAACCCTATTGCGACGGAGCCCATGTGGCCGCAGGGTTTGTGGCCACCGGCGAACCCGCCACCGCCACCTTTGCGGCGCTGGCCCAGCGCAATGGCCCGCTGGACGTGCAACCCACCCCCAACGGCCCGTTGCGCGTGGTGGGCAACTTGGAGGTGGTGTCGGGCACCGGCCGCACCTGCAACAAAGTGACCGAGACCTATCTGTGCCGTTGTGGCCACTCGCAAAACAAACCCTATTGCGACGGTAGCCACCGCGCCGCAGGATTCATCGCACCATGAACAAGGGCCGCCTCGAAGCGTTTAGCGATGGCGTCATCGCCATCATCATCACCATCATGGTGTTGGAGTTCAAAGTGCCGCACGGCGAAACGCTGGCCGACCTGCAGCCGCTGTGGCCCGTGTTCCTGAGCTACGTGCTGAGCTTTGTGAACGTGGGCATTTACTGGAACAACCACCACCACCTGATGCATGCCGTCAAAAAGGTGAATGGCCGCATTCTGTGGGCCAACCTGAACCTGCTGTTTTGGTTGTCGCTCATGCCCATTGCCACGGCTTGGATGGGCGAAAACCATTTCGCCTCCATGCCCGTGGTGCTGTACTGCATAGACCTGTGCCTGTGCGCTGCCGCCTATACCTGGCTGCAAGCCAGCATCGTGCAGCACGAAGGCCCGCAGTCGGCAGTCAGCCAAGCGCTGGGCAGCGACCTCAAAGGCAAGGTGTCGTTGGGCAGCTATGTGGTGGCCATACCGCTGGCGCTGTGGGGCTTGCCTTGGCTGGCCGGCGTGCTGGTGGCGTTGGTAGCTTGTATTTGGTTTATCCCCGACCGGCGTATTGAGAAGATGCTCGCGGGGGAATAGGCCAGTGCCAGCGGTCAGCCCAAGCACGGGCTGTCACCCAGGCAAAGCCCTGGGTGACAAGGCACTCTGAGCGCCATACGCTGTGCCTCTCATAAGGAGAAGCACATGACGACCACCGTAAAGAAAGCAGACGACATCCCCGAGTATGGCCAAAGCCCTCCCAAGCCGGGCTTGTATCTAGGCCTATTTCATGGGCGAGACGACCCCAATGAACAGATGCGTGATTGGGGTTTCAATGGGCCCACCATCGGTCCACTGGTTTGGTGTCACACCACCTACGCAAACGATGTGAAGATCGAATTTGAATCCGCGTGTGATGCGAAGAGGTACTTTGGCGACGATTCGACTCAGCAAGCCTTTGGGATCAATGGCGACATGCTTGTTTACGCTGGCAAGTACTACGGCGACTGGTCCGTCTACTACGTGTCGCCTGCGGAATGTTTGCCACCGGAGGATACGTTTAGAACCTGCAAGCGGGTTGGTTACAGGATTGCACACAACCCGATGCCTAAATAGCGCAATTGCTACCTGGCAAACTGCATTTCAAGGAGGAAGGCGGTATGCCCCAAGAGACGAAGCCACGCAATGACTGGACCCGAGAGCAGGTATTGGCGGGGCTGCACATCTATCTGCAGCTGAACTATGGGCAGCTCCATGCGCGCAATGCCCAGATCAAGGCCTTAGCCGGATGGATTGGCCGCACCGCGAACTCGGTGGCACTGAAGCTAGGCAACTTAGCGAGTCTGGACCCTGCCGTGCTTGCAACGGGGCGCAAGGGAATGATGGGTGCATCCAAGATCGATAAAGCCGTCTGGAAAGCGCTCTTGAGTAATTGGGATGCCACCGTTCTCGAAGCAGCCTCAGTGTATAAATCGTTGGCAGTCGGCCACGGCGTGGAAGTGGCCGAGGCCGAGGCGTTGGATCTGGCGTTGCCGCCTGCGGAACTGGGCCGCACCCGCGCGGCGACCGTGCAAGTTCGCGTCAATCAAGCGCGGTTTCGCACGTCTGTGCTGGTGGGATACAACAGCACCTGTTGCATCAGCGGCTTGCAAAATGAAAGCCTGCTCATTGCCAGTCATATCGTTCCGTGGAGTGAAGACACCCGCAACCGCCTGAATCCGCAAAACGGGCTGTGTCTCTCAGCACTCCATGATCGCGCATACGACCAAGGTCTCATCACGGTGCTCCCCGACTACACCGTGCGCGTGAGTCCCAAGCTCAAAGCGAAAACTGCCGATGCATATCTACAGGACGCACTGTTGCGGTTCGACAAGGCACCCATTCGCATGCCTTCCCGCTTAGCGCCAGCCCCCGAGTTTTTATCCTGGCATGCCACGCGATTTGGCTTTCTTTGACGGTTTTGTATAGGTTCTGCGCAAGAACCTTCAGCGCTAGACCCCGCTTTACCTCTCAAACCAGCCCATGCCGCGCCATCACTTCCCGCCACGCGCCCAGCTTGCGTTCAAAGCTCTAGCTAGCGCTGGTAAAGGCAATGTCGGGGCATTGCTCATCTGTCCAACAAAATAGACAAAATTCCGCATTTTGAATACTATGCTGCACAAATGAACACGCAACTTCCAACCAACTCGACAGACCTCTCCGTGCTGGACATGCAGTTGCTGCACCAGTTGGGCGACCGCATCAAGCGCACGCGCAAGGCACGGGGCTGGGGCACGGTGGTGGTTGCGCAGCAGGCAGGCATGTCGCGCACCACCTTGTACGCGGTGGAGTCTGGCGACCCGAATGCATCCATGGGTTCGTACTTGCGGGTGATGGCTTGCTTGGGCCTGAGCGGTGAGCTGGCGATGGTGGCCAGTGATGTGATGCAACCTGTGCAAGCCGGCACGGCTGCCGGGCGCTCGCTCCGGCCACGGCCTGCGGTGCAGGTCACCGTGTCTGCGGACATGAGCCGCCATCAGGTGCAAGACCTGCAGAGCTTGGCACTTCATCAGGCTGCCGTTCGGCTCGTCAAGGCAGACGCAGCGCTGCTGGAACAGGCAAACCGAGTGGTGCAAAAGTGGCTGGACGCAGACCCCACCAGCCGGTCGGCGCCGTTGTGGCGGGAATGGCAGCAAATTCTGCAGAATGGAGCCTTCCGGCGCGCGTCGGGCCGCTCTGTGTATGCGCAACAGTTGCGCCAGGCCTCTCCCCTCACCACTGTGCTGCCAGCCGAGGTGCGCCTGTCCATCTTGAGCGAGGTGACGCAACTCAAGGCGGGATTGGTGTTGGGTGCGCCGATTGAGGTAGTCGAATCATGAGGCGCATCGACTTAGAGCACCTGATCCGGGCTTGCAGCGAGATCACGCAGGAGTACGAGCTGGTAGTGATCGGCAGTCAAGCCATTCTGGGCACGCATCCCAACCCGCCCGCCGAACTGACGGTATCGGCTGAGGCGGACATCTACCCGCTGAACAACCCTGCCTTGTCGGATCTGATCGATGGCGCCATTGGCGAGGGTTCGGTTTTCCACGAAACAAATGGGTACTACGCTCAGGGAGTCGACATCCACACGGCCAAACTCCCGCACGACTGGCGTGACCGAGTGGTGCGGGTGCCAGAAGCATCCTTTGCAACCGGCGTGGGCTACTGCATCGGTGTGCTTGATCTGTTCTTGTCCAAAGCAGTGGCAGGCCGCACCAAGGATATGGAGTTTTGCACTGCCTTGTTGGTGCACCAGTACTTACGCCCTTCTGAGGCTTTGGCCTTGGTGAAGAACATGCCGCCGGATGTGAATCAGCGTGCCCTGAGCGCACGCATCCGCCGCTGGCTTGCTATTGCGCGCGATGCTGGGCATGTCATTCCAGAGGGTTGATGTGCCGCTCCATCACCTCTCGCCACGCCGCTAGCTTGCGCTCAAAGCTCCAGCTCGCGTTGGCGGGGCTGGTGCTGGGCAGCTGGTAGACGGGCACGCCCAAGGTGCGGGTATGGCGGGCGTGTTTGAAGCTCTCGCCGCCGTTGTGGGCGATGGCCTGTAGCTGCGGCAGATGTAGTGCGGCGATGTCGTTGGGCACCGCGTTGCGGATGGCGCTGTCCAAGCTGCCTTCGCGTTCGCAGCGGGCGTACACGTCCCACACGCCCACGCCGCGTTCCAGCAGCCAATTGCAACGGTTTTCATAGCTGGCGCTTGCGCTGGATGCATGAGCGTCTGGCGGCCAAATGGCGTGCACTATTTTCCAAAACTGGTTGTGCGGATGGCCGTAATACTGCTGCGCCTGTAGCGAACGCACACCGGGGAAGCTGCCCAGAATCAGCACCCGCGTGGCGGGTGACACCAGCGGCGCCAGGCCGGTCAGGGTGGCTGGCGCCACAGGTGTGCCCCGCCTTACTTTTTGGCCAGGATTTTGCGGGCCTGCTCGATGCCGCCCACGTTCTGGGCCTTGCTAAAGCCCAGGCCCTTGAGCGTGTCCAGCGCGATGCCGCTGCGCCGGCCGCTTTGGCAATACAGCAGCACCGTGTCGTCTTTGCCCACGCCTGCTTTGGCAATCTCTTGGGCGATGGCGGTGTGCTCGATGTTGATGGCGCCCTCCACATGGCCGGCGGCAAATTCTTGCGGGCTGCGCACATCGATGATGATGTCTTTGGCCTGGGCCGAGAGGGCCCCCAAGGTCATCGTGAGGGCGAGGGTGATGCTGCAGATGCGTGTTTTCATATCAAGAGTGATGCCCTTCTGCTTCCGGCCAGAGGCCGGGAAAACAAAACCGCAAAGCGTGTTGTGGTACCCCGAACCTTAGCTTGCCATAAGCACTGTCGGTGTTTAAGAGGCCCCGCTTGAGCAATGCGCTCACCTGTGCTGTGGCCAAGCGGTCGCCCAGGCCCAGCATGGCCTTGAAGTCGGCCCGTTCCAGGGTGCCTTGCGTGGCAAACAGGTAATGCAGTGCGGTTAGCGCTTCTGTGCGCACCCCGCTGCGAACCACGTTCTGCTCATAGCCCAAACATGCGGCAATCCGGTCGCGCATGGTGCTCAGGTTGAGCAGGCCTGCCATGAACTGCACCTGGTCCAGAGACTGCGTGAGCACGTAGTCCAACCAATCGCACAGGGCTTTTTCTGACAAGTTGCCTCTGCCGTCCAGGTCGCCTGCGCGCGCCTGGTCTGCTGCGTCCAGCCGTGCGTAATAGTCAGGCGTGCTGCGCGCAAAGGCACGCAGGGGGGACCAGAGGCCGTTCGTCAACCCCATGTGGCCCATCGCCAAATGGGTGTGCAGGCGTGCCACCCGGCCGTTGCCGTCTGCAAACGGGTGGATCCATGCCAGCCGGTGGTGTGATGCGGCAATGGCCAGCACCTGCATTTCGCCGCGCCGGACGTGGGCGTAATAGCCACCCCAGCGGCCCAAGAACTGTGGGACTGCTGCCGCAAGCGGCGCGGCATGGCGGCCAACGCTCACCTCTTGGGTGCGCAGGGCGCCGGGCACCAGGGCTTGGCCGTCCGGCAAAAGGCGGTCTGCAGCATCGAGCCTTGCGAAAAGGTCTTGGTGAATGTTCTGGACCATGTTGATAGACCAGACGTCCTGTGACGTCCATTGGGGCCATTGCTGTTCGAGGGCCTGTTCGCTGGCCATGTGGCTCACGGCCAGGCGTTGTTTGCGTGCCCGGTCTGCGTCCGGGGCGTATTCATTGCGCAGGGCCTGTTCGATCTCCACCGGCAGGGTATGTTGACCTTCAATCCGGTTGCTGTAGTACGAGTTCATGGCGCGCAGCAGCCCCCGCAAGCCTTCCAGGGCACCAACTTGGCATTTGCCCGCGAGTTGGTCGCAGGCGCGGATCAGGTCATGGGCCTTTTCGAGCAACGACCCCAGCATGTGCTCTGCAGGAAGCAGCGGCCCCATCTGGGCCGGATGGTCATATTGCGCGAATTTTTGCGACTTGTTAGACATATCTAAGTGTATGTCTCAAAACAAAGTTTTGCTACTTTTGCGACTTTTATTGCGGGATAAACCGCAGCCGGTAGATCAACGCACTCTCGGCATGCATGCGCGGCAGCGGCAGGCCCACAGCAGCCAGCCACGCACCGTGGGCGGTGGGTGGCTGGGCGGCTTGGGCACCGGCGGCCTGCATTGCGTCGTTGAGCGGGCTGCTGGTCCACTCGGGTGGGGTCGGGTCCAGCCGTTCGATGGTGTAGTGCGCCGCTGGGCGCAGCATGGGCAGGCGCAGGGGGGGCGTGTTGCGGTGCGTGGTGGGCGTGGTGCGGTAGACCAGCAGCAGCACCTCGCTGGCACCGGCGTCGCCATGGGCTTGCCAGACCACGCCGTCGCCCGACTCGCCCAGCCACACTTGGCCGGTGTGCAGGCGGTTGCGCAGTTGCTTGTACATGCCTATCCAGCGGCCCAGGGCCATGCGGTCTTCGTCGGGCAGGTGGCGTACGTCCAATTCGAGCCCCAAGTGCCCGCTCAATGCGACACCGGCCCGGAAGTTGAGGCTCTGGCTGCGGCCGGTGGTGTGCGCGGGCGCGGGGCCAATGTGGCAGCCCAAGATCTCGGGGGGCAAAAACTGTAGCGCGCCGCGCTGGATGGCTACCCGCGCGAGTGCGTCGTTGCAGTCGCTGGTCCAGACACGGTGGGTGTGGGCGAGCACGCCCATGTCCAGCCGCGCGCCGCCCGACGCGCAGCTCTCGACCTCCAAGTGCGGATGGGCTGCACGCACACGGTCTATCAGCGCATACAGCGCGTGCACGCAGCGGTGGTAGGCGGGGCGGCCCCGCGCGTCGCCGGCGGTGGTGAGGTCGCGGTTCATGTCCCATTTGAGGTAAGCAATGGGCACGTTGTTCAAGAGCGCATGCAGTTTGGCAAACAGGTAGTCGGCCACTTCGGGGCGGGCAACATCCAGCACCAACTGGTGGCGCATGGTGAGCAGGGGGCGGCCTTCGAGCTGCAAGGCCCAGTCGGGGTGGGTGCGAAAGAGCTGGCTGTCGGGACTGACCATTTCGGGCTCCACCCACAGGCCAAACTCCATACCTAGTTGGTTCACATGGCGGGCCAAGGCTTGCAGGCCGTCGGGGTATTTGCTGGAGTCGGGCCACCAGTCGCCCAGCGCGGCGCGGTCGCTGTGGCGGCCCTGGAACCAGCCATCGTCCAGCACAAAGCGCTCCACGCCCACGTTGGCAGCCGCGCTGGCGAGTGCGTGGATGTCGTCGCGGCGGTGGTCAAAGTACACCGCTTCCCACGTGTTGAGATGCACCGGGCGTTGGCGCATGCGCCCCCCCGGCCAGGGCAAGCGGTTGCGCACGGCCGCGTGAAAGTTGGCAGCCAGCCCGTTGAGGCCTTGCACCGAGCAGCTGGCAAACAGCGTGGGCGTTTGCAGGCGCTCGCCCGTGGCCAGGCGTATTTCGCCCGGAGCCAGCCACTCGCCCATGTGCCATTGGTATTGACCGTCGTGCAGCCATTCAATCGCTTGGCGGTGGTTGCCCGACCACGCCAGGTGTGCGCCATACACGGTGCCGACGTGCTCGGTGCTGCCCGGCGTGGTGACGACCGCACCGGGAAAGGTGTCGTGCGCGCTGCGGCCACGCCGGTTTTCGCGCAGCCAGGTACTGCGCGACAGGGTATCGACCTGCAACCCAAATTCGTTGGCCCACTGGCCGGTATACGAGCGCACCGTGTGCGCGTCGCCCGGCAGCGGCACAGTGCCTGCGGCCAGCCACTGAACGTCAAGCACATCGGGCCCGTCGTTGACCAGGGTGCTGCTCACGTGCAGTACGTCGTGGGCGTCTAGCGCCATGTGCAGTGTGAGGCGCAGTTGCGCCACGCGATCGGTGAGGTGGAGGGCAATGCGCTTGCCGCTGAGCAGGGTTTCGACCGTGCAGTGGGTGAACGCCTGTGCAAACTGTTGGCCGCTGCGGTGCGCCAGCAGGGCGCTTTGCATGTACCAGCCCACGCCGAAGGTGGGGGCCACAGTGAACGGCTGGTCAAACTCCATGCTGCTGGGTGGAATGGCCCTGCCATCGCGCAGCGGTGCCAGGGGCACGCAGTTGTCCGGCAGGCGAGGACCCCAGTAGCGCCATAGCGGGGCTTCATGCTCGCGCATTTCCAGCACCACGCTGGTGTGGGTGCCGTGCAGGGTAATGAAAGTGGCAGAGGCCTCGGCTGCGTGGGTGGGCATGGCGCAGATTATTGGCAATAGATGCGGGCACCATGCGTGTCAAAGAGCAGTGCTTTGCTGGCGTCAAAGCGCGCCTCCAGTGTTTGGCCGGGGCGCAGGCTGCGGCCGTGCTTGCTTTCCATGACCACCATCACACCGCTAGAAGAGCGGGCATACACAAAGGTTTCACCGCCCAGGTGTTCCAGCATGTCGATGGCCACGGGCAGTGTGGCGCTGCCGTCCTGCGCAAAATGTTCGGGCCGTACGCCCACAGACACGGCGGTGCCCACGGCGGGCAAACGGCCCCCCAGTGGGAGCGCAATGGTGGCGTTGTCAAACCCATGCAGGCGGACCAGGCAGGCACCGTGGCCCTCGAACGCGGGGTCGTGGGTTGTGTCTGCCGGGGCGTGGCCGATGATCTCGCCGTCAAAGAAGTTCATGCGCGGTGAGCCGATGAAGCCGGCCACAAAGGTGTTGGCCGGGTTGTCATACAGATCCAGCGGCGCACCCACCTGCTCCACCACACCGGCACGCAGCACCACGATTTTGTCGGCCAGGGTCATGGCCTCTACCTGGTCGTGCGTGACGTAGATGATGGTGCTGCCCAGCTCGCGGTGCAGGCGGGCAATTTCAATGCGCATGTGCACGCGCAGTTCGGCGTCGAGGTTGGAGAGCGGCTCGTCAAACAAAAAGACCTGCGGGTCGCGCACGATGGCGCGGCCAATGGCCACGCGTTGGCGTTGCCCGCCCGAGAGGGCCTTGGGTTTGCGGTCCATCAGCGGCTCCAGCCCCAGTATCTTGGCGGCGGCGTCCACCTTGGCCGTCACGACATCTTTGGCCACCCCGGCGTGCTTGAGGGCAAAGCCCATGTTTTCGCGCACTGTCATGTGCGGGTAGAGGGCGTAGCTCTGGAACACCATGGCTATGCCGCGTTGGGACGGGTCCACGTGGTTCATGACCTGGCCGCCAATGCGCAGCTCGCCGCTGGTGATGTCCTCCAGGCCCGAGATGGTGCGCAACAGCGTGGATTTGCCGCAGCCCGAGGGGCCCACAAACACCACGAACTCGCCGTGCTGGATGTCGAGGTCCACGCCTCGGATGATGTCGATCTCGCCGAATGACTTGCGGACCTGGGTGAGTTTGACGTCTGCCATGTTCTATTCCTCGAAAGCGCTGTGGTTTACGCGGCGTGCAGCGTCACGCGCTGTTCACCCATGCGGCGGGTGGATACGCACAAGGTGATGTGGCCCACCGCACCGGTGGTTTCCAGCCAAAAGCCGGTGGTGCCGCCCTTGAGCGTGAGCAGGTCGGGGCCTAGCAGCTTGGCAGCGCCAGTCACGTTGACTTGCACCACGTCGTCCATGAACGGCAGCAGGCGGCCAGCCTGGTCCAGCGCGCGCACGATGACGCGGGTGGCGTCTTTTTCATGGGCGTGCAAATGGGTGTCATCCACCTGCACTTGCAGGGTGGTGGGCACCGGGTTGCCCGAGAGCTTGACGGTGGAAACCGCCTTGCCGTCGATAAAGCCGGTCACGGTGGCGTCGCGCCATAGCATGCCCCAGGCGCCCAGGTCGGGCGTGGTGACGTGGCGGTTGTCAAAGATCACGGGTGCGTGCGGCAGGTGCGGGTAGCGCTCGCGGTCGGGCTCGGCGCGCTTGGGTGCGAAATCGCCCACTTGCAGTTCCACGTAGTCGCAGTTGGTGAGCACGATGAGGGGCAGTACTTCGCAGCGGTCTTTTTCACCACGGGCCCAGTAGGTCACGGGCTGCAGCACAAGCTGTTCGTCCGGGCTGCATTGGCTGGTGTAGCCCCAAGCGGCGAACTTGGGTTCGCGGAAGATGTCCATCACGCCGTGGTGGCAGATGCGGTCGCCCGCGCCAAAGTCTTTGTGGGTGTTGTAGTCAAACATGCACCAGCCAATGGCGCCGCTGATCACCGGGTTTTCATACGCCTTGTTCAGCACGTCCAAATGCCGACGTACATGCTCGACCTGGCGGTCTTCGGGGTCGATGCGTTTGGTGGGGTACATGTGGCCGTTGAACTCGGTTACCAGATACGGCACCTCGTGGTCCAGGCCAGTCACCTCACGGGGCTGGCGCAGCGGGGTGGGGGCAATACCCTTCATCCATTCCGGTGGGGCCACATGGCAGAAGTCGTTCACGGTGTACACGTCCTCCAGCAGCTCGCTGTTTTCGATATAGCGCACGCCACCGGTCTGGCGGGTGCTGTCCAGGCTGCGGGCCATGGCGTTGGTGCGGGTGTAGAAGTCGTGGTTGTCTTGCGATTCGTTGATGCGCACGCCCCAGATGATGATGCAGGGGTGGTTCCAGTCGCGCTCGACCATGCGGCGCACGTTGTCCACCGACGCGTCTTGCCAGGCCGGGCCGCCGATGTGCTGCCAACCGGGGATTTCTTCAAACACCAAGAGGCCGATTTCGTCGCAGCGGTCCAGAAAGTAGGGGGACTGCGGGTAATGCGAGGTGCGCACCAGGTTGCACTTGAGCACGTCCTTCATCACATCGGCATCTTTGGCCTGGGCGCGCTGGCCCATGGCATAGCCCACGTAGGGGTAGCTTTGGTGGCGGTTGAGCCCGCGGATTTTGAGTGGCCTGCCGTTGAGGAAAAAACCCTCGGTGGTAAAGCGCGCAGTGCGAAAGCCAAACCGGGTACTGTGCTGGTCGGTGCCCACGTTGGTGGTTAGCGTGACGCGCGCCACATACAACACGGGGCTGTCCAGCTCCCATAGCGCAAGACCGGCCAGTGCGCCAAATGATGCGCTGAACTCTGCGCCCGCCACCTCCACGGTGTGCTGGTGCAGCACGGTGCCCTTGGTGTTGCACAGCTCCACCAATGCGGTGCCAGTGAAGGCGGCCTGGGTGGGGTTGGACAGAAAGCCTTTGACGGTCACGCCTTTGGCATCGCTCAGTTCGTTGGCGGTTTCGATCTTGAGGTTGGCAATCGACACTGCGTCGTTCACTTGCAGCCATACATCGCGGTAGATGCCCGCGTAGGTCAGGTAATCGATCTGGCCCCCGAAGGGGGGGATCTCGGGGTTCTCGCTACCGTCTACCTTCACGGTGATGAGGTTGTCGCCCTCGTTGAGCAAGCCGGTGAGGCGGGCGCAAAAAGGGGTGTAGCCGTCTTGGTGGGAAGCCACCTGCTGGCCGTTGACCCACACCACGCTGTTGGCCATGGCGCCGTCAAAGCGCAGGCTTACTTCGCGGCCTGCAAACGCGGGCTGCCAGGCCAAGGTGTATTGGTAGGCAAACTCTTTTTGGAACGCGCGTTCGTCGAAGTAGCTCATGTCCAGATCGACAGCGTTGTGCGGCAGGCGCACGGCCTGGCCTGCAGCAGCCCCGGCGATCAGGTCAGACGAAAAAGAGGTGTGAAAGGTCCAGCCCGAGACGAGCTTGGTAAGGGTACGCATGTGAAAAACCTTATTTGACGGAGCCCAGCATGCCCTGTACGAACTGCCGTTGCATTGCGAAAAAGACGACCAGGGTAGGCAAGGTGGCCAGCACAGCGGCCACCATGATCACGCCGAAGTCGGGGAAGTAGGCCGAGCCCAACGAGGACAACACCAGGGTGATGGTTTTGAGCTCGGTGGACTGCAGCACGATGAGGGGCCAGAGGAAGTTGTTCCATGCCGTCATGAAGATGATGACGAAGGCTGCCGCATAGGTGGAGCGCATCACCGGCATGTACACAAACAAGAAGATTTGCCATTCCTTGAGGCCGTCCAGCCGCGCGGCTTCGCGCAGTTCGGAGGGGAAGGCCTTGGTGCTCTGGCGAAAGTAAAACACGATGTAGGCCGATGCCAGCGCAGGCAGGATGACGCCTAGGTGCGTGTCTAGCAAATCAAACTGCGCCATCAAAATGAACAGCGGAATCATCAGCGCCGCAAACGGAATCATCAGCGTGAGCAGCAGGCCGTTGTAGACGCGCTCGCGGGCCTTGGAGCTGAACACTTCAAAGCCGTAGCCCGCCATGGACGAGATCATGAGCGTGGCAAATCCGCCGATGAGGGCGATCTTTCCGGAGTTCCAAAAGATCTGCGCCATGTCGAAGGTTTTGTTGAGCTTGGACAGGTTGTCGAGCAGGGCACCGCCCAGCGAAAACTTGCCCTTGGTCACGTCCACCGAGGTGTTGGTGGCACCTATCACCATCCACGCAAAGGGGAACAGCGAGAGGAAGGCCATGACCCCGAGGAAGAGGTACACGCCAGCCATGCGGAATTTTTCAGCCCAGTTGGTCATCAGTTGCGCTCCCGGGCGGCATAAAACTGGATGGCGGCCAACGCAGCCACCAGCAGCACGATCACATAAGACACCGTGGCGGCGTAGCCAAAGTTGGGTACAAATTTGAACGACAGGTTGTAGATGTAGAGCGACAGCGTGAGCGTGCTGTCGGATACCACGCCGCTTACACCGGTGATGTTCATGGGCTCGTCAAACAACTGCAGGGTGCCGATGGTGGAGGTCACGGTGGTGAACAGGATCACCGGCTTGAGCATGGGGATGGTGATGGACACAAAGCGTCGGTAGGCCGAGATGCCATCGATACGGGCGGCCTCATAGATCGACTTGTCGATGTTTTGCATGGCCGCGAGATAAAAGATCATGTTGTAGCCGGTCCAGCGCCAGGTGATGGCACTGATGATTACGACCTTGGACCAGAACGGATCATTGAGCCAGGGAATGGGTTGGTCAATAAAGCCCAGCCACGCCAGCGCATGGTTGATCAGCCCGTCGTACGAAAACATGCTCTTGAACAGCACCGAGTAGGCCACCAGCGAGGTCACACACGGCAAAAACACCGCCGTGCGCAACAGCCCGCGAAAACGCAGGTTCGGCATGTTCAGGCAGCTCGCCATGACCAGCGCCAGCACGATCATGAGCGGCACCTGGATGATCAGAAAGATAAAAGTGTTTTGCAGCGCCCGCAGAAAAATCGGGTCGCTGGCCAGACGCACCAAGTTCCCGGTGCCTACGAATTCCACCACCGTGCCTTGGCCGGCATGGAGCGACATCCACAGCGACTTGACGATCGGATAGGCCATGAAGACCCCGATCAGTACCAACGCAGTGGAAACAAAAAGCCAGCCATTGACGTCGTAAAGACGCCGGTAGCGGGTCGTAGGCGTGGGGCCCATGGTGCTCTTTCAGTACAGGTTTGCCGTACGGTTTACTTGATTTGCGAGGCGAGTTGGTTGTGGATGTTTTCCAGTGCCTTCTCGACCGGCAGACCCTGCGCCAAGCCCTGCAACTGAGCGGCCACAGCGGTGTCACCTTCGTAGGTGTACATGCCGTAGTTCACGCTAGGCACCTTGCCCATCCAGTCGCTGAATTTTTGCCATACCTTGTCGCCGCCGAAGAAGGGGTCGGCTTCAGAGTAAGCCTTGCCACCGCGCGATGCCAACAGGGAGCCCACCGCACCGCGGGATTGCAGGATGGTTTGGTAGAAGTCCACGTCCTTGGCGTAAATCTGGTTCAGGAAGTCGGCAGCCGCAGCCTTCTCTTTGCCGCTGGAGAGCACGTACCAGCTCGAGCCTCCCAAGTTGGATGCGTTCACTGCGCCGGGCACGTTCAGGCGCGGCGTGGGTGCCACGGCCCATTTGCCGGACTGGCTGGCCTCGGCCTTCACAGAGCCGGTGATCCACACACCGGTGGTCACCGAAGCCACGTCACCCTTGTTGAATGCGCCAACCCACTCGCCCCAACCGGAGGTGGGCTTGTAGATGCTGGATTGCAGGAATTTGACCTGGGTTTCCAGCGCGGCTTTCAGGGCCGGGTTGTTCTTGATGTCGAGCTTGCCGTCTTTGTCGAAATACCAGCGCCCGGCACCCTGCATCATGATGCGGATGAGCGCGCCGTCCTGGGGGTCCATGGCGAACATCTTTTTGCCGGTCTTGGCTTCAACCTGTTTGCCGATCTCGATGAAGCGGTCCCAGGTGATGTTTTGCATGTCTTTGTCGCTGAAGCCGGCCTGTTTGATCAAGTCGCTGCGGTAGTACATGCCGGTGGTGCCGGTGTCAAAAGGCAGGCCGTACACCTTGCCACCCATGGTCATGAGGTTGACCTTGTAGCCTGCGAAGCCTTTGTAGTCCACCTTGCCAGACAGGGATTCAAACGCGCCAGGGAAGGAGCGCAGGTACTTGGGCGCGTTGTAGTCTTCTACCAGCACGATGTCGGGCAGGTTTTTGGTCACGCCGGAGGCCAGGGTAGTCTGCAGTTTTTGCTCCAGATCTGGCTTGGCCATGTCCACGATTTTGAAGGTCACGCTAGGGTTCTTGGCCGTGTAACGCTTGGCCGCCTCGTGCATGATGGCAATGTTGAAGTTCGGGTCCCAGGCCCAAATAGTGACTTCACCGGCGTGGGCTGCGTGGGTGGCCATCAGGCCGGTGGTGCTCAGCGCCAGGCCGATCATGGAGGCCAAGGTGCTGCGACGAGTGATGCGTGTGACGAAATTCATAGACTGTCTTCCTGTTGATTGGTTGGCAGATGGCCTATGCGGAGGGAGCCGCTGCATGGGCATCTGTTGTCTCCAGAGTCCGGGCTCGCCATAAGTAGCGGCGGCGCAGGCTCTGCCTTTGCGAACGAAACCAGAAAACGACGAAGTAGATTTTCTTGGTACTGACGGGTGCCCTTTCATAAATTTAAGCGGTTAAATTTCTAAAAAACCATATGTCGACTTTCTTCCGCCACCGGCCCGCGAGGACCGAAAGACCCATGAGTAAGGGTATTAAACTAGAATTTAAGCGGTTAAATACGACAATTTTTGTAGTATACCTACGGGTGTCCGAAAAAAAACCGGAGACTAGGGAAAGTCCTAGGGTCCCAACGATGTATCTATCAATGTCTATTCACATAAACGTGCTGCGCCTATGGCAACGTTGAGCGAAGTCGCCCGTCTGGCAGGCGTTACCACTGCCACGGTGTCTAACGTGCTGCGTAACACCCAGAAGGTAAAGCCCGCCACCGTGCAAAAGGTACAAGAGGCGATTGCAGCCACCGGGTATCGGCCCAATTTGATGGCCCGCGCCTTGGCCGAGGGCAAGTCGTCCATGGTGGCGCTGGTGTTGCCCGATATCAACAACCCCTTCTACCCTGAGTTTGTGCGGGTGGCCGAGCGCGTGGCGCGCCATCGCAATTACTTTCTGATGGTGTGCAACACGGACGAGCGCCCGGACATTGGTCTTGCTTATTTGCACCAGATTGCCGGCACCCTGGCCGATGGAGTGTTAGTGTTGCACGCAGGTATCAGCGCGGATGACATTCATGCGCTGAAAACCCGCCGCTCGCCCATCGTGTTGGCCTCAGAGGAGCAGGTGGACTTGGCCAACCACATTCCGCACGTGGTGGTGAACTTTCACCGCGCTGGACAGATTGCGGGCCAGCATTTGTTGGACTTGGGGCACCGGCGCATGGGTGCCATCGTAGGTTGCGGTTTGGAAGGCATGCAGATTGCGCGTCTGGATGGATTCGTCAGTGCCCTCAGCGCCGCCGACCTCACGCTGCATGAGGCGCTTGTTCGCAATGTGCGTGACACGGTCGCCGGTGGCCACGAAGCCACCGACTCGCTGCTGGAGCAGCACCCCGATATCACTGCCATTTTTTGCACCAACGATCTGATGGCATACGGTGCCTGCCAGGCTTTGGCAGACCGGGGCATTCGCATTCCCCAAGATATTTCGGTTATCGGTATCACCGACATCCAGCTCGCCCGCGACATGCGCCCGGCGCTCACTACCGTGGCTTTGGGTATTGAGCAGGTCGCCACCATCTCCATTAACTTGCTGCTGGACTTGATTGAAAATCCGCAACACGAGCCCACCATCGTGCCTGTGCCTGACCCGGTGTTGGTGGTGCGGGCATCCACCGCGCCGGTGCGCGGCAGCATCTAAGGGCGATGCTCAAGCCACTGCGGCTGTGAATGCAATCTCCAGCAAGTAGTCGGGGCTGGCCATTTCTGCGCTCACGCACACCCGCGCAGGCGCGCATCCCGTGGGCAGCCATGCTTGCCACGCGGCATTGAAGGCTGGCCGATCGGCCATATGCTTCAGGTAAATGGTGGCAAGCAGCAAGCGGCTTTTGTCGCTGCCGGCCAGTGCCAGGGTGCGCTCGGCTTGGGCAAACACGGCCAGGGACTGGCTGGTGATGTCTGTGCCGCTGTCGGGTACTTCGACACAATAGACCGTTCCCTTGTGTACCACCGCATCCGACCATTGGGCGGCGGGGTGGATGCGGCGGATCTCAGACATCAATGTTGCCTGCGCGCAGGGCGTTGGTCTCAATGAAGTCGCGGCGCGGCTCCACTTCGTCGCCCATGAGCATAGTGAACACGCGGTCGGCTTCGATGGCATCGTCAATTTGCACACGCAGCAAGCGGCGTACAGTGGGGTCCATGGTGGTTTCCCACAGCTGTTCAGGGTTCATTTCCCCCAAGCCTTTATAACGCTGGCGGCTTGATGTTCGTTCTGCTTCACCGATCAGCCAGGCCATGGCTTCGCGGAAGTCGGAGACTTTTTCTTCCTTCTGCCTTTCGCCTTCGCCGCGCATGACACGGGCACCTTCGCCCAACAGGTCCCGGAAGGTGTTGGCTGCCTCTGCCAAGGCGGCATAGTCAGCACCGTGTACAAAGTCTTGGGTGAGCACGCTGCTTTTTACGTTGCCATGGTGGCGGCGGCTGATGCGCAGAATGGGCTTGTCGGTGCGGGCGTCGAATTCGCCGGCCACTTCCGCATCGGGCAACCGCGCTTGCAGTGTGGCCGCAGACGCCTCGGCGTCGGCTACCGTGTCGAGGTTGAGGACCACACCGTCGGCCACCGAGCGCAGGGCCTCGGCGTCCATGAAATTTTGCAGGCGTGCAATCACTGCTTGTGCCACCTGGTGCTTGCGGGCCAGTTCGGCCAGCGTGTCGCCACTCAGGGTGGTGCCGTTGGGCCCCCCGGTGTACACCGAGGCGTTGACCAGCGCGATGCGAAGCAGAAAGCCGTCGAGTTCGGATGGGCCCTGCAGATAGAGCTCTTCCTTGCCGGATTTGACCTTGTACAGCGGCGGCTGGGCAATGTAGATGTGGCCGCGCTCTACCAGTTCAGGCATTTGGCGGTAAAAGAAGGTCAGCAGTAGTGTGCGGATGTGCGCGCCGTCCACGTCCGCATCGGTCATGATGATGATGCGGTGGTAGCGCAGTTTGGCGACGTTGAAGTCGTCACCGCCCGTGCTGCCGCCTGCCTTGCCGATGCCGGTGCCCAAAGCGGTAATGAGGGTGAGAATTTCGTTGCTGGTCAGCAGCTTTTCGTAGCGGGCTTTTTCGACGTTCAAGATCTTGCCGCGCAACGGCAAGATCGCCTGGAACTTGCGGTCGCGGCCCTGCTTGGCGGAGCCACCGGCGGAGTCGCCCTCGACGATGTAGATTTCGCAGAGTGCAGGGTCTTTTTCCTGGCAGTCGGCCAGTTTGCCGGGCAGGCCCATGCCGTCCAGCACGCCCTTGCGGCGTGTCATGTCACGGGCCTTGCGTGCAGCCTCGCGGGCGCGCGCTGCTTCGATGATCTTGCCGACGATGATCTTGGCGTCGTTCGGGCGCTCTTCCAGATAGTCGGCCAGCAGCTTGCCCACGATGTCTTCTACGGGGCCGCGCACCTCAGAAGACACCAGCTTGTCCTTGGTCTGGCTGGAGAACTTGGGCTCGGGCACCTTGACCGACAGCACGCAGCACAGGCCTTCGCGCATGTCGTCACCGGTGACTTCGACCTTGGCCTTCTTGGCCATTTCGTTTTGTTCGATGTATTTGCTGATGAAGCGGGTCATGGCGGCGCGCAGGCCGGTCAGGTGGGTACCGCCATCACGCTGGGGGATATTGTTGGTAAAGCACAGCACCTGTTCGTTGAAGCCGCTGTTCCACTGCATGGCGACTTCCACACCGATGTTGGTGCCTTGGTCGCTCTGGCGATCGCCCATGGCGTGGAAGATGTTGGGGTGTAGGACGCTCTTGCCTTTGTTGATGAAGTTCACAAAGCCCTGCACGCCACCGGCGCCGGCAAAGTCGTCTTCCTTGCCACTGCGCTCGTCCTTGAGGCGGATGCGCACGCCGTTATTCAGAAAGCTGAGTTCGCGCAAGCGCTTGGACAGGATCTCGTAGTGGAAGTCGTTGTTCTCTTTGAAGATCTCGGTGTCGGGCAGGAAGTGCACTTGGGTGCCGCGCTTCTCCGTGTCGCCGATGACCTTCATGGGCGACACTTCAATACCGTTCTGTGTCTCGACGATGCGGTTTTGCACAAAGCCCTTGCTGAATTCCAGCGAATGGACCTTGCCATCACGGCGGATGGTCAGGCGCAACATTTTGGACAGTGCGTTCACGCAGGACACGCCCACCCCGTGCAGACCGCCGGACACCTTGTAGCTGTTCTGGTTGAACTTGCCGCCCGCATGCAATTCGGTTAACGCGATTTCAGCGGCCGAGCGCTTGGGCTCGTGCTTGTCGTCCATTTTGATTCCGGTAGGAATGCCACGGCCGATGTCGACCACGCTGATGGAATTGTCGGAGTGGATGGTGACCAGAATATCGTCACAGTGCCCGGCCAGCGATTCGTCGATCGAGTTGTCCACGACCTCAAATACAAGGTGGTGCAGGCCCGTGCCATCGGACGTGTCACCGATGTACATGCCCGGGCGCTTGCGTACGGCCTCCAGGCCTTCAAGAATCTGAATCGAGCCTTCGCCATAGGCCTCTGTCGCACCGGCCTGGTTGGTGTCGATCGTGGGCTGGAAGTTGGAACTATCGGCCCCGCCCTCGCCCGTGTGCACTGTGCCCGCAGCGCTCTCAGCAGGGGAAACCGACTTGTTTGCTTCAGTCATGGCTAGCTTCTTTTCGAAAAAAATCAAACTCTTCAATGATCAAACCCCCGGGGAAGCGGGGGTTTGATGACACGGTTGCGATAACGTGGGGGATCAAATTCTCATGGGCATGACAACGTACTTGAAGGTCGCGTTGTCGGGAATGGTAATCAGCGCGGAGCTATTGCCGTCAGACAACTCCATGCACACCATGTCCTGGTTCATGTTGGCCAAGGCATCCATCAGGTACGTGACGTTGAACCCGATCTCGATACTTTCTCCACCGTAGTCGATGTCGAGTTCGTCCACCGCCTCTTCCTGTTCGGCATTGTTGGATGCTACGCGCAGGCTGCCGGGGTCGATGTTCAATCGCACGCCTTTGAACTTGTCGCTCGTCAGAATCGCGGTGCGCTGCAATGTTTTTAGCAGGGCCTCGCGACCCAGGGTGATGCAGTTCTTGTGGTTCTTGGGGATGACCCGGTTGTAGTCGGGAAACTTGCCCTCGACCAGCTTGGTCACAAATTCCATGCCGTCAAACGTGAACTTGGCTTGGTTGTTGGCAAACTGCATTTCGATAGCACCCTCTTTGTCGCTCAACAGCCGTTGCAATTCGATGACGGTCTTGCGCGGCAGGATGACCTCTTGCTTGGGTACTTCCACGTCGAGGGTGGCCGACGCGAATGCCAACCGGTGGCCGTCAGTGGCTACCAAGCTGAGCTGCTTGCCTTCGGCTACGAACAAAATCCCATTGAGGTAGTAACGAATGTCGTGAACCGCCATGGCAAATGACACTTGACTAAGCAAGTCCTTGAGCGTCTTTTGCGGCACGCTGAACACAGGGCCGAAACTGGCGCTTTCCTGTACCAAAGGAAAGTCCTCTGCCTGCATGGTCTGCAAGGTGAACTTACTTTTGCCACCTTTAAGGATAATTTTTCCCTGGCTCGATTCCAGAGAAACCGTCTGATCCCCCGGCATGGTGCGCAGGATGTCAATCAGTTTTCGGGCACCGATGGTGGTGTTGAAGTTTCCAGCGTCACCACCCAATTCCGCAGTAGTGCGGATCTGGATCTCAAGGTCGCTGGTAGTCATTTGCAATGAAGTCCCAACTTTGCGCAACAAGACGTTGCCAAGAATGGGCAGGGTGTGGCGGCGTTCGACAATGCCGGCCACGGATTGCAAAACCGATAAGACCTTGTCTTGAGTTGCCTTCAATACGATCATGTCAACCTCTATGTGAATCTCTACCTTGCGCGCTGGTCAGTCAGCGTGGGAATCGGCATATCCCGCAAATCCGAACATTTTCGCTGTTTTTTGAGCGCGTTACGTGGTGAACTGCGTTTTGCAATCAACCCTTGAGGGTTTGCTCCAAGACATGGAGCTGTTGGTTCAGTTCTGTCAGTTGCTGTCGCTCCCCCCCTATCTTTCTCACCGCATGAAGCACCGTGGTGTGGTCCCGGCCGCCAAAAAGTTCGCCAATTTCGGGCAGACTTTTTTGGGTGAGCTCCTTGGCAAGGTACATCGCAATCTGACGCGGACGGGCAATGCTCGCAGGACGCTTCTTGGAGTACATGTCCGCCACTTTGATCTTGTAATAGTCAGCCACCGTTTTTTGGATGTTTTCTACCGAAATTTGTCGGTTCTGGATGGAGAGCAAATCGCGCAAGGCTTCTCTTGCCAACTGAATGGAGATTTCTTTTTGGTTAAAGCGCGAATAAGCCAGAATCTTGCGGAGTGCGCCCTCCAGCTCACGGACGTTGGAGCGCACATTCTTGGCCACGAAAAAAGCGACTTCTTCGGGCATTTCCGACCCTTCTGCGTGGGCTTTGTTAATCAAAATGGCAACGCGCATTTCGAGTTCTGGGGGCTCAATGGCAACGGTTAACCCGGAGTCAAAACGCGAAACCAACCGCTCGTGGATATCAGCGAGCCCCTTTGGATAGGTGTCACTCGTCATGACAATGTGGGACTTTTTGGCCAAAAGGGCTTCGAAGGCGTTGAAAAACTCCTCTTGGGTTCGGTCCTTGTTGGCAAAGAACTGAACATCGTCAATGAGCAGCAGGTCCAGCGAGTGATAGCGCTCCTTGAACTCGTCGAAGGTCTTGCGCTGGTAGGCCTTCACCACATCGGACACAAATTGCTCCGCGTGGATATACAGCACTTTGGATGCGGGCTTATCCACAAGCAGCCTATTGCCTACCGCATGCATCAAGTGGGTTTTGCCAAGCCCAACGCCGCCATAAATGAACAAGGGGTTATATAGATGACCCGGCATGGTTGCAACGTGCATTGCCGCGGCACGAGCCATACGGTTCGCGGTCCCTTCTACCAGGCTCTCAAACGTCAATATGCTGTTGAGCCGACTCTTGAGTCCCCCCGTGCTGCGGTCTTCGCTGTCTTCCACGGTTTCCGCCACACTGGGTATTTGAGCAACTTTGGGTGCGGCGACGGCCCGCGTTGAAGTTTCGCGGGGAGTGATCACTAACTCTACCGCTACGGCCTGCCCATAGAGCTTCTCCAACATGCCGGAAATTCTTTGGCTGTACTGCGCACGTATCCAATCCAACTTGAAGCGGTTGGCGACATAGATCGTGATCTTGGACATGTCCTCATGCACGAGGGCGGTGAGCGGTTTGATCCAAGTGTTGAATTGTTGTTCCGGGATCTCTTGGGCAAGTTGGTCGACACAGGTGAGCCAAAGGCTTTGACCAAGCGCCATGCTGGAGTCGTCGGTGGGAGGGAGGTGCGAGCCCGTTGTCATTTTTTGAAATCAGCTGTCTGTGGATAGTTGTTGTGCCCGGCGCCGCGAGTTCTCATTTATCAATACTTTATCCACAATTGGGTGCATGTATCCTACCGAAGCCAAAAGAAATTCTGGGGCGCTGGATTGTTGCTCGCCGAAAGAAAGTTTGCGATAATGCGTGGTTCCCCTGATTGTGTTCGGGGCGATAGACCAAAATCCGTAGGCCAAGACAGTTGGTGCGATGTGCCAGTGTGACCAGCGGATGACCCATAGAGCCTCTTAGGAAAATTTCATGAAACGCACATACCAACCTTCCAAAATTCGCCGCGCGCGCACTCACGGTTTCCTGGTCCGCATGAAGACACGTGGTGGCCGTGCAGTGATCAACGCACGCCGTGCCAAGGGCCGCAAGCGTCTGGCTGTATAAGTTAGCTTCGCTGACCAAGGCTTTCGGCTTTTGGTGATCGGAGAAGCTCAGTCGGCCAGGCCGGTTGCCGTCACGCGCCTTCAAACGCGCGCCCAGTTCCAAGCGGCTCTGGGGGGCACCACCGTTTCAAAAACAGCGCACTTTGCTATGCATTGCTGCGCTGTCGGCGTTTCTGGGTCTGAAGGAGCTGCGCCTGTCTTTCCTTCGCCCGGAATCTGGGTGGGTGCGATGGTTCCCAAGCGTTGGGCCAAACGTGCGGTCACCCGAAATACCATCAAGCGACAGGTCTATCAGTTGGGCGTCGAATTTGCGCCGCTGTTGAAAGAAAAAGCGCATCTGATCCGCTTGCGTCGCGACTTCGACCGAAAACACTTTGTGAGCGCCACCTCGGATGCGCTTAAGGCGGCGGTTCGAATGGAGTTGCAAGATTTGTTTGGCCAGATTGTTGGTGTTGCGCGCGCCACCTCACCAGCCATTCGCCCAGAGGCCCCACCATGATCCGTTCTTTGCTCATCGGTGTGGTTAAAGCCTATCGTTTGTTGCTGAGTCCTTGGCTGGGGAGCAGTTGCCGTTTCAACCCCACATGTTCTGTGTATGCGCTGAAAGCCCTTGAGCGGCACGGTGCGACAATAGGCAGTTATTTGACGGTTGCGCGTATTGCGCGCTGTCACCCGTGGTGCGCGGGTGGGCATGATCCTGTGCCTGAGAGTGCGCCGCGACTGTTCAGTCGCTTGATTCAATCCCCCTCTGAGAAGAAGTCTTCATGAACGATATTCGCCGCACCATTTTGTGGGTGATCTTTGGGTTCTCCATGGTTCTCTTGTGGGACCAGTGGCAGATCCACAATGGA
>JARXAM010000067.1 GCA_029865845.1 Rhodoferax sp. | reverse complement strand
CGACGTCATTCGACCGCGTGTTGTTGAGGGCCTGAAGTTTCTGGTCATCCTGACCAAGTCGGACAAACTCACCCGCTCCGAAGGGGCAAAGGCACTGTCCATTGCAAAACTTCAAGCAGGCGGCGGCGAGGTTCGCCTGTTTTCGGCCACCAAGCGCACCGGCATCGAGGACGTCGCCACCCTGCTGTGGGACTGGGCGCACCCGGATACCCCCACACCGCCAGCCCCCGCTGCACCCGCCACCGACGCTGCGCCTGGCGCTCAGTAAGGCGGCTTTATACCGGCGGGCTGGTCCTTGAAGCGCTTGTGCACCCAGTAATACTGCGCGGGCATGGTGTGAATGTAGGTCTCCAGCATTTGGTTCATGCGGGCGGTGTCGTGGTGCGCATCGCTGCTGGGGAAGTCTGCCCACGCGGGCAGCACCTCAATCGTGTAGCCGCTGGGCGTTAAGCGGCACAAGACAGGCACCACCTGGGCCCGCGCCAGCCGGGCAAAGCGCGACAAGGACGGCACCGTGGCTGCGGGGTGGCCGAAAAACGGCACAAAGACCGACTCTTCGGGGCCAAAGTTCATGTCGGGCAACAGGTACAAGGGCTCGCCCGCCTTCAATCCCGCGATGATGGGCTTGACGCCCTCGATGCGGCCAAACAAACGACCACCCCAGCGCTTGCGCCCCGCCAATATCCACGCATCGGCCACTTTGTTGGCCTGGTCGGTGTAGATGGTGGTGAAACGCCGATCGACCTGCTGCGTCAGCGCGGTCCACCCCGCATCCAGCCCCACGAAATGGGGAGCAAACAGCACCGTAGGCGCATCTCCCGCCAGCGCGTCCAAAGCGCCGGTCAGGTGCAAACGTTGGCGCAGTACCTCGGGCGGGGCGTGCCACAGCCATCCGCGGTCCAGCCAAGCCTGCGCAAACGCGACGAAGGCTCGGACCGATTGGCGCCGCCGGTACCAAGGCGACCACTGTGGGAAGCACATCGCAAGGTTGACATACACCACGCGGCGGCGCGAGCCCACCACGGCGTACAATGTCCACCCCAGCAGCACGCCCAGTGCCCGCAGCCAGGGCAGCGGCAAACGCCCCAGCACTTCAATGCAACGCAGTATCCAACGACTCATTTTTTTGTGGCTTTCTTATTCGGCCGCAGCGTCGGTCCGACGCGGTTCTTTGTAGCGCGCATAGCCCCACAGGTATTGCGAGGGTAGCTCCCGGATGACCTGCTCCATGGCCTGGTTGATGTGGGCCGTTGCCTCGGTCACGTCCTGCGGCAGCGGTGCCGGGTAGGGCCGCACACCCACTTTGTAACCCGCACCGGCGGGCAGGCGCTCGCCCCACGCAAGCACCAGGCGCGCACCGGTTTGCTGGGCCAGTCGGGCCGCCAAAGTCATGGTGTAGGCATTGCGCCCAAAAAAAGGAACCCAGGCCCCTTGCCCCTTTGGAGGAACCTGGTCGGGCAACAAGCCCACACACTGGCCCGCACGCAAGGCCTTGATCAATTGTTTGACGCCCGCCAGCGTGGCCGGTGCGGTGTGCAGCCCCGGCAGTGCGCGGCTGGCTTCGACCCAACGGCGCAGCCAGGGCTGGCGGGCCGGCCGGTACAGCACTGTCATTTCCGCACCCCCAGGGCCAAAGCGATGGGCAAAGGCCCGCGCGGTCACCTCAAAACTGCCCACATGGGGGGTTAAAAACAATACGCCTTGCCGCGTTGCCAGAGCGTCCTCAATGTGCGCGGCACCCTCCCATTGCACCGGTACCGGCGCACCCAACCACAGACGAGGAAGCTCCATCACCATCTTGCCAGCAGCTTCAATCGCCAAGCACTGATCGGCCCGGCTGATGCCTGCACACGCGGCATGGTCCCGAAACCGGCGGCGATACGCACCCGACACGAGATATACCAACCAACCGCACCCGGCCCCAAGGGCATGCAACAGCCGCAAAGGCCACAAGGAAAGAAACTGAAATATAAGCGCCATGGGTGGGCTAAAATTCTCCGCGTCACCGAGTTATAGAACTACTTGCAGGGTGACATCACAGCGGCAGTGGTCCAAAAAACTGCCATTGTGCCTCGCCCCCACTGGCGAATCTGCTAAAGCGTTCGCTGAAAGCTCCAAAGCTCAAGCAACGCGTCTTGATGTTTATTTTGGAGAACCCACATGGCGAACGACTTCCTCTTTACCTCTGAATCCGTCTCTGAAGGCCACCCCGACAAGGTGGCGGACCAGATTTCTGATGCCATTCTGGACGCGATCTTTGCGCAAGATCCCCGCTCTCGTGTAGCCGCTGAAACGTTGACCAATACCGGCTTAGTGGTACTGGCCGGTGAAATCACTACCAACGCCCACGTGGACTACATCCAGGTGGCGCGTGACACCATCAAGCGCATTGGCTACGACAACACCGAATACGGCATCGACTACAAGGGTTGCGCGGTGCTGGTCGCTTATGACAAGCAGTCCAACGACATCGCCCAGGGCGTGGACCATGCCTCCGACGACCACCTCAACATCGGTGCGGGCGACCAGGGCCTGATGTTTGGCTACGCCTGCGACGAAACGCCCGAGCTGATGCCCGCACCCATTTACTACGCCCACCGCTTGGTGGAGCGCCAAGCGCAATTGCGCAAAGACGGTCGCCTGCCTTTTTTGCGTCCGGACGCCAAGAGCCAGGTCACCATGCGCTATGTGGATGGCAAACCCCACAGCATTGACACCGTGGTGCTGTCCACCCAGCACAGCCCCGACCAGTCGGAAACCCAGCACACGATGAAGGCCTCGTTCACCGAAGCCATCATTGAAGAAATCATCAAGCCCGTGCTGCCCAAAGAGTGGCTGCACAACACCCGCTACCTGATCAACCCCACCGGCCGTTTTGTGATCGGCGGGCCCCAGGGCGATTGCGGGCTGACCGGTCGCAAAATCATTGTGGACACCTACGGCGGTGCCTGCCCGCACGGCGGTGGCGCGTTCTCGGGCAAAGACCCGTCCAAGGTCGACCGCTCTGCAGCCTATGCCGCGCGCTATGTGGCCAAAAACATCGTCGCGGCCGGTCTGGCCAAGCAATGCCAGATTCAGGTTGCTTACGCGATTGGCGTGGCCAAGCCCATGAATGTGACCGTGTATACCGAAGGCACCGGTGTCATCCCCGACGAACAGATCGCCGCTTTGGTGAACGCGCACTTTGACCTGCGCCCCAAAGGCATCATCCAGATGCTGGACCTGCTGCGCCCCATCTACGCCAAGACGGCAGCCTATGGCCACTTTGGCCGCGAAGAACCCGAGTTCACTTGGGAACGCACCGACAAGGCCCAAACGCTGCGTGCAGCGGCTGGCCTGTAAGTCACGGGTTTGCGTAGCAGATACTCAAGCTTGACAACACAGCCACACGGCGCACATCGACCATGAACCTCCAGACACAACGCTTCATTGACCGCTGGGTCGGCCAGCTGCTCTGCGCGGCGGTGTCTGCGTGGGTGCGTTTGACCGGGCTATTCGGCGCACCGGCCCGCATGCCTGCCGCGCCCCAAAACATCCTGGTCATCCTGCTGTCCGAGATGGGCAGCATCGTGCTGGCGGGCCCCATGTTTGCGCAGTTGCGCCGCCAGTATCCGGGGGCGGCCATCCACATCCTGCAACTCAAAAAGAACCAGGAAGTCTCCAAGCTCCTCTCGCTCACACAAGCCCAGCACATGCACTCGCTGGATGACAGCTCGGGCGGGACGCTGATCGCTGACATTGTGAAGGTCAGCCTCAAGTTCCGCCGCATCGGACTGGATGCAGTGATCGACTGCGAGCTGTTTTCGCGTGTGAGCGCGCTGCTGTCCTTCAGCACCGGCGCACCGGTGCGTGCGGGCTTCACACCCCACACGCAGGAGGGCTTGTACCGAGGCAGCTTCATCAACCACAGCATCCCGTACAACCCGTACCAGCACATCAGCAAACAGTTTTTGTCCTTGGTCGATGCACTGGATGCGCCCAACAGCATGCCGCGCAATCGCGCCGCCGCCATCCGCAGCACGCCGGTAGACACCGAGCTGGCCGTCAAGTTCACCGACACCGAGCTGGAAACCTACAGCAGCAAGTTGGAAAGCGACCACCCCATCACCCGCGAACGGCGTCTGGTGCTGGTCTATGCAGGGGGCGGCATCCTGCCTGAGCGGGCCTGGCCTGCCAGCCACTATGCGCGCGTGGTGCAAGGCCTGTGCCATGGTGGTTATGCCGTGGGCCTGATTGGCCTGAAGGATGATGCCGTGCTGGCGCGTGATTTGCAGACGCAAGTCGGCGATGCCGCCTGTCTGAACCTGACCGGGTACACCAAAAGCATCCGCGAGTTGCTCATGCTCATGCACGCCAGCAGCCTGCTCATTACCAACGACGGCGGCCCCAGCCACTTTGCAACCGTTACGCCCATTCAAACCATGGTGTTCTTCGGGCCCGAAACCGGCAAGTTGTATGGCCCCTTGGGACACCGCACCATCATTCTGGAAAGCGGTATCGCCTGCTCCCCGTGCCTGACTGCCTACAACCACCGCCTGACCTTTTGCGATGGCGACAACCAGTGCCTCAAGCGCATCGCGCCAGACCCTGTGTTGCACCAAGCCCTGGCGTTTTTGGGCGCAGCCACCACAGGTTCAGGGGCCGCGGCATGAAGGGTGTGCAACACGCTGTGCTTTGGGCGCTCGGGCTGCTGGAGAAGTACCGCTACATCAAGTTTGGCATTGTGGGTGCCAGCGGCACCGTGGTGAATTTGGTGGTGCTGCACATTGGCCACGAGTACCTCTTTAACCACATTGAAGCGGGCTACAACAAGCCCTACTTTTCATTGGCGCTGGCCATCGCACTGGCCACCCTGAATAACTTCACCTGGAACCGCCTGTGGACTTGGTCGGACCGGGTAAAAACCTTAGAGGCGGGTGAGGTGCAACCGGTGAGCCTGCGCCTGCTGGGCATGGAATTCGGCCAGTACGTTACCGCCTCGGCCTTTGGCAGCGGTATGCAATATGTGCTGACGCTACTGCTGTCGGGCAGCATGGACTACCGCCTGGCCAACATCATTGCCATCCTGGCAGCCAGCGTCAGCAACTTTCTGGCCAACGACCGTTGGACCTTCAAACGCAACCGCGAGTGAGCACATCATGGTGCGGGACTTCAAGCAATTTGAGCCTCTGAGGCCCGCAAGCATGGCGTGGCTGGCGCTAGTTGTGGTCGCGGCCACACTCTACCTGTTCGGCCTGGGCAGCGCCTACGCACCGACCAACGGTGACGAAATGGTCTACATCCATATCGCCCGCATGACCGCGGAAAGCGGGCACTGGCTGCCCCTGCAATCAGAACTCGTTGGGACCCGAAACACCAAGCCTCCCCTGCTCATCTGGCAGGCCATGGTGGCCGGTGGCTGGGGCCAGACGTGGAACCTGTGGGCTCTGCGCCTGCCCAGCGTTGCCTATACGTTTGCGACCACCGCCTTCTTGGCCTTTTTTGCCTACCGGCTGAGCGATCCGGACCGCCGGCTGCGCACCGCCTGCGTGGCAGCGGCCCTGTACTTGCTGTTTTTTTCTACCTTCCGCTATGGGCGGGTGTACCTCACCTCCGCGCCCGAGACCTTCTGGCTGGCCTTGCCCATGTGGTGGGTGTTGTGGCTGGGCCTGCGCAGCGACACCACCGCCAGCGGGCAACGTGCCCGCCCCACACCCGGCCCGTTGGCCTACACGCTGTTTGGTGTGGCCATGGGCCTAGGTGCGGCCTACAAGTCCTTTGCCTTGGTTGCACCCGCCGCCGCCGCCCTGTGGTGCGCCGTGCTGCTCAGCATGCCCTGGAGTTGGCGCACAACGGTGCGCACCACCATAGGCACCGGTTGGAGTACCTTGCTGGGGGTGGGCATTTTCGCCCTGTGGTTTGTACTGGACCCCGACCCGGCCAGCGTATGGCAAGAGTTTGTCGTGGCCGAAAACGCCGGCAAGATGTCCAGCAGCATGGGCTACTGGCAGGCTGCACTGTCGGGGCCCTACCCCATGTGGACGCAGTTGCTGGCCTACCCCGCCAACGGCGGCTTGCTCGCCCTGCCGGTGCTGGGCTTTTGCCTGCTGGCGCTGCGCCACGCACGCACCGCGCTGCGGCCAAGCCGCCTGCGCCCGGCAGCGTGGGTGCTGCTGGCCTGGGTGGTGGTGTGGCTGGTGGTGTTCACGATCCCCAACCAGCGCTCTGAGCGCTATGTCATACCCGCCATGCCCGCAGTGGCCATCGCCATGGCGTTGGTCTGGGACAGGCTGCCGCGCCTCTGGTTTTGGTTGACGCTGCTCATCACCCTGCCCGCGCTGGTCATGCTGGGGCGCATCAGCTGGGTCATGGGGTCACTGGGGATTGCCTCGCCCACCGAACTTGCGCTGACCTGCACCGTGGCAGGGCTCGGTATTGCATCCGCTGTTGCTGGCATGGTTCGTGGGACCTGGGCGCGCAATGCCAGCCTGGGGGCGGTATTGGCGGTGTACGGCTGCTTTGCGCTGATGGTGCAGCCCCTCTCCAACGACCAGGCGGGCTACAACCCGACCATTCAGGCGCACATGCAGGGGCAACGCGTTGCCGTGCCCAATGGCTTTACCGGCCAATACGAACGCTTTCACTTTCTTCTGCATGGTGCCCGCATCACCCCCTATGACGCCGAGGGCCGCAACACCGGCGCACTCTACCCCGACCTGCCCCCTCCAGAACGCTTGACACGCTTGCTCGCCGAGTTTGATGCCGTTATCTGGTTGCAAGACGACCTGCACGAGCAGCCTTCGTGCCTGCCCGCCTGCACGCTGATCGCACAGCGCTGGCATGTGAAAAGCCGCCACAAGGACGGCGAGGTCACGCTGTCCAACGTGTGGCAGGTGCAAGAGTGGTTGTTCCGCCGCGAATGGCTGCTACGCCCGGCCCGCTGAACCGGCAAGCTCGCGATGGCGGGCTCCTGCGCAGGCCCTGTTAGCCTCGGCTCAGGCCTTGGCCGCCTGCACGGCAGATACCGCAGCGCGCAGGGCCAGCAAGTAGCTGTCTACGCCAAAGCCTGCAATCTGGCCCTTGACGATGTCGGCAAACACCGAGTGATGGCGAAAGGATTCACGGGCATGGATGTTGGACATGTGCAACTCCACAATCGGGCAGGTCAAGATGGCCAGCGCATCGCGAATGCCATAGCTATAGTGCGTCCATGCACCGGCATTGATGAGTACCGCATCCACCCCCTGCGCATACGCTTGATGAATGCGCTCACACATGGCGCCCTCATGGTTGGTCTGAAAGGTCTGTACCTCGGCCCCCAACGCATGGCCCAGCGCAATCAGCCGGCTGTTGATTTCGTCCAGCGTGATGGTGCCGTATTGCACGGGGTCCCGCTTGCCGAACATGTTGTGGTTAATGCCGTGCAGCATCAGAACGTTCATACCGATTCCTTTTCTTTGTCATGTGGGGCGACTACCAACGGGCATTCAAGCGCGTGGTCCTGATGACTCGCCAAGCAGGCCAGTGCCCCAGTCGGCATCATAGAGAACCACAAGTGCCATGGCTCCAACCCGCTCGCCCTGCGGAAGCCAGGCCTTGCGTGCCAGTGCCGGTGTCTGCGGTCTGCCAAACAGACGCCATGAACCATGCGCCAGACACTGAAACACCGCACATCCCTTTTTTTCTTGAAAGCCCCCATGCTCTACACCTTCGCCCTTGTGCTCATCGTTTTGTGGCTTCTAGGGCTGGTCAGTGCCTACACCATGGGGGGATTCATTCATGTTCTTCTGGTGGTTGCGGTGGTGATGATTCTGGTGAATCTCATCACCGGTCGCAAGCCGCTGTAAGGCTTGCTGCCCCGAAGATACCCCGTTGCGCCAGGTGGGGCGCTTACGCGGCGGGCTGCGGTCTGGTTCGCCAGCGCTGGTAAGCCCAGCGCACACCTACCGCATGCAAAGCCCCCCATAACCATGGATCCAACACGGCATCAAAAACGTTGCCCGTGGGCAGGCGCAGCAGCACAAACAGCGCCACCGCTGCCGGAGCGAGCCACGCCGTGGCACGCCGCACACTGCCCTCTTGCAACAGGGGCAACATCGCCACAACGATCAGGACTCCCAGCGCCGGGCGGTCAAACCCGCGCTCGTACAGCGCCACGGGCAACTGCGCAAAAGTGTCTAGTAGCAAGGCCCAGCCCAACACGATGCCGCACACCACCAGCCCAACCTCCCATCGATAGGGGGCGGTCGCAGCCGCTACGTGGTGGTGCCCCCGCGCCGGGCGCAGGGCTCTCCAACCCATCGCCGCCCACACCAGTGCACCCATCGCGCTCGGTGCCTGAAACGCCAGGCCCAGCCAATAGGCGGCAGACATATCTCCGGGCATAAGCGCCCACAGCCCCATTACGACAGCAACAGCACGCCGCAGCGTCAAGGGCACTGCCCCATGCGCCAGCAGGGCAGCACTGCCACCGGCCAGCACCACGGCCCATCCGACGTGCAACCAAACTTGCATGACCAACAAATCGGGCAACGCTGGCGTGCTCATGGTGTGCCTCCGGGCGCAAAGCGTTGCCACGACAAGGTGGCCCGGTCCACGGTGTAGGCCACCCATAGCGCGTCATCGGCCCATGCCATGGCGGGATAGGAAAACTCGGCCTCCGGGTCGCCTGCGCGCAGGTTGTGGTGCAAGGTCCACTGCAAGCCATCGGTGCTTCGGCTCAAGTCCAACTGGGCGCGCCCCTGGGGGGTCGGGTTGTGCGCCAGCAGCATTTGTCCTTGGCCCAAGGCCAGGGCTGCCACAGAAGAGTCCGGGTTGCCCATGGGTAAATCGGGCAAGTCCGTCCAATGCTGTCCCCCATCGAGAGTTTGCACCGCAGTAATGTGCCCATGGTGGCGCTGATCGCGCATCAAGGCCACCCAATCGTGTGGCGAACGGGCCAAAAAACTGGGCTGTAGCTGGTAGGTCAGCGAGGACATGCGCGTAAGCCGCGAAAACTCGCCCTCAGGACTTATCCGGACTGCGGCAGGGTATTTCAGGCCAAGCTCAAAGTGCACCGGCAGCACCGCCCCCCCGTCTTGCAAGGGCAGCATGGCATTGCGTACCAAAAAGCTCGTGTTCCAAAGCCATGACAGCGGCAGCACACGCATGGGCTCAAAGGCAAGGGCATCCAAATCCTGCGATGCGCTGCTTTGGCGCAGATGCAGCACCCTGCTTGCCGCCCATCCACCCCAGCCGGTAGCGACCACAAACAAGTGAATGCGCCCCTGCGCGTCCAACCACGACACCGGGTTCCCCAAGCGCCTTACCCCATGGCCCAGCACATCGCCCATGGCGTGGCGGTTGACCACAAACCGTGGCTCACGCCAGCGCCCGCTCGCGCGGTCCCACTGGGTAGCCGCAATCTGCACCAAGGGGCCGCTTTCGCGTTCACCGGAAAACCAAAACAAGCTCAACGCCGCCGCGCTGCCCGCAGGCATGGGTAGCAGGCTGCTGGCGTGCGCGGCCTTGGCACCCGGTGGCATGGGTACGTCGCCAGACGCCACACGCTGCAAGCCAGCGGCCTGCACCGGCTGGCCCTGCACCTCGGTGGCAGGCATGCGCGCCAGTGCAGGAGGCAGAGGACTGGGGCGCATCCAGCCGTCCACGGCCCACACACACCACGCGACGGCCACAACAACACTTAGGCGGCACCAACGAGATAAAAATGTCATGCTGCAATCTTAGTGGCCGCCCATGACGCCCCGTAACAAGAAAGACAATCCCACCATGAAAACCGTGCTCTCCGTCGCCCCTTTGGGCTTTCCATGGCAGACCCTGGACCCCTTTTTGTTTTGTGTGCACCACAACGACGCCTACCCCCCGGGTGACGCGGACATGGCCGTCGCCCCCGAACTGCTGGCGGGCCGCGCCATAGGCCAGGACTTTTCCGCACAGGACGGTTGGAGCATGTACCACGGCACATCCGTGCCGGGTTTTCCATCGCACCCGCACCGTGGGTTTGAAACCGTCACCATCGTGCGCCAGGGCCGCATCGACCATGCCGATTCGCTGGGTGCCACCGCCCGGTTTGGCGGCGGTGATGTGCAGTGGCTCACGGCGGGCAAAGGCATCGTGCACAGCGAGATGTTTCCGCTACTGCACACCGAGGCGCCCAACCCCACCGAACTGTTCCAGATTTGGGTCAACCTGCCTGCCAAAAGCAAGATGGCCGAGCCGCACTTCACCATGTTTTGGCACGAAAACATCCCCCGCATCTGTGCCACCGATGCCAGCGGACGCAGCACCGAGGTGGTCTGTATTGCCGGGAGACTGGGTGCCACGCGTAGCCTGCCCCCGCCACCTGACTCCTGGGCCAGCGCCCCTGACAGCGACCTGGGCATCTTCACCATCCGCATGGAGCCCGGTGCGCGCTGGACGCTCCCTGCCGCCCACAGCGCACAAACCCAGCGGGTGCTCTACTTTTTCAAGGGCGACAGCCTGCGTGTGGCAGGCGAGCCAGTGCCTGGCGCATCGGTGATGGTGGTGGCGGCCGACCAAGCCTGCACGCTGGAAAACGGCGATACCCCCAGCGAACTGCTGGTGTTGCAAGCCCGCCCCATTGGCGAACCGGTGGCGCAGTACGGCCCGTTTGTCATGAACACACAAGCAGAAATCCACCAGGCGTTTGCCGACTACCGCCGCACCGAGTTCGGTGGCTGGCCGTGGGACAGCCCCGGCCCAGTGCACCCGCGTGCGCAGGGGCGCTTTGCCCAGCAAGGCAAGGCAGCACCGGACCTGCCCGAATAGCCCGCGCGCGCCGATGCGCACGCCTGCCAAGCGTCGCACCACCCACCCAGGTATGTTAGGTAGACGACATTTGGCCGAACTACACTCGAACGCAAGTCGCAATTGAATGCGCACAGCGATAGGCAAGATCTACCGCAGGTGCGCTGCGACAGGCTGTTGACATACACACTGTAGGGAGTGAGCGACTGATGGCAAAAGGAATGATTTTGGCGGCGGGGCAAGGTACACGGGTTCGCCCGCTGACCAAAGACCTGCCCAAGCCGATGGTGCCCATACTGGGCAAACCGGTGATGGAGTACTTGATTGAGCACCTGGCCCGCCATGGGGTGCGGGAAATCATTGTCAATGTGGCCTACCACCACCAGCGCATCGAGCAGTATTTTGGTGACGGAAGCCGCTGGGGCGTGGAAATTGCCTATTCGTATGAAGGCGTTCGAGACCATGGCGACATCTTGCCCCGTCCCATGGGCTCGGCGGGTGCGATGCGGCGTGTCCAAGACTTCAGCGGTTTCTTTGACCAAACCACCCTGGTGATTTGTGGCGATGCGTTGATTGACCTGGACATCACGGCCGCGCTGGAAGAGCACGCGGCCAAAGGGGCACTGGCCAGCGTCGTTGCCATGGATGTGCCGCGGCATGAGGTGCAAAACTACGGTGTCGTGGTGGCAGACGCACAGGGACGCATCCAATCGTTCCAGGAAAAGCCGCAACCCGACGAAGCCTTGTCGACCTTGGCAAGCACCGGCATCTACATCTTCGAGCCCGAAGTGTTGGACAAAGTTCCCGCCCACACGGTGTATGACATTGGGTCAGAGCTGTTTCCCCGCCTGGCGCTGGATGGGTCGCCCTTTTATGTGCAAAACCGGCCCTTCCACTGGATCGACATTGGCCGTGTCAGCGACTACTGGACGGTGCTGCAACGGGTGTTGAAAGGGGAAATTGCCAACATGCCCATCCCCGGACGCCAAGTCAAGCCAGGGGTTTGGGTGGGGCTCAATACCCGCGTTGCGTGGGACCAGGTCAAGATTGAAGGGCCGGTCTACATTGGATCGAGCGTGACGATTGAGCCGGGTGCCACCATCATCGGCCCTGCATGGATAGGCCATGGCAGCGTGGTGCGGTCAGGCGCACGGATCACGCGCGGAATTTTGTTCGAATACACCCGCATTGCCAGCGACATGCATTTTCACGAAATGATCGTTTCGCGCCAGTACTGCGTCAATCGCCATGGCGAGACCCTGTACGCGGGCGACGATACATCGCGCCTGCGCTGGGGCGACGCACGCGCCTGAGCCCGTGCCCGGCACCCTCCGCGCGAGGGTGTCGTTGTTTTTCGGGCATGCCCGCCACTGGCAGCCCATCTCCCTCTCTCCCCTACCCACGCGCACTCCCTCAGCTCCTCACGCGCGCCCCAGATTCACGCCAACGCCCGTGCGCGATGCCGGTGCTGCTTGAACACGGTCTTCAAACAAATAAATACGTTTCAAAAACATTTCTTTTGTTTGTTGACAACTAGGCGAGCATGGCTTTACCGTTCGTGCCAGATAGAACAAATTGCACACCATCGGCAACACCGGTTGCGATAAGGCTTGGGGGGGACAAGCCTCCTACCAGACCAACGAATCTGATCGATTTTGTCGATAAGTAGCCCGAGCGTGGCCGTCTGCAGAGAAGTATTTGCTTGCTTTTGTTGTTTTTAACATTTATAATTAATTTATTATCAGAAGGATGTAATTAAGCTATTTGATTTATTCACAAAGGAGGGTTCGATGAAAAAAACATGTTTTCTGTGCGCGTTGGCGGTATTGATGGGCACGCAAGCCTGGGCTGGCGACGTGGTGATCGACCAAAAAGACAAGCAGTTCAGCAAAAAGGCACTCAAGGTCAAGGTGGGCGATACGGTGGAATTCCGCAACTCCGATCCGTTTGCCCACAACATCTTTTCCCTTTCGGACACCAAGGCCTTTGACCTTGGCTCCTACCCCCAGGGGCAATCCAAAAAGGTAACGTTCGACAAAGCCGGCAAGGTCGAGGTCGAATGCTCCATCCACCCCTCCATGCAAATGGTGATCGAGGTGGAGAAATGATCGCCCCCCTGTTGCGCGGCCTGGGGTTGGCCGCATGGTTGGGCCTGTGTATGGGTGCCGTCCATGCCGAGCAAGAGCTCAAACCACTGGACCAGACCCTAGCCCTGAAGACCTGCACCGGGGTCATCACAGACGCCTGCGTGGTACGCCACTTCAAGGATACGATGGAGGCCTCTGTCATCCGTGGCCGACTGGCGTTCCAAAACTACTGCGTGCTCTGCCATGGCACCGAGGGCAAAGGGGACGGCCGGGCGGCCAAACTGCACACCCCGCGGCCCTACAACCTCACGCAGTCCATGGCTCCTCGAGACTACATTGCACAAATCGTGCGCAAAGGGGGCGAGGCCATGGGGCGCGGCAAGGGCATGCCCCCATGGGGCGACCAGCTCACCGATGAGCAAATCAACGACACGCTCAACTATTTGATGACCCTACGGGTCAACAAGTAATCCCCTTCTTTGTCTTCAAAGGTTCCCATATGCAAAAAGTTTTGCTCGCCTGGGCATTGGCTGCCTTGGCACTCGTAGCGCACGCAGACGAAACACGGCTGGTCTTCAAGGCCGGCCACCCCAGCCTGCAGGGGTTTTTGCTGCCAGCCAAGGTTCCGCACCCGGCGGACAACGCCCCCAACGCAGCCCGCGTGGCACTGGGTCAGGCCCTGTTTTTTGACCCCCGCCTCTCGGGTGACGGCAACATGTCGTGCGCCACCTGCCACAACCCTGGTCTGGGCTGGTCCGATGGCTTGCCCACTGCCCGTGGCACCAAAAGCCAGGTGCTGGGGCGCGCCACGCCTACCGTCATCAACACCGGCTACAACAGCATCCAGATGTGGGATGGCCGCAAAGCCACCTTGGAAGAGCAGGCCATGGGCCCCATGCAAGCGAACGTGGAGATGAACATGGACGTCGGCAAGCTGCTCGAGTGGATGCGAGGCGTCGAGGGCTATCAGGCGATGTTTGAAAAAGCCTATCCGGGCGAGGGCATTCACGAGGGCACGGTGTCCAAGGCCATCGCATCGTTCGAGCGCACCATCGTGAGCCGAAACTCCCCGTTTGACCGCTGGGTCAAGGGCAATGCCAAAGCGATGACGGCCCAACAGGTTCGGGGCTTCGAGGTGTTTGCTGGCAAAGGCAATTGCATGGCCTGCCACAGCGGCGCCAACTTCACCGACAACGGCTTTCACAACCTGGGCTTGCGCTCGTGGGGTGATGCCGAGCCCGACATGGGTCGCTACGCCATCAAACCGGTCAAGGCCATGAAAGGTGCCTTTAAAACGCCCACCATGCGTGACATCGCCCACACAGCACCCTACTTTCACGATGGCTCGGCCAAGACCTTGATGGACGTGGTGGAGCACTACGACCAAGGTGGCGTGGTAACTAGCAACCTGTCACCCAACATCCACCCCCTGAACCTGAGCAGCGAGGAGAAGCTGGCACTTGTGGCCTTCATGGAAGCCCTCAGCTCCCCCTACAAGCCTGTGAAAGTGCCGGCACTGCCCTTCAAGTAAGGCCTGACCATGCACGGTGCCCGGTTCGGTGTACGTGAGCACGAGGTGACCCCCGAGCGCTTGTTCTTCGAGCGGCGCGGGGCCCTTCAGCGCGTGGTGCAGTGGCCCATTGGGATGGCCGCCACGGTGGCACACGGCACCGAGGCGCCCAGCCTGCACTACGCCCTGGCGGGCGATGTGTTGTGTGCAGAGGCGGATGTCACCGGCCACAACAACTACTACGAGTTTTCACCCGACAAAAAAGCGGTAAAGACGCTGGCCCAAGCGCTCACCACACACCCATGGACGGTCTCGGTAGAGGGTGAAGTGGAAAAGCCGCTTACCGTGGACATAGACGATGTGTACAAGCTGTTTGGCGCGGAGGAGCGCATTTACCGCCTGCGCTGTGTAGAGGGCTGGTCCATGGTGGTGCCCTGGTCGGGCTTTGCGCTGTCCAAGTTGTTGGACCGCGCGCGCCCCACCAGCCGGGCCAAGTTTGTGGAGTTCGAAAGCCTGCACCGCAGCCGGGAGATGATTGGCCAACGCATGTCCCAGCTCGTCTGGCCCTATCGCGAAGGTTTGCGCATGGACGAGGCGATGCATCCCCTCACCTTCGTGGTAACGGGCCTGTACGGCAAGCCACTGCCCAAACAAAATGGGGCCCCCCTGCGCATGGCCGTGCCGTGGAAATACGGTTTCAAAAGCCCCAAGGCACTCACCCGCATCGTGCTGCGCGAAACACCGCCCATCACCAGCTGGAACCAAGCTGCGCCTGCGGAATATGGCTTTTTTGGCAACGTCAACCCTGCCGTTGCGCACCCGCGTTGGAGCCAGTCACGCGAAAACCGGCTGGGTGAACTGCACAAGCGCCCCACCCTGCCGTTCAACGGTTATGCGGCGTGGGTCGCAGACTTGTACCGCGGTATGGACCCGCGCCTGCTCTACTAAGGACACGCGCCTATGTCCGTGCTCTGGGTCAAGCGCCACGCAGCAGAGTTGCAGCGCGGCATCATGCTGGCTTGTGCCACACCGGCCCTCTACCTGCTGTGGGCCTTGCACCGGGGGGAACTGGGCAGCATGCCGTTGACCACCTTGCTAGAAGTTACGGGACGCAGTGCACTGGTCATACTGACTGTCACCCTGACCATTACCCCCTTGCGCCGGCTGCTGTCCGTGGTCGCCACCGCGGCGCAATGGCGCAGGGGCAAACGGCTTTGCGACTGGAACTGGCTGATCAAGTTTCGCCGCCCCTTGGGCCTGTGGTCGTTTACCTACGCCAGCCTGCACGCCTGGATTTTTGTGGCCTTTGACCTCAACTACGACTGGGCCGCCGGCTGGGAAGAGCTGCAGGACAAGGCCTTTTTGCTCTCGGGGTTTATAGCGTGGGCGCTTTTGGTGCCACTGGCGGTCACCTCAGCCAACAGCCTACGGCGGCGGCTGGGCAAACACTGGAACACCTTGCACGCGCTGGTCTACCTGATCGCCCTTTTGTCGCTGCTGCACTTTTGGCAACTGACCAAGCATGGCAGCTACACCCCATGGCCCGACACCGCAGCGCTGTGTGCTTTGTTGCTGTACCGGGTGCTCCTCAAAGTCGGAGTTATCGCCCACTGGGATGGAGATGACGGCACCGAAAGCCGCGTCCGCCTGCCGGGCCTGCGCAAACCTCCGCGCGCACTACAACACCCGCATTAACACCATGCAAAGACTCTTTTTCCTGTTTCGCCGCAGCATTGCCGTCAGGCTTGCCGCCAGCTTTTTGGCCATGATTTTGGTCAGCATCGTGGTTGCCACCATGGGCATCCGCAGCATTGAGGTGGTTCGGGAGAAGTATGAAACGGTGCTGGACACCCGCATTCCCCGGCTCGTGGACTTGGAAAACATCCAAAGCGAACTCGCAGCCATGAATGTGCTGGCACGCGATGCGCTGCTGAGCACCACGCCTGAGGCGCAGGCAGACAGCCTCAAAAAGATCGACGCGGGCCGCACCCAAGTGGGCGAGCGCCTGGATGGTTTGCAAAAAGCGTTGACCGAAGAGGGCACCGCAGAGTCCACCCAACTGGCCCAAAAAATCGGAGACCAAAGCTCGGGCATTTTGGTGGAGATGGTGAAGTTTTCGCGCCTGATCAAAGCCGACAAAAAAGACGCGGCCTACCAGCTTCTGCTGAGTGGCTTGCAGCCCAAGCTGGGCGGTCTTGCCAGCCTGATTGCGGGGTTTCAGGCCGCGCAGATACAAGCGTTGAACGACCTCAAGCACGAGGTCGCCAAAACCGAGGCGATGCAAATGCAGGTGTCTATTGCCATTGCCACGGCGGCCACAGCGGTTGCGGTGCTCCTGGCGTATTTGGTGATCCGGTCGGTGTTGGTGCCGCTAAGGGAATCGGTGGAGGCTGCGCGCGTGGTGGCCACGGGAGATTTTTCGCAGGCCGTCGCGGTGCGCAACGACGATGAGGTGGGCCAGGTCACGTGCGCCTTTAACGAGATATCGAAAGGGCTCTCTGGGGTGGTGGGCAGCATCCGCGAGAGCGCGGACCTGTTGAACCACACCGCCACGTCCATTGCCCAAGACAACCAGGGCCTCGAAGACCAGGCCACACAACAAACGCAGGAGCTGCAATCCACTCTGGGCATCATCAACGGCGTGAAGTCTGTCATTGACCTCCATGTAGAAACCGCAGCCCAAGCCACGCGCATGGCCAGCGAGATGTCCGAAATCACGATGACTAGCCGACATTCCGTGAGTGCGGCGGTGCATGAGATGGGCTTGGTCAAACAGTCGTCACACAAGATCACGGAGATCATCGCCATGATCGACGGCATTGCCTTCCAAACCAACATCCTGGCCCTGAACGCGGCGGTAGAGGCCGCCCGCGCAGGCGAGCAGGGGCGAGGCTTCGCGGTCGTGGCAGCAGAAGTGCGCAGTCTGGCGGGGCGCTCTGCCGAGGCGGCCAAGGACATCAAGGGTTTGATTCTCACCACCCAAAACCAGGTAGAAAGCGGAACGACCAAAGTGCAATCTATTGCCCAGGTGATTGACCAGGTGGTGGGCACCGCCGATACCCTCCAAGAACTGGTGGGCCGCATCGCCGATGGGTCGCAAGCGCAAAGTCAGCATGTGGAAGACCTCCTCGACGCGGTGCAGCGCTGGGAAACCTGCAACACCACCAACATCCAGTTGGTCAACCGCGTGCAGCACTCCTCCGAGCAACTGCGGCACACCTCGCATTCCCTGCACCAGCAGGTGTCCACCTTCAAAATTGCAGAGCCAGCGCCCACCGACGCGGTGCGCTTGCGATGAGCCCATTGAGGCGCGGTGCTCTGGGCATCGCCGTGGTCTGGTGGCTTCTGTGTGCCGGGCTTGCCTACTGGCAGGCAGCCCCCGCGTTGCCACGCAAAATCGTGACCCTTCAGCTCGAGGGCCTGGGCACAGCGCGTTTTGCATTCTCTGCCGCCCAGCATGACCACGAAATTGTGTACGACATGAAAACCTTGTGGGTGCCCCGCCTGCAGGCACAGCCCCCCCACGCGCTCGGCACTATCGACGACGCGCCATATCAGGCCTTTGTGCGCAGCATCGTGTACCAGCAGTGGCCGTTTGCCGCGTTGGCCCTGGTGCCCGCCGTGGGTCTGTGGTGGGCATGGCGACGCAGCCGCCCGCAACCCGCAGCAGCGGCATAGTCTGCCCCGCGACCCAGCCGTTTTTGGCACAGCGCACAGCGGTGCCGCCACGTTGGGCCTAAGCTTGGGGGTATGCCCTCACACACCACCCCCCCTGCCGCCCCGCACCCCGTCGTCAACCTGGCCTTGCAAGGAGGCGGCTCCCACGGAGCCTTTACCTGGGGCGTGTTGGATGCCCTGTTGGAGGATGGACGGCTGGACTTTGAGGGCCTAAGCGGCACCAGCGCGGGTGCCATGAACGCGGTGGCGCTGGCCCACGGTTTTGCACTGGCCCAGGGCAAATCGCGCACCGCCTTGCGCGAAAGCGCACGCCAATCCCTGGCCAATTTCTGGGAGGGCGTTATCGCCATGGGTGCCTTGGGCAACACCGTGGCCGATGCACACCGCATGCCCTTTGATTTCTTGTTTGGGGGCCTCGCTGCGCTCACCGGCGGGGCCTCGCCGGGGCACCTCCTGTCAGATGCGATCAGCCAGTTCTGGACCCAATCGGTGTCGCCCTACCAACGCAACCCGCTAGACATCAACCCCTTGCGCGGCTTTTTGCAACAACAGATCGACTTCGAGCGCTTGGCTGCGGCCGCAGACCTCAAGGTGTTTGTGGTGGCCACGACTGTGCGCACCGGCAAAGCAGAGATTTTCTCGGGCCGACGGCTTACCGCAGACGCCGTGATGGCCTCGGCCTGCCTGCCCACGGTGTTTCACGCAGTGGAGATAGACGGCGAGCATTACTGGGATGGCGGCTACGCGGGCAACCCCGCCATACACCCCCTGATTTACGAATGCAAAAGTCCAGATGTGATGCTCGTGCAGATCAACCCCATCGAACGGCACCAACTGCCCGTCACCGCCGCCAGCATCCTGGACCGCATCAACGAAATCACCTTCAACGCCGCGCTGATCGCGGAGATGCGCGCGATCGATTTCGTCAAGCGCCTGCTGGCCGAGGGCAAGCTCGACCCCGCGCGCTACAAAAATGTGCTGATGCACCGCATCGATGGTGGTGGCGCACTGGAGGCTTACCCGGCCTCCACCAAATCAGACACCCAGGCCACCCTTCTGCACACGCTGCGCGACTTGGGGCGCGCGTGCGCCACGCACTGGCTTGCACAGCATGTGGCGTCCATCGGCGTTGCGTGCAGCATCAATATCGCGGCAGATTACCTCGACGATTTGCGGGTGCCCACTGCGGGTTGATACATAAAGCCCGCAGCGCCACCCTCTCAGCGCTCATGCGAGGTCGAAACGGTCCAGGTTCATGACCTTGGTCCAGGCGGCCACAAAGTCGTGCACAAACTTGGCTTGCGCATCGTCGGTGGCATACACCTCGGCCAACGCCCGTAGTTGCGAGTGAGAGCCAAACACCAGGTCCACCACGGTGCCGGTCCACTTCAGGGCACCGGTTTTGCGGTCACGGCCTTCGAACACACCGGTATCCGCCGCCTTGGTCCATGTTGTACGCATGTCGAGCAGGTGAACAAAGAAGTCGTTGCTCAGGGTTTCAGGCCGATCGGTGAACACACCGTGCTGCGCCTGGCCCACATTGGCGTTCAGGGCACGCAGACCACCGACCAACACCGTCATCTCGGGTGCGCTTAAGGTCAGCAACTGCGCTTTGTCGAGCAACAACTCGGCCGCCACGCCCTCCAGACCCTTGTGGGTGTAGTTGCGAAAGCCATCGGCTACCGGCTCCAGCACCTGGTACGACGCCACATCGGTCTGCGCCTGCGTTGCGTCCATGCGGCCGGGGGCAAAAGGCACGGTCACTGCGTGGCCCGCCTTCTGTGCTGCGGCTTGCACCGCCGCGCTACCGGCTAACACAATCAAGTCCGCGAGCGAAATCTTCTTGCCACCGGTCTGGGCCGCGTTGAAAGCGTGTTGAATGGTTTCGAGCGTGCCCAACACCTTGGCCAACTGCGCAGGCTGGTTGGCCGCCCAGTCTTTGGCGGGTGCCAGCCGAATGCGGGCACCGTTAGCGCCGCCGCGCTTGTCGCTGCCCCGGAAGGTGGACGCAGAGGCCCACGCGGTGCTTACCAGCTCAGAGATGCGCAAGCCGGAGGCCAGCACCTGGGCTTTGAGTGCGGCCACATCGGCAGCGTCCACCAAGGCATGGTCGACCGCAGGAATCGGGTCCTGCCAGCCCAGCACCTCGGCGGGCACCAGCTTGCCCAGGTAGCGGGCGCGGGGGCCCATGTCACGGTGGGTGAGCTTGAACCAGGCACGGGCAAACGCATCGGCAAACTCGGCGGGGTTCTGGTGGAAGCGGCGCGAAATTTTCTCAAACGCCGGGTCCATACGCAGCGACATGTCGGCCGTGGTCATCATGGGCGGGTGCTTCTTGGACGGGTCATGTGCATCCGGAATCATGTGCTCCGGCTTCACGTTCTGAGCAACCCACTGGTGCGCGCCCGCGGGACTTTTGGTAAGGGCCCACTCGTAGCCGAACAGCATGTCGAAGTAGCCGTTATCCCAAGTGGTGGGCTTGGGCTTCCAGGCACCTTCAATGCCGCTGGTGGTGGTGTGCACCCCTTTGCCGCTACCGAGTTGGTTGATCCAGCCAAAGCCTTGCGCCTCCAGGCCTGCAGCCTCGGGCTCAGGACCCACCAAGGCCGGGTCGCCTGCGCCGTGCGCCTTGCCAAAGGTGTGGCCACCGGCCACCAAGGCCACGGTTTCTTCGTCGTTCATGGCCATGCGGGCAAAGGTTTCACGCACGTCGCGGCCGCTGGCCACGGGGTCGGGCTTGCCGTCCGGGCCTTCAGGGTTCACATAGATCAGGCCCATTTGCACGGCAGCCAGCGGGCTTTCGAGTTTGCGGTCACCGCTGTAACGGCTGTTTTCCTTGTCACTGGTGGCCAACCACGCCTTTTCGGCGCCCCAGTAAATGTCTTGCTCGGGCTCCCAAATGTCTTCCCGTCCACCGGCAAAACCAAAGGTCTTGAAACCCATGGATTCGAGCGCCACGTTGCCGGCCAGGATCATCAAATCTGCCCAGGAGAGCTTGCGGCCGTATTTTTGCTTGATGGGCCACAGCAGACGGCGAGCTTTGTCCAAGTTGCCGTTGTCGGGCCAACTGTTGAGCGGCGCAAAGCGCTGGCTGCCGGAACCGGCACCGCCACGGCCGTCGGTAGTGCGGTAGGTACCAGCCGCGTGCCAGGCCATGCGCACCATCAGCCCGCCATAGTGCCCCCAGTCGGCGGGCCACCAGTCCTGTGAATCGGTCATCAGCGCGGTCAGGTCGCGCACTACGGCATCCAGGTCGAGCGTCTTGAATTCTGCTGCGTAATGGAAGTCCTCACCCATGGGGTTGGAGACGGGCGCATGCTGGTGCAGGATGCTTACACGGAGCTGGTTGGGCCACCAGTCGGCATTCGACGGCGCAGCCGCTCGGGTGTGGCTGCGGGCAGCGTGGGGAAAGGGGCACTTGGCTTCGGTGGTCATGCGAATCTCCGGTTGTAGTTGACGAATCGATGTGCGTTGCAGTCTAGGCAGTGCCCGCCAAAACAACCAATTGGATTCCCCAATTGCCTTCATTGGCATTTACGTGCGCGCAGCGGTGCATACACTGCCAGCCTTGACATCCTCAAAGGCCCTGTACCTTGCACGCCCTGCTCCAAACCATCGCGACGATAGACTTCCCTCCCCCCGACGCCTGCCGCCTCTTCCATGGGCGCGGAGGCCTGTACCCCGGTTGCGAGCATTGGTCGCTGGACTGGTATGCGCCGGTACTGGTGCTCACCAGCTTCAAGCCAGTGAGTGATGATGATTTGGCCTGCGTGGGTGCCGCAATGTCGGCGCGCTGGAGCACGCTCGCCCCGGATCAAGCACTCAACTGGGTGTTCCAGTGCCGCGCCGAGGGGCTGGCTGACACCCGTCTGATGGCAGGTGCCGTACCTGAGCCGCATGTGGTCACTGAGGCGGGTGCCCGGTACAGGGTGCATGTGCTCAAAGGGCAAAACCACGGCCTGTTTCTGGACATGGCCGAGGGTCGGCACTGGGTGCGCCACTATGTGGCGGCCCACCCCAAAACCTATGCCTTCCGAGTGCTGAATCTGTTTGCCTATACCTGCTCGTTCTCGGTGGTGGCTTTGCAGGCGGGTGCACGCCATGTGGTGAATGTGGACATGAGCCAGGGGGCACTGGCCACCGGCCAACACAACCACCGGTTAAACGGCATCGAGAGTGGTGTCAGCTTTTTGGGGCACGACATTTTCAAGACCTGGGGCAAGATCAACCGCAGCGGCCCCTATGACCTCGTGGTGCTAGACCCGCCCAGCTACCAAAAAGGCAGCTTTGTCGCCACCAAAGACTACGCCCGCTTGGTGCGCCGCCTGCCCGAGCTGCTCGCGCCAGGGGGCCACGCGCTGGTGTGCCTGAATGCACCCGAGCTGGACACTGCCTTCCTGCGCGGCCATGTGCAAGCACAAGCGCCCGCGCTCGAATTCGTGCAGCGCCTGCCCAACCCCGCCGCGTTTGCAGACGCCGAGCCAGAGCGCGCGCTCAAGGTACTGGTGTACCGCCTGCCGGACTAGGTGCCTGCCCCCCTGCGGTTCAATCAAATATCTCGTGCAGCCACGATTTCTTGCGTCCCTGCGGGTAACGCTTGTGGCCGTGGAAATCCGAGTCCTCAAAATCGCGGTGGGTAGGCGCATGGCTTGGCCGAGCGGCAACCGGTGCGGCGGGGGCTTTGTCCAACAATTTGTCTAGCTCACCACGGTCCAGCCAGATACCGCGGCAGGTAGGACAGTAGTCAATTTCCACGCCTTGGCGTTCAGTCATCACCAGCGTGCTATCGGTGCAATGGGGGCATTTCATATCCAACTCCTTGAGGTCAAAACGTAAAGCCGACGGCGGACAGCAACAAGCCGCCTGCCCCGACACCGGCCAGTAACTTGGCATCCCGCGTGTTGCGGGCCGCGTATTCGTGCCACGCGACATAGACCACTGGCAGCGACAGTGCGAGCGCTATCCACTCCAAGGTAAGAAAATCAGTTTCCATCACAGTGACCCCACTTCCGATTTAACAAGCCGGCCACGCACAGGCTTGTGCTGGCGGTGCAAAGTCCGGGTCAGCGCGCGCACCAGGCGGTCCAGGCCGTCGTCCAGGGCCGTTCGCCAGTCACTGGCCAAAGAGGAAATCACCAGCACCCCAGACTTCTCGGTTTTCACCTCCAAGAGGCAGTGTTTGTCGACCCCACCGCGTGGGCCGTTAATGTCGGTCAACATCACCCTCGCGCGGGGCACCACGGCCCCGAGGCGACGCAACACAAAGCGCACGCGTTGCAGGGCCTCGTCCCGCATGGCCCCACCCGCAGCATGCCGAGATTCGAAAATGACTTGCATAACAGCTCTCCTAGCGATGAACAAGGCCCGACCATAGCCCGGCGGTTATTGCGTAAAAAGCAGATAATTTCTTATATAAATTCTCTTTATAACTGACCATGAGCACCTCTTTCAACTACAAGCACCTCTATTACTTCTGGGTCGTAGCCAAAGAGGGCGGTATGTCCCGAGCTGCCGACAAGCTAGACATGGCGGTGCAAACCGTGAGTGCCCAGGTGCGGGAGCTGGAGCGTTCGCTGGGTTACGCCCTGCTCAAACCGGCAGGGCGGGGGCTTGTGCTCACCGACGCGGGCATCACGGCGATGCAGCAGGCAGACCAAATCTTTCAAATCGGTGAGAACCTTCCCACGCTGGTGCGCGATGCAGCCAGCACACCGGCCACACGCTTGGCGGTGGGCATCTCCGATGGCCTGCCCAAGCTGGTCGTGCACCGGCTGCTACAGCCCGTGATTGCCGAGCCCCACCTGCGGCTGCTCTGTCACGAGGGCGAGCTCGACGACCTGCTGGGTGACCTGGCCTTGCACCGTTTGGATGTCGTGTTTTCTGACCGGCCCGCACCGGCCAACCCCAACATCAAGCTCTACAGCCACGCCATGGGTAGCTCCCCCATCGCCTGGTATGCCACACCCGCCATGGCGCGCGCCGGGGGGCGCAAGTTTCCCCAGTGCCTGGCCGACATGCCGTTGCTCATGCCTACCGCCCACACGGCAGTGCGTGCCCGGCTGGACCATTGGTTTGAGCAGGTGGGCATACGGCCACGCATCGTGGGAGAGTTCGAGGACAGCGCCCTGCTCAAAACCTTCGGCGGCAGCGGCATGGGTGCTTTTCCGGCGGCGCAGTGGGTGCAAGACGACCTGCTGGCACACTACGGCGTCAAGCTTCTCGGCCCTTGCGAGGGGGTGGCAGAGCACTTTTTTGCCATAGGCACCGAGCGCAAAGTACAGCACCCACTGGTACTGCGGGTGCTGCAAGGCGTGATGTAAATAGTCAGCGCAGGGCCACCTTATTCATTCAGTTTTTATAGGAATGAATATCAACCAAACACTGGTTTTTATTACTTCTTTTACTCCGTACTCTCGAGCCCGTGTTTTACTTTTTTAGGAGATGACTATGAAAACGCTTTTATCCGTACTGGCCGTGGTGTTCTCGCTGGGCCTAGCCAGCGTGTCCACGGATGCCGAGGCCGCCAAGCGTCTGGGGTCAGGAAAATCTATGGGCACCCAGCGCCAGGCTGTGCAAGACAAGGCCCCGTCAACACCCACGGCACAAAACGCGGCACCCGCCGCTGGTGCGGGTGCAGGCGCTGCCGCCGCCTCCAAGCCCTCTTGGATGGGGCCGGTCGCCGGATTGGCTGCGGGCTTGGGTATTGCCGCACTGGCATCGCACTTTGGTTTTGGTGACGAACTGGCCTCCATGATGACCATGGCCTTGGTGGGCTTGGCCGTGATGGCTGTCATCGGATTTATCCTGCGCAAGCGAGCCTTGGCACGCCAGGGTGGCATGGCCGGTGCAGGCGGGCTGATACCGGCTGGCGCTGCTGCAGGCGCTGACACAGGCACATCGAATCAAGCCTTCAAGATGGCAACTCCAGCCCCGTCCAGTGTGGGTGGATCGTCTTCGGGCTCTTTGATCGGCTCAGGTATTGGTGCGCAAGCCGCTTCCCCTGCCATTCCAGCGGACTTTGACCGCGCCGGTTTCGAGCGCAACGCCAAAGTGAACTTCATCCGTCTGCAAGCGGCCTATGACGCAGGCAACCTGGACGACATCCGCGAGTTCACCACGCCTGAAATGTTTGCCGAAATCAAACTGGACTTTTCCGAGCGCGAAGCGTCCGGCCAACCCGGTGAAGTGGTACGCATTGACACCGCCGTGCTCGAAGTGGCCGAAGAAGCACAGCGCTACGTGGTGAGCGTGCGCTTCACCGGATTTATCCGCTTTGGTGCGGGCTCCGACGACGAGACGTTTGACGAAATCTGGCACCTGACCAAGAGCCGCCAAGGTCAAGGCGGTTGGGTATTGGCGGGCATCCAGCAGGTCGAATGAACCTGGAGCAGTACCTGCCGGTCCTGCTGTTTATTGCAGTAGGCGTGGCAGTGGGGGTAGTCCCCCAGCTGGCGGGCTACCTGTTGGGGCCCCGCCGGCCCGATGTGGCAAAGGGCTCGGCCTACGAATGTGGGTTCGAGCCCTTTGGCGATGCGCGCATGCAGTTCAACGTGCGCTTTTATCTGGTCGCCATTCTTTTCATTCTCTTTGACCTGGAAATCGCCTTCCTGGTTCCGTGGGCCCTGGCCCTCAAGGACATCGGGCTGACCGGCTTTTTGGCGGGCATGGTGTTCTTGGCCATTTTGTGCGTGGGCTTTGCGTATGAATGGGCCAAGGGTGCAATGGACTGGGAAGACTGAGCAATCGCGCCCCGTGCTCAGTGTGTCGCGCTGCGCGGTCCATGACTGATGGCGCTTCCATCGTCGTTTTTCAAGGTCCAAAACGACAAGGACGACACCATGGTGATCACCCCCACCGTGATAAACGCATGGTGCAACGACGATGCAACAGCCAGCCGGTCTGTCTGGGGAACGTCGCCCAAATAAAACGCGGTCACCAGCGAGCCGCAGGCAAGCCCGAAACTCATGGAGAGCTGCTGCAAAGAGCTGCTCAGGGTGCTGGCCATGCTGGTGTCCTGCGGCTCAATGTCGGCAAAGGCCAAGGAGTTCATGCTGGAAAATTGCAGGGAGTTGAACAAGCCCTGCGCCAAACTCAGGAGCACGATGCCCCACACGGGCGTACCTGCCCCGACCTGCGAAAAAAGGCACACCGTCATCCCAATCAGCACCGTGTTCACGACCAACACACGGCGGTAACCCCAGCGGGCCAACACGTTGGCAGCCATCGCTTTCATGCCCATGGCGGCAAGGGCGGACGGCATCATCAGCAAGCCGGATTCCCACGCCGAGAACCCCAGGCCCAACTGGTAGAGCAAGGGCAACAAAAAAGGCATGCCTCCCAGGCCGAGCCGGGTGACAAAACCACCCAGCACCGACACGCGGTAGGTGCGCACCTTGAGCACCGCCAAGCGCAAGAGCGGATACGCCACTCGCCGGGAATGCAGCACATAGGCACCCAGCAACAACAAGGACAAAAGCAGCAATAGCGCCACCGACTGCGCACGAAGCTGGTGTTCGCCAAAAACTTCAAGCACCCACGAGAGCAACGCGGTGCCGCTGCCAAAAAGCACCAGCCCCGGCACATCCAGCGGCCTGGCCGTCTCACTGCGGTAGTCGGGCATGTGTTGGTAGATCAACCACTGTGCTGCCAGCCCAAAGGGCACGTTGACAAAAAAGATCTCGCGCCACGAAAACCAATGCACCATGGCGCCGCCGATGGTGGGCCCGAGCAGGGGGCCGATGAGGGGCCGGGATGATCACAAAGTTCATTGCCGCCAACAGCTCTGACTTGGGAAAGGTGCGGATGATGGTGAGCCGACCCACCGGCATCATCATGGCTGCGCCCATGCCTTGCAACACGCGCGCTGCCACCAGCATGGGCACGGTACTGGCCAGGCCGCACAACACCGAGGCCAGGGTGAAGATCGCTACTGCACACGAAAACACACGCCGAGTCCCATAGCGGTCAGCCATCCAGCCACTGACCGGAATGCCCACCGCCAGGCTGAGGATGTAACTGGTGATCACGCCCTTGAGGCTCAACGGGGTCACCCCCAGACCGGCAGCCATGGCAGGCACGGCCGTGTTCACGATAGTGGAATCCAACTGCTCCATGAACAAGGCGGTGGCCACAACCCAGGGCAGGTAGCGTTTGACTGCAGTCTGGTCACCGGCTGCAGTTTCTTCGGATGTGTGCATGGTGTGTAGGATAGGCTGGACCAGTTTCTGCGCCGTAAAGAGGGATTTGCTTGCGCCCAACCACCCCCGGACACTCACCCGCCCGCCACGTCACCGCCGCTGCACTCGCCGCCGTGGTGGCGCTGCCTGCACTCTGGAGTCTGGGTGCAGCGCTGGTGGCCGCCGCGCAGCCCCTCGCGTGGCTGGCCCTGTCGCAAGAGCCCGTGTGGTGGCGGGCGCTGGGCCTGAGTGTGTGGACCGGCACGGCATCCACCCTGCTATCGCTGGGGCTTGCGGCCTGGGTGCTGTCCATGACCGTGGGGCGCTTGCAAGCGCCTGAGTGCAGCCACCGGCTGGCGCGATGGCTGGCACCGCTGTTGTCGGTTCCGCACGCGGCGTTTGCTATCGGCTGTGTAGCGCTGTTGGCACCCAGCGGCTGGCTGCTGCGGCTCGTGTCCCCGTGGGCCACGGGCTTCAGTGATCCGCCGCCCTGGCCTAGCACCCAAGACCCTTGGGGCCTGGGCTTGGTCGCCGTGCTGGTACTCAAAGAAGTGCCATTTCTACTGTGGGTGGCACTGGCCCACCTGCAACGCCCCGACGTGGCGCTCCGACTGCGGCAAGAACTCACGCTTGCCCACACGCTGGGCTATAGCGCGCCCCAAGCCTGGTGGCGGGTGGGCTGGCCGCAATTGTTGCCGCACATGGCGGTGCCGCTCTTGGGCGTCTGGGCCTATGGCCTCACGGTGGTGGATGTGGCGCTGGTCATAGGCCCCACCTCGCCCCCCACCTTGGCCATGTTGGCGTGGCAATGGCTACAGGACGCAGACCCCGCCACCAACGCGCAGGGTGCGGCAGCAGCCTGGTGCTTGGCCCTGGTACTGGCCTGCGGTGCGGGCGTGTGGTGGGGCCTGCGGCAGCTGAAATTCTGGCGGACGCGCTGGACCCGTGGCCCTGACACGCACCGCGCAGATACCGCGCCATACGCCCTGCCTGCACCGCCAAAGCGCGTCACCGCGTGGGCGCCCCCACCCATGGTCGGCGTGCTGCTGGTGTATGCCGCCGTCATGCTCGCACTGCTGCTGGGCAGCATCACTGGGGCCTGGCCCTTCCCGCAGTTGTGGCCGAAAACACACACCGCGCAGGCGTGGCGGCAAGTGGCAGCCAGCCATGACACGCTCTGGACCAGCGCCTGGCTGGCACTGGCCAGCACCACCGCCGCACTCCTCTGGGTCGTGGCCTGGCTAGAGTGGGCACCGGCGCGCTGGCAACAACGCCTGTGGCCCCTGTGGATGATGCCCCTGGCGCTGCCCGCACTGCTATGGGTGCTGGGCGTGCACCGTTTCAGCCTCGCCTGGGGCCTGGTCGCCACGGGCACCGGCGTGTGGCTGGCCCACACCCTGGCCTGTGTGCCTTACGTCTTGATGGCCCTGCAAGGGCCTTACCTCGGGTTTGACCCGCGCCTGCACTTGGTGAGCGCCACCTTGGGCCACCGCCATGCGGTGTTTTTGTGGCGGGTAAAGTGGCCGCTACTGCGCAGCGCGCTCGCAGCGGCCTGGGCCATCGGCTTTGCCGTCAGCATCGCTCAGTACCTGCCCACGCTGTATGTGGGGGCTGGCCGCTTTCAGACCGTCACCACCGAGGCGGTAACGCTGGCGGCGGGCGGCCAGCGCTCGCTGACCTCCGCATTTGCCTGGCTGCAATGGATGCTGCCCGTGCTCGCCTTCGGACTGGCCGCATGGGCGGGCCGGGCGCGACGCTGGCCTGCACAACAAACGCCTGCCTCGGCCCGCGCACAGACACAATGGCAAACATGACGACTGCGCCCACCCCGCTCCCCGCTGACCCCCGCCATTGGCACGACGTGCCCCATGCGCCGCTCCCCGGCACAGTGCTCGGGCACGCCCACACGCTAGCCGACGGCAGCGTGACGATGGCAGAAACCCCGGATACGCCGGGCCGTGACGGCATGGGCGTCTTCCGCTACCTTTTGCTGCGCAGCGGATCGGACGTGCGTGCCTATGTGAACCGCTGTGCCCATTTCGGCGTGCCGCTGGCTGCGCGACAAGACCTGTTGAAGTTCCAACCCCATGTGCGGGTGAGCTGCAATGTGCACTACGCCCACTACCGCTGGAGCGACGGCCTGTGCACTGCGGGCGACTGCGAAGGCGAATCGCTGCTGGCCATTCCAGTGGTCATCGATGTCGACGGCACCATCCGTATCGCAGCATGAGCTTGCAGATTCACATCGCAACGCTCTCCAGCCCCGCAGGCCTCTTGGTGCGCGACCTGCACCTGGCCATTGCGCCAGCCACTATCCATACGCTGATGGGGCCCAGTGGCTGCGGAAAAAGCAGTGTGCTCGCGGCGGTGTGCGGTACGCTGGCACCCCGCATGCAATGGCGCGGCGCGGTGCACCTGCATGGGCAGCGGATCGACAGCCTGCCGGTGCACGCGCGCCGGGTAGGCATCCTGTTTCAGGACGACCTGCTTTTTGCCCACATGACGGTGCGCGAGAACCTGCTTTTTGCCGTGCCCACCGGCCCCGCCGCAGCGCGGGAAGCAGCCGTTGCCCAGGCGCTGCGCGATGTGGAGATGCACGACTTTGCCCTGGCAAACCCGGCGCGCCTGTCTGGCGGCCAGCGCGCACGGGTGGCACTTGCGCGGGCGTTGCTGGCCCAGCCCAGCGCGCTGCTGCTGGACGAACCTTTTTCCAAGCTGGATGCCGCGCTGCGCGAACGCATGCGCGCCCTGGTGTTTGGCCTGGTGCGCCACCGGGGCATCCCCACCCTGCTGGTCACCCATGATGCCGCCGACGTGGCAGACCCCAACTTACTTACCCACATGGGCCCGTTGTAAGAAACGCATCGCTTGCGCGACTGACGGACAACGCCCCAACACGTAGACTCCCCGCATGCTGGACCGCTTCCTCACCCCTATCCTGCGCTCGCCCCTGCAACGCATTGCACGCGTGCTGGTGCGCGCAGGTGTGGGCGCCAATACCGTGACGCTAGCCGCCTTTGCCACCGGCCTGATCGCGGCAGGCCTGATTGCGGCGAGCGCCTATGGCAGCGGCGCGATCGCCCTCGTGGCATCGCGGCTGCTAGACGGACTCGACGGTGCCGTGGCGCGCGAAACGCAGCCTACCGATGCGGGCGGCTTTCTGGACATTGCGTTGGACTTTGTGTTTTACGCCAGCATTCCGCTGGCGTTTGCCCTGGCATCACCCGCAACCAACGCCCTGCCTGCGGCGGCGCTCTTGGCCAGCTTTGTGGGAAGCGGCAGCAGTTTTCTGGCGTTTGCTGCCCTGGCAGCCAAACGTGGCATGGACAACCTGGCCTACCCCGACAAGTCGCTGTACTTTTTAGGCGGGCTGACCGAGGCCACTGAAACACTGGCCTTCTTTGTGGCCATGTGCCTGTGGCCTGCCCATTTCGATATGCTGGCCACCACCTTTGCCGTACTGTGCGCCGTGACCACGGCCACGCGCATCTGGTGGGGTTGGCGCGCATTTTCCTGAACCGCGAACCATGAAAACCGCCAAACTCCTCGTGCTATTGGTCGCGGCCACCGCCCTTGCGGCGTTTTTCGCACTGGACGGCGGGCGCTTGGTGAGCCTGCAAGCCCTGCGCGACAGCCAGGCCACCTTGGCGGCGCTTGACGCAGCCCACCCCTGGGGCCTGCGGGCCGCGTTTGTCGCGGTGTATGTCGCTGTGGCCGCGCTCTCGCTACCTGGCGCGCTCATGCTGACCCTGGCGGGCGGTGCCCTGTTTGGACTGGGCTGGGGGCTGCTATTGGTGTCGTTTGCTTCCAGCATCGGTGCCACCTTTGCTTTTTTGGCAGCACGCTTTGTGCTACGCGACGCGGTGCAGGCCCGCTTTGGCGCACGACTGGCAGACATCAACCAAGGCGTGGCCCGCGATGGCGCGCTCTACCTGGTGAGCCTGCGGCTGATTCCGGTGGTGCCGTTCTTTGTGATCAACCTTGCCATGGGGCTGACCACCATGCGCACACGCACCTTTTACTGGGCCAGCCAATTGGGCATGCTGGCGGGTACGGCGGTGTACGTCAACGCAGGCACCCGCTTGGCTGAACTGCAAACCGTCCACGACATTGCCAGCCCGCCCCTGCTAGGAGCGTTTGTGCTGCTCGGTGTGTTTCCCTGGGTTGCCAGGGCGCTGATGAACCACCTCCAACAACGCAAGGTCTACGCCCGCTGGAAGGCGGTGCGCCCATCCACCTTTGACCGCAACCTGGTGGTCATTGGCGGGGGCGCGGGCGGACTGGTGTCGGCCTACATTGCCGCCGCCGTGAAGGCCAAAGTCACCCTGGTAGAAGCCCACAAAATGGGCGGCGACTGCCTGAACTACGGCTGCGTACCCAGCAAGGCCCTGATCAAAAGCGCCACCCTGGCCCACCAAATGCGGCACGCGCAGCGCTATGGCTTGCATAGCATTGTGCGTGCGTCCGAGGGGGGGCCAACGCTGTTCTCGTTCAAGGCAGTCATGCAGCGCATCCACGACGTCATTGCCGCCATAGCGCCGCACGACAGCGTGGAGCGGTACACCAGCCTGGGCGTGGAGGTCGTGCAGGGCTACGCCAAGATCGTCAACCCGTGGACGGTGGAGATTGCACTCAACGATGGCGACACCGCGCCGCAAGGCCAGCCCAAGGTGATCAGGCTCACGACCCGCAGCATCGTCATCGCCGCAGGCGCGCGCCCCTTTGTGCCGCCCTTGCCTGGGCTGGATGCGGTGGGCTATGTGACCAGCGACACGCTGTGGGACGCATTCGCCAAGCTCGACGAGGTGCCCCCACGCCTGGTGGTGCTGGGGGGCGGGCCGATTGGCTGTGAACTGGCGCAAAGCTTTGCCCGCCTGGGCTCTGCCGTCACCCAGGTAGAAATGGGGCCGCGCATCATGGCGCGGGAAGACCTCGACGTCTCTGCGCTTGCCGCCCACGCCCTGCGCGCCGATGGCGTGGACCTGCTCACCGACCACAAGGCCCTGCGCTGCGAGATCGTAGATGGCGAAAAGGTGCTGGTGGCAGAACACGCTGGCCTGGAAAGGCGCATTGCCTTTGACCAGTTGCTGTGCGCCGTGGGGCGCACAGCACGCCTCACGGGCTACGGCCTGGAAGACTTGGGCATTCCCACCCACACGACGGTGCAAACCAACGACTACCTGCAAACCATCTACCCCAACATCTATGCAGCAGGCGACGTAGCGGGGCCCTACCAGTTCACCCACACCGCGGCGCACCAGGCCTGGTACGCCGCGGTGAATGCGCTGTTTGGAGACTTCAAGAAATTCAAAGCCGACTACTCGGTCATCCCCTGGGCCACCTTCATCGCCCCCGAGGTCGCACGTGTGGGCCTGAATGAACAAGACGCCCAGGCGCACGGCATTGCCTACGAGGTAACGAAGTACGGCATCGACGACTTGGACCGTGCAATTGCAGACAGCGAGGCCCACGGCTTTGTGAAAGTGCTGACCGTGCCGGGCAAAGACAAGATTTTGGGCGTGACCATCGTGGGCACCCACGCGGGCGACCTGCTGGCCGAATACGTGCTGGCCATGAAACACGGGCTGGGCCTGAACAAAATCCTGGGCACCATCCACACCTACCCCACGCTGGCCGAGGCCAACAAATACGCCGCCGGTGCGTGGAAGCGCGCACACCAGCCGCACAAGCTATTGGAATGGGTGCGCAAGTTCCACGACTGGAAGCGCGGCTGAAATAGTGCCCCCACGCTCCGCCGCTTTGCGGGTCGCTGCCCCCGAGGGGGCGCGTTTGCGCTTGGGGCGGCCCGGCGCCGCAAACCGTACCCCCACGTTTCGCCACTGTGCGTGTAGCGGCACAATTCAAAGATATGCAAACACCCGCCACGCCCATCGTTAGAGACATTGTGTTGGTGGGCGGCGGCCACAGCCATGTGGTGGCGCTGCGCTACTTCGCCATGCACCTGCTGCCCGGCGTGCGCATCACCCTGATTTGTACCGACGCGCACACGCCCTACTCCGGCATGCTGCCCGGCTACGTGGCGGGGCACTACGCTTATGACGATGTGCACATCGACCTGTGCCGCCTGTGTGCCGCCACCGGCGCCCGCTTTATCCAAGCCGAAGTGATGGGTCTGGACCGTGAGGCGCGCACGGTGCAGCTGCGCGGCCGGCCCGACATCGATTACGACGTGGTCTCCATCAACACCGGCTCCACGCCGCAGATGCGCGCAATGGGCGCCATTGAATACGCAGTGCCGGTCAAACCCATTACCGGCTTCAACCAACGCTGGTTGCAATTGCTCGACAAAGTGGCGCACGCTAAGCGGCCGCTGACGATTGCCATCGTGGGCGGTGGCGCGGGCGGTGTGGAACTGTGCCTGGCCATGCAATACCGGCTTCGTGCCGAGACACAAGCCACCGGGCGCGCGGACTTGGCACCGCAGTTCCACTTGTTTACTTCGGATGGCCTGCTGCCCACCCACAACGCGGGTGTACAGAGGCGCTTTGCCAAAGTGCTCGCCGAGCGCGGCGTGCAAGTGCATCTAAAGACACCCGTGGCGGAAGTGCAGGCAGGCCGTTTGCGCAGCGCGCAAGGCGAATGGTTTGACGCCGACGAGGTGCTCTGGGTTACCCAAGCCGGCGGTGGCGCCTGGCTGCAAGGCACCCACTTGGCCCTGACAGACAACCGTTGCATTCGCTTGCACGACACGCTGCAAAGCATCACCGACCCGCGCGTGTTTGCGGCGGGTGACGTGGCAGCGATGGAGAACTTTGCGCTGGAGAAAGCCGGTGTGTTTGCCGTGCGCATGGGCATGCCGCTGGCCATCAACCTGCAGCGCGCGGTCCAAGGTCTGCCCCTGCAGCCCTACCGCCCGCAGCGCCACTGGCTGGCGCTAATCAGCACCGGTGACAAATTTGCCGTGGCCTCACGCGGCGCCCTCGGGTTTGCGGGTGCCTGGGTCTGGCGCTGGAAGGACTGGATAGACCGCCGCTTTATGCAGCGCTTTAGCGTGCAAGGCGTGGCGGGGCTTGCGGGCATGACTTCAGCCGCGAAATCCGCCAACGCATCCATTCAGCTAAGCGCTGAAGAAGCCCAACAGGCGCAAGCCGCAGTCGCCATGCGCTGCGGAGGCTGTGGCGCCAAGGTGGGGGCCAGCGTGCTCTCGCGTGCACTGCAAAACCTGTGGGTGCAACCCAACCCCGATGTACTGCTGGGCCTGGACAGCCCGGACGACGCTGCCGTGGTGCGCGTGCCGCCCGGCAAAGCGCTGGTGCACAGCGTGGACTTTTTCCGCGCGTTTGTTGACGACCCGTATGTGTTCGGACGCATTGCCGCCAACCATGCACTGGGCGACTTGTTTGCCATGGGCGCCCAGCCCCACACCGCCACAGCGATCGCCACCGTACCGCCTGGCGTGGACCGGCAGGTAGAAGCCACCCTGCGCCAGATGATGCAGGGCGCCGTCGAGGTGCTCAATGCGGCGGGATGCACGCTGATCGGCGGGCACAGCGGCGAAGGCGCGGAGCTGGCGCTGGGCTTTGCAGTGAACGGCCTGGTGGACGTGGACAGCCATGGCCAAATGACCGGCGTGCTGCGCAAAGGCGGCATGCAAGTCGGCGATGTGCTGCTGCTGACCAAGCCGATAGGCACTGGTGCCTTGTTTGCCGCGCATGGTCGTGCAGCCGCGAAAGGGCGCTGGGTACAAGCTGCGCTGCAGAGCATGACGCAGAGCAACCAGACTGCCGCGCAGACCCTGCGCACCTTTG
>JARXAM010000052.1 GCA_029865845.1 Rhodoferax sp. | reverse complement strand
GACGCTTGCCGCGAGGACGGCGCTCTCTACCCAGCTTTGGCCCACAAAAAGGGATGCCGGTAGCAGCACCAATGCCAGAACACATTCCTGCCGGAATGCGGGCTCGTTCCACCCGGCTTGCAAGCCAGCCCATGAGTAGCGGGTTGCATGCAGAATGCGGCTCAAGCCCCGACGTTGTTTTTGCGGGTTGACCGCGGGATCAATGTGATTTTCAGGCGTGGATTCCATGAGGCCTTTGGGTCGCCGTTCACCGGCTGAGGGGGGCTGAGGTGACGAGACGGGTGCCAGCCCACGCGTCGTGCCAGAACTGCTGTTGTGGGTGAAAGCGGCTCAAGATTGCCCAGACAGCAAACCAGCCCAAGCAGATGACGACGATCTCACCACCCGACAGGTGAAAGGGCGATACCGCCAGCAAGGGCGGGAGGAACCATACCCAGCTCAACACGTAGCGCCCCAAAGCGCGCAGTTGCGTAATCTTTTGGCCGTCACGGCCGACGACCCGGATATTCCATGTTTTCATGGCCAGTGTCTGCCCGTGGGCCCAAAACCAGACGAAGTAAATGCCGAGCACCACAAACAAGAAGGCTTGCAGGGCGTGCCGGTTGTCCAACGCATAACGCGTCTGGCTGAGGGTGCCGAAGAGGTATCCGGCCAGAAATACAACCCCGAAAAGCAGAATGCCTTCGTAAACCCAGCACGCCATGCGGCGCCACAGACCGGGGGTGTCCAACGCGATTGTCATCAAAGTAGCGACCTTCGTAGAAATGAAGGCCAGATTGTAGGCACCTCAGTATCGCCCGCGCATAGATGCCGGGTAACCAAGGTCCTTAGTTGGTGCTGGTGGGCTTGGCTGCAGGCGCCAAAGGCAGCAGCGTGTTGCGGTCCACGGGCTGCTGGGCTGCGAGTTTCTCTCTTTGGGTGTCCGGAGAGTTGCGCGTCAAAGGAACTGGAGTCAACTTTTGAGGGGAGGGTGCTTTGGCCGCAATCGCAGCACCTGCCGGCTTAGCGGTCGCCTTTTTTGCCAATGCCTCTTTCTCTTCGGGGCTCAAGGCTTGGTAAGCCTCCCAGTTGGCAGCTCGCTCTGCAGCGGGCGTTTTCTTGGTTTCCGCAAAATTCAGCCGCGCTTGCTGACGCTCTTTCGGCTTGAGGGCCGCCCATTCGCCCATGCGGCTGTGCAGCTTTTCCTTATCGCCAGCAGACATATTGCTGAAGTTCTGCGACAAGGCAATCCACTTGCGCTGATGTCCGTCTGTGAGTGTCTCCCAAGACGTCTGAAGCGGTGCAAGTGCCGTCTTTTGTGCGTTCGTGAGGCTCGCCCACGTAATTGCAGGGGCTGCAGCGCCAGCCTGAGCGACTGGCGCGGGCACATTTTGGGCCCATGACATTTCAGGCGCACCAAGCATCGCCGTTGCGCAAATTGCGGTCAACGCGACGTTCTTGGCAGTGGCGTGAAAGGGGAGGCGTTGCATGGCTGTCAGAAAAAAGGAATGTAAGGGCAGTGGCGCTTACTTTTCCTGGTTGTTGCGTAAAAACTGTGCAAATCCTGGATCGGTGTAAGCCGCAGGGGGCAGGGCATCGGTCAGCAATTCGGTATCCACGTCTGCAATTTCTTGGGCCGTCCAATCGTCTTGCGCTATCCCGATCACGACCATACCAGTGATCAGCGCCAACAAAGGCAACCAGGAACCTAGTTGAGTCATCCAATTCCGGAAGCCGGAACGCATTCCCATGGTCGCCTGACCGGACTGTGCGAGCACGACGCTGTCTGAAACTGCCTCGGCGACCAGCTTGCGCTTGGCTAAAGCCTGCATGCGAGCCACCTTCAGCCGCTCCGAGATGTCGTGGGGCAAAGCGTTGGCGCTCTCGTTCAAGCGTGAGGTAATCGCGCGTGCAACAGCTTCTTGTATGTCGGCACCGGAATGGTGCGATTTTCTTGTTGTCATAGCCGAATTCCCTTTCCTTTCAACGCATTTCCCAGGGCCTGCACCGCTCTGGAGCAGTGTGTCTTGACGCTGCCTTGTGAGCAACCCATTGCGGCAGCCGTTTCCGCAACATCCATATCCTCCCAGTAACGCATAAGGAAGGCCTCCCGTTGACGTGGCGGCAACCGCAAAATTTCTTCTTCAATAGAAAGCAAGGTTTGTGCGCGCTCGGTCTGCGTTTCCGCACTTTCCGATTGCTCTCCGCCTTGGTCTGTCACCAAGGACTCCAATAGATTGAAGTCTTCGTCCTCAGTTCCCGACTCGAAATCACTCAATGTTGAAAAAAGAGCGCTGTAAGTTTTTTGCCGGCGAAACCAGTCCAGGGTGCTGTTGGACAAAATCCGCTGAAACAGCATGGGGAGCTCTTCAACCGGCTTGTGGCCGTAGTGTTCGGCCAGTTTCATCATGCTGTCCTGAACGATATCCAAAGCGGATTCATCGTTGCGGACATGGTATACCGCCCGTTTGAAGGCCCGTCTTTCGACACTTTTCAGGAAATCAGAGAGTTCTTTTTCGGTTGCCAAGTGACTGGACCATTGAAGGCATAAACAAAAGTCTGACAGACTGTCTCAACGCAATTTCTGGTGGAGAAGCCTGTGATTATTGCATTCCTGCAAGGACTGCAAACCGTCGTTCGAAAGGGCATGTCTAAACAAATGCCATAATACCGGTGCAATTAAAAGGCAAACGGGTCCTGGTCCGGCGCAACATTCAATGCGCCCATGGCTTTGACCTTAAGTCCCGACGCGACTCCACAAGTGTTTGCGAAGGGGCACCCAAGGTTTTTCGTCAGAGAAATTCACAAAGGTTCATCATGGAAATTTCTAAAGCCGAAATCGCTTCGGCAGCATCTGCGTCCAAATCTGCCTCTGTTCCCGAATTGAGAGGGGCAGAAGTTCTGGTCAAAGCGCTTCAAGCGGAGAACGTTAAATACATCTGGGGCTACCCCGGTGGCGCTGTTCTCCACATTTACGACGCTTTTTTCAAGCAAGACACGATCCAACACGTTTTGGTACGCCATGAGCAGGCCGCTGTGCACGCTGCTGATGGATATGCCCGTGCGACCGGTGATGTGGGTGTGGCGCTGGTGACATCCGGGCCCGGCCTTACAAATGCGGTGACGGGCATTGCGACCGCCTACATGGACAGCATCCCCATGGTGATCATTTCCGGTCAGGTGCCTACGCACGCGATCGGCCTAGATGCATTCCAAGAGTGCGACACCGTTGGTATCACACGCCCCATCGTCAAGCACAATTTTTTGGTGAAGGACGCTAAAGACATGGCGGAAGTCATGAAGAAGGCGTTCCACATTGCCCGTAGCGGGCGTCCCGGCCCCGTGGTGGTGGATATTCCCAAGGACGTGTCCTTCAAGAAGGTGCCTTATCACGGCTACCCCGAGAGCGTGGAAATGCGCTCCTACAACCCGGTGCGCAAGGGCCATGGCGGACAAATCCGCAAGGCCTTGCAATTGTTGTTGGCGGCAAAGCGTCCTTATATCTATACCGGTGGCGGGGTGTTGCTAAGTAATGCATCCAACGAGCTTCGCACTCTGGTGGACATGCTGGGCTACCCCTGCACCAACACCTTGATGGGTTTGGGCGCGTACCCCGCAAGTGACCGTAAGTTCCTCGGCATGCTGGGTATGCACGGTACTGTCGAAGCTAACAACGCCATGCAAAACTGCGATGTGCTGCTGGCCGTAGGGGCTCGTTTTGATGACCGCGTGATTGGCAACCCCAAGCACTTTGCCCAGAACGAGCGCAAGATCATCCATATTGATATCGATCCGTCCAGCATCTCCAAGCGGGTGAAGGTTGATATCCCAATCGTGGGTGACGTGAAGGATGTGCTCAACGAAATGATTGCGATGATTCGCGAGGGTGGCGTAAAGCCTGATGCGAATGCCTTGGGAGCATGGTGGGACACGATCGAAGGCTGGCGCAAACGGGACTGCATGAAATACAACCCCGGTAACGGTGATGTGATAAAGCCGCAGTTCGTGGTGGAAACCCTATGGAATATGACCAAAGATGTGGATACCTACATCACGTCAGATGTGGGGCAGCACCAGATGTGGGCAGCGCAGTACTACAAGTTTGATGAGCCGCGCCGCTGGATCAACTCTGGTGGTTTGGGAACTATGGGGGTTGGCATTCCCTATGCCATGGGTATCAAGCTGGCCAAGCCCCAGAGCGAGGTGTTTTGTATCACTGGCGAAGGCTCGGTACAGATGAATATCCAAGAGCTTTCCACCTGCCTGCAGTACAACACACCGATCAAGATTTGCTCGCTAAATAACCGCTACTTGGGAATGGTGCGTCAATGGCAAGAGGTGGAGTACGAAGGTCGCTACAGCCATAGCTACATGGATGCATTACCGAACTTTGTGAAGTTGGCAGAGGCCTACGGACACGTGGGCATGTTGATTGAACGTCCTCAGGATGTGGAGCCTGCGTTGCGCGAGGCCCGTAAACTGAAGGACCGCACGGTGTTCTTGGACTTCCGCACGGATCCCACTGAAAACGTGTTCCCCATGGTCCAGGCCGGCAAGGGCATCACAGAGATGCTGCTCGGTTCGGAGGATCTCTAATCGGATGCACATCACATGGTGCTGCAGCACACACATTCGATGTGTGCAATGCACCATCATTTTTGAAGAATCTATTGTCTGCCGAGCTGTGCGGTTACCGCCACACGGGGAGGGCAGCGAAAAGAGGAATCGGTACCTATGAAACATATCATTGCAGTTTTGCTGGAAAACGAACCCGGCGCTTTGTCGCGTGTCGTGGGCTTGTTTTCGGCACGCGGCTACAACATTGAATCCCTAACCGTGGCACCCACGGAAGATCCGAGTTTGTCGCGCATGACCATCCAGACACATGGCTCGGATGACGTGATTGAACAAATTACCAAGCATCTGAACCGCTTGATTGAAGTGGTAAAGGTGGTAGATCTCTCGGAAGGTGCCTACATCGAGCGTGAGCTGATGATGGTGAAGGTTCGCGCTGTGGGCAAAGAGCGCGAGGAGATGAAACGCATGGCAGACATCTTCCGTGGTCGAATCATCGACGTGACTGAAAAGAGTTACACCATCGAACTCACAGGTGATCAGTCCAAGAACGACGCCTTTTTGGAAGCTATCGAACGTACCGCCATTCTCGAGACGGTGCGTACGGGCTCCAGTGGCGTAGGACGTGGTGAGCGGATATTGCGAGTTTGATGAGGGTTTTCCTGTGTGCGCTTCGGCTGGCTCAACACACAGGGATTGTTTGGCGACAGTGTTTACCGTTCGCCCCGAGCTTAGGTAGTTTTTGCAACAGGGCGCTTTTCGCCAATATTTATTTCGGAGAGAAAATGAAAGTTTTTTACGACAAGGATTGTGACCTGAGCCTGATCAAGGGCAAGACAGTTGCCATCATCGGTTACGGCAGCCAAGGCCATGCACACGCGCAAAACTTGAACGACAGCGGCGTGAAGGTTGTGGTCGGTCTGCGCAAGGGTGGAGCTTCCTGGGACAAAGTTGGCAAAGCCGGCTTGACTGTGATGGAAGTGAACGATGCAGTAAAAGCTGCTGATGTGGTCATGATCCTGTTGCCCGATGAGCAAATCGCCGAGGTGTACACCAACAACGTGGCTCCCAACATCAAGCAAGGCGCTTCTTTGGCATTCGCGCACGGGTTCAACGTGCATTACAACCAAGTCGTGCCCCGCGCCGACCTGGATGTCTGGATGGTTGCTCCCAAGGCCCCCGGCCACACCGTGCGCAACACCTACACCCAAGGTGGCGGCGTGCCGCACTTGGTTGCCGTGCACCAAGACAAGTCCGGCAAAGCCCGTGACCTGGCTCTGAGCTACGCGATGGCCAACGGTGGCGGCAAGGCCGGCATCATTGAAACCAACTTCAAAGAAGAAACTGAAACCGATTTGTTCGGTGAGCAGGCCGTGTTGTGCGGTGGCGCTGTGGAACTCATCAAAATGGGTTACGAGACCCTAGTGGAAGCCGGTTATGCCCCTGAAATGGCGTACTTCGAGTGCTTGCATGAGCTGAAGCTGATTGTGGACTTGATCTACGAAGGCGGCATTGCCAACATGAACTACTCCATCTCTAACAATGCCGAGTTCGGTGAGTACGTCACCGGCCCTGAAGTCATCAACGAAGAGTCCCGCAAGGCTATGCGCAACGCTTTGAAGCGCATCCAGAACGGTGACTACGCCAAGATGTTCATCCAGGAAGGCCGTTTGAACTACCCCAGCATGACCGCACGCCGTCGCAACACCGCCGATCACAGCATCGAAGTGGTGGGCTCGCAATTGCGCGCCATGATGCCTTGGATTGCCAAAAACAAGTTGGTAGACCAGACCCGCAACTAAGCCCTTACAGGTGCATCAAAAGGCCACTTCGGTGGCCTTTTGTGTTGGCGCGTGCCTCTCAATGGAAGGGCTCGTTGCACTGCTTTACACTGCACCCCAATCGTGCCGGCCCGGAGCGCTCCAGCGTGGATCGCGTACCTGTGTGTGGCCGGCAAGGAGAATTTATGCATGATGGTTCAGAATCAAAAGTCGCAGGCGCTGACGCAGTGGTAATCGTGAAACGACGCAAGGGCATTTATGTCTTGCCAAACCTGTTTACGCTGGCAGCGCTGTTTGGCGGGTTTTACGGCATCGTGATGGCGATGAATGGCCGCTATGAGCTGGCCTGTGTAGGCATTTTTTTTGCCATGGTCTTGGATAGCCTTGATGGCCGCGTTGCGCGCATGACCAATACCCAAAGTGCCTTCGGCGAGCAGATGGATTCTCTTTCCGACATGGTGTCCTTTGGTGCCGCCCCTGCGCTGATTTCTTATATCTGGGCGCTCAAAGAGCTGGGCCGTTGGGGTTGGATCGCTGCATTCGTGTATTGCGCATGCGCAGCCTTGCGCCTTGCCCGGTTCAATGTCAACACGGCGGTGGTGGATAAGCGCTACTTTCAGGGGCTGCCATCTCCTGCGGCGGCGGCATTGGTGGTGGGGTTTATCTGGCTGATGACGGAGTTGGGGTTCAATGGCATTGAGGCAGTTTGGGGTATATCCATTGCCTGGATCACCTTTGGTTTTGCTCTTTATGCTGGTTTGACAATGGTGACAAACGTGCCCTTCTACAGCTTCAAGGATGTCAGCATGAAGAAGAGCGTCCCCTTCGTCGTTATCGTGCTGATTGCTTTAGGCATCGCAGTCATCAATATCGATCCGCCAACTGTGATTTTTGGCCTATTTGTGGTCTACGGATTGAGTGGCTACGTGATTTATGCCGTGAGAAAAGCCCGTGGCGTGCAGACAAGTGTTATCAGCACCTCCACCGACGAGCCCGATGAGCGCGACTTGCACATGTAGTTTTAGGATGACGAGGTACCTATGGCTGACAAACTGATCATTTTCGACACTACCTTGCGTGACGGCGAGCAGTCCCCTGGGGCGTCGATGACGCGCGACGAAAAGCTGCGGATTGCCCGCCAACTGGAGCGCTTGAGGGTCGATGTGATTGAGGCAGGTTTTGCGGCCAGTTCGAATGGCGATTTCGAGGCCGTGAGGTTGATTTCTCAAGTCATCAAAGATTCGACGGTGTGCTCCTTGTCTCGCGCCAATGACAGGGATATCGCTCTCGCTGCGGAGGCGCTGAGCTCCGCTAACAGCGCCCGGATTCACACCTTTATTGCCACCTCCGCTTTGCACATGGAAAAGAAGCTGCGCATGACGCCTGCGCAAGTATTGGAGCAAGCGAAACAGTCGGTACGCTTTGCGCGTAACTTGGTGGGCGATATCGAGTTTAGCCCTGAGGATGGCTACCGGAGCGACCCCGATTTTTTGTGCCGTGTGTTGGAGGCTGTGATCGCCGAAGGTGCAAGCACGATCAATGTGCCCGATACAGTGGGTTATGCCGTTCCCGAGCTTTATGGCAACTTCATCAAGAACTTGCGTGAGCGTATTCCTAACTCTGACAAAGCGATCTGGTCTGTGCACTGCCATAACGACTTGGGCATGGCGGTCGCCAACTCATTGGCTGGGGTAAAAATTGGGGGTGCCCGTCAAGTGGAGTGCACTGTGAACGGTTTAGGCGAGCGGGCCGGCAATTGCAGCCTAGAAGAAGTCGTGATGGCAGTCAAAACCCGCAAGGACTACTTTGGTTTGGAGCTGGGCATTGATACCAAACATATTCTGGCTGCCAGTCGCATGGTCAGCCAGACGACCGGTTTCGTGGTGCAACCAAACAAGGCAGTGGTCGGCGCAAATGCATTTGCCCACGCGTCCGGAATTCACCAGGACGGCGTACTCAAAGCCCGTGACACCTACGAAATCATGCGGGCAGAAGATGTCGGCTGGACGGCAAACAAGATTGTGTTGGGCAAGCTCAGTGGACGCAACGCATTCAGGCAGCGTTTGCAGGATTTGGGTGTGCAGCTCGACAGTGAATCTGAATTGAATGCTGCTTTCGCACGCTTTAAAGAGCTAGCCGACCGAAAAAGCGAAATATTCGATGAAGACGTATTGGCGCTCGTCGCAGACGAAAGCGTGTCGCTGGAGCAGGAACGTTTCGGGTTTGTCTCGTTATCCCAGCACAGCGAGACAGGCGAACGCCCTCGCGCCACGGTGGTGTTTACGTCGGGTACTCAAGAGTTGAAAGGCGAATCTGACGGGAACGGTCCGGTGGATGCCTCGCTGAAAGCCATCGAGTCTTTGGTCAAAAGCGGTGCTGAGATGATCTTGTATTCCGTCAATGCAATCAGCGGGTCTACCGAAAGCCAAGGCGAAGTCACAGTACGTTTGCAGAACAACGGGCGAGTGGTCAATGGGGTTGGGGCAGACCCGGATATCGTGGTGGCATCGGTGAAGGCCTACCTGAACGCCCTCAACAGACTCCAAAACAAAGCCATCAAGGTCGCAGCCCAGGGATGAATGTGTGTAGTTTTCAAAATAGTTTAGGTTTGCTGTGCAAGTAGTTGATCTAATTGGAATATTTTGATTAAACTTCGCCAAGAACAAACGATGTGTGGGCATCCGCTGCGAGGGTGTTTTTTCTAAGGAACGACGTTGAACCGCCTACTTATCTCAATTTGCGTCGCTGTCGTCGCCGCCTCAACGTTTTTGGTGTCTGCCGAAGCTACCGCTGCAGAAGCTCGAAAGAAGGCTGTAGCAAAGCCAGCTTCCGCAAAGTCCGTTGCCACAAACAAATCAACACGAGTGAAAAAGCAGTCTCGTGCCACATCTGCCGCGAAGAAAGTTGCGAGGCAGCTGCCCAAGCCCTCATATGGGCAACTTGCAGGTTTGCGTGGCACGCAGGACGCACTGGAGTTGAAGTCCAGCGTGGCGTTTATCGTGGATCAGGATACCAAAGAGGTGTTATTTAGCAAAAATGAAGACGCGGTCTTGCCTATTGCATCAATTACCAAATTGATGACAGGGGTGGTGATCAGCGAAGCCCACCTTTCAATGGATGAGACCATTGAAATTTCCCAGGCGGATGTGGATACTGAAAAGGGCAGCAGTTCCCGCTTGCGCGTAGGTACGCGACTGTCGCGAGGGGAGTTGCTGCATTTGGCTTTGATGGCAAGCGAAAATCGTGCTGCGCACGCATTAGGTCGGACCTTTCCAGGAGGTCTGTCTTTCTTTGTGAGTCAAATGAACCAAAAAGCCCGTGTGCTGCAAATGACCGATACCCAATACGTGGAGCCAACGGGCCTTAGTAGTCGCAATCAGTCCAGTGCGAAGGACCTTGCAACCTTGGTGAGTTACGCATATGGAGACCCCACCTTGCGCGAACTCTCAACGTCTGCGGGATACCAAGTGGAGGTAGGCAAGCGAACTTTGCAATACAACAATACCAACCGGTTGGTCAAAAATCCGGCTTGGGACATTGGTCTGCAAAAGACCGGCTACATCTCGGAAGCCGGGCAGTGTTTGGTGATGCAAGCAAAAATTGCCGGTCGCAAATTGATTATGGTGTTCTTGGATTCCGCGGGTAAGCTCACCCGTATTGCAGACGCGGAACGCGTGCGACGTTGGGTGGAGTCCGGGCATCCTTTCTCCGTTAGGTCGTCGCCCGTAGCCTTTCGCAGTACTGAAAAGGCAAGCCTCACCAACTAAGGTGAGGTGGATGCACTCGATGAGCGCGAATGCAGGCGTTCTTAACGCGCTTTTGTGATTGGTCGGAAACCCAGTGTTTCCGAGATGTTTCGGGCTGTTTCTTTTAGCTTTGGCAGCCAGTCGTCCTCAAGGCGTCCCGATGGGGCGGAAATGGACAAGCCGGCCACGAGCTTGCCTTGATCGTCATATATACCGGCTGCCATGCATCGAACGCCCAGTTCGAGCTCTTCATTGTCGCTAGCCTGTCCATATTGCCGCACCCGAGACAGTTCGCGTTCCAATGCATCTAGATCGGTGATGCTGTTTTTCGTATGCCCCATCAAGCCCGTGCGGTGGGCATAAGACCGGATTCGTATTGGATCGTCGGCCGCCAAAAACAACTTGCCAACCGAGGTAAGGTGCAAAGGGGCGCGGCCTCCGATGGCGCGAACTACCTGCATGCCGCTACGCTCACTGTAGGCCCGTTCCACGTAGATGATTTCATCGCCCTGCCGCAAACTCAGGTTCACCGGTTGCTGAATGAGCTTGTGCAGTTCGCGCATGGGCCCCAAGGCTGCATCACGGACATTCAGGCGTGCCTTGACCATATTGCCCAACTCTAAGAGGCGCATTCCCAATCGATAGCTCCCCGATTGCGGGCGGTCAACAAATCTTCCGCTTACCAAGTCATTCAGTATTCGGTGGGCAGTGGAAGGGTGTAGTCCAGCCCGCTCACTGATCTCCTTGAGAGGGATTGCGTCCTCTCGGGATGCCAACACATCAATCAGTGTAAACATGCGCTCCAGCACTTGGACGGCCGGAGCGGTTTGTGGGTCATGCTCTTTTTTTGTCATATTGGTACTTTGCAGGATGTTAACCCGGCAAAGTGACAGTCGGCGCTGCTATAGCAGGCCGGGTCTGATCCATTGCTCGTTCTGCCACAGCTCGTGCGGTTGAAAGCGAGATTTGTAGTTCATTTTGAGACTCTCGCGTATCCAGTAGCCCAGATAGACATGCGGCAGCCCCATGATTCGGGCTTGCTCAATTTGCCACAGCACCGCAAAAGTTCCATAACTGGTAGAGGGTTCCGGTTCAAAAAAAGTGTAAACAGCAGATATGCCATTGTCCAGAAAATCGACAATGGCAACCAGCTTAAGTTCGCCCTCACCGTCGGGGGAATCCGTGGGTGCACGAAATTCAACCAAGCGGGAGTCCACGCCGCTTTTCAGCAGAAACTGGATGTACTGGTCAATGTCGTCTTCGTCCATCCCGCCTCCGGGGTGACGGTGCAACTGGTACCGCAAATACAGCGCGTAATGTTCGTGGCTAAAGGCCAACTGCATCACGCGAGCCTGCAGGTTTCCGTGCCGCTGCAGTGCTCGACGTTGACTCTTGTCAGCCTTGAAGTCAGCGACAGGAATTCGAAGAGGTATGCACGCGTGGCAATTGTCACAGCGGGGTCTGTAGGTGAACAGGCCGCTCCGACGAAACCCCGATGCGACAAGCCGCGAATACGTTGCGGTGTCAATTTGGTGATTGGGGGTCGCTACCTGTGAGCGCGCTTGCTGGCCGGCCAAATAGCTGCATTCGTAAGCCGCCGTAGCGTAAAACTGGAGTGGGGGTAACGGTGTTTCGGGCAAGGCCGTCATGGAGGGGTTGCACAGGCAGACAACAACTCGTCCCAGTATACGGGTTGGAACGTCCAGTCGATTGGTTGTTCCCGCAAAGATACTGACACGCTCTGCGCAAACACTGTCCGATCAATGGGGCGCGCACCCATGAACGCCAAATGGTCGGTAACTTGTTGGCAGTCGATCCAGTTGACCCCCTGTGACCTCGTCATGCCAACCAAGGCAGCGAGGGCAATCTTGGATGCATCGGTCCGGTTGGCAAACATGGACTCACCAAATACCGCTCTGCCTATCGCCACGCAATAGAGCCCTCCGGTAAGCTCGCCGTCCTGCCACGTTTCTACACTGTGCGCATACCCTTCCCGGTGTAGATTTTCGTAAGCTACTCTGATTTGCGGACTGATCCAGGTTCCGGTCTGACCACGGCGTACGCTCGAAGAGCATGCGTCGATCACCGCATGAAAATCATGATTGATGCAGATCTCGGCACCCGGTGTGGCGATGAATTTACGAATGACTTTGCGAAGTGATCGGTGCAGTCTGAATTCTGGCGTATGCAAGGTCATGCGGGGGTTGGTACTCCACCAAAGAATGGGCTGGTCCTCGCTAAACCACGGAAAAATTCCATGGGAATATGCGTTGAGGAGATTGGTCGTACTCAGTGCCCCTCCAGCCGCCAATAGCCCAGGTGCGGGAGTGTGGTCTCCCCATGCTTCAAAGATGGGTGGAAATGGATCTTCGGGCGCGAGCCATGGCAGGTTGGGCAAGGGCTGTGTCATGTCTGCGTAAATTATCAGGACTGGAACGAAAAGACCACTTAATCGGGTTAGAATATTAGCTGTCGGGGTGTAGCGCAGCCTGGTAGCGCATCTGCTTTGGGAGCAGAGGGTCGCGAGTTCGAATCCCGCCGCCCCGACCATTTTCTACGAAGGCTCTGAAGTTGATATGCTTTAGAGCCTTTGTTTTTGGTGCCCGTAGCTCAGTCGGATAGAGCAACAGCCTTCTAAGCTGTGGGTCGGGGGTTCGATCCCCTCCGGGCACGCCAAGGCACTTGCTCATGCAGCCAACATCAACGCTTCAGAATGTAAGCCGAGCCAGCGTTGGGCCGCAATTGCTAACGACGCGGGCTCTCCTGAACTGAATAATGTGGTCGTCCCCACATGAGGTTCCCTGCTTGTGTAGAGCAGCTGCGCAGCCTCTAGCAGACGTCTTGTCTGCCTTGCGACCGGTTCACCCCCATCAAGGTACTTTACGGCGTTGCCTGTGGTCCGACGCAGTGCATCTTCGGCAAAGGGGTAGTGCGTACAACCTAGCACCAAGGTGTCAATGTGCCCAGTGGTCAATCCAAATCTGCCCAAGGCACTCGCATAATGCGCGCAGGCAGTTTGTATCCTGACGGAGTCAAACGCTTCGATGGCTGGCACCAAGTCCGGGCAAGGTTGTAGAAGAAAGCGTGCCTGGTCTTCCAATGAGGTCATCAGGCGCTTGAACTTTTCACTGGCCAAGGTGCTTCGCGTAGCCATCACGCCGATGACCTTGGTGGTGCTTTGCAGCACGGCAGGTTTGAGCGCTGGCTCGATGCCGATAATCGGGATGTCGGTATGCGCTTCACGCAGCACATGAATGGCTGCAGCAGTAGCGGTGTTGCATGCCACTACCAACGCTTTGATGTGATGCCTGTCCTTGAACCACTGGGCAATCGCGCGCGCGCGCTCAATCAGGTACGCATCGTCGCGTTCCCCATAGGGCGCGTGACCACTGTCTGCCACGTAGACGAAATGTTCGTAGGGCAGTTCTGCCCTGAGCGCCCGAAGGACACTCAGGCCACCCACGCCGCTGTCAAAAACCCCGATGGGGCACTTGCTCATGGTGGGCAAGGGGTTAGCGGGATGTCACTGGGATGTTCTTGAACTCACCGGTAGCAATTTTTTTCTGCCATTCTGCAGGGCCGGTGATATGGGCACTGGTGCCACCTGCATCTACCGCTACGGTCACTGGCATGTCTACTACGTCGAACTCATAAATCGCTTCCATGCCCAAGTCTTCAAATCCCACCACTTTGGCATGCTTGATTGCTTTGGACACGAGGTAAGCCGCACCGCCCACGGCCATCAGGTAAGCGCTTTGGTGCTTCTTGATGGCTTCAATGGCTACCGGGCCACGCTCTGCTTTGCCGACCATGGCAATCAGGCCGGTTTGTGCCAGCATCATTTCGGTGAAGCCATCCATGCGCGTGGCCGTGGTGGGGCCTGCGGGGCCAACCGCTTCCCCCGCTACAGGGTCCACCGGGCCCACGTAGTAAATGACGCGGTTGGTAAAGTCCACCGGCAATTTCTCGCCTTTGGCCAGCATGCCTTGGATGCGCTTGTGGGCTGCGTCGCGGCCGGTCAGCATCTTGCCGTTGAGCAATAGGGTTTGGCCTGGTTTCCAACTCGCGACCTCAGCGGGTGTCAGGGCGTTCAGGTCCACCCGTTTGCTTTTTTGGGTGTCGGGTGTCCAGTTGACGTTGGGCCACAGATCCAAGCTCGGCGGGTCTATGTACACCGGGCCCGAGCCGTCTAGGACAAAGTGGGCGTGGCGGGTCGCCGCGCAGTTGGGAATCATGGCCACGGGCTTGCTGGCGGCGTGGGTAGGGTACATCTTGATTTTTACGTCCAGCACGGTGGTTAGGCCGCCAAGACCTTGAGCGCCGATACCCAGTGCATTCACCTTCTCGAACAGTTCCAGGCGCAGTTCTTCGACCTTGTCCAAGGTGGCTCCGCTGCTGGCTTTTGCCTGCAGTTCGTACATGTCGAGGTCGTCCATCAGGCTTTCCTTGGCCATCAGCACCGCCTTCTCCGCAGTACCGCCGATGCCAATGCCCAGCATGCCCGGCGGACACCAGCCTGCACCCATGGTGGGCACGGTTTTCAGAACCCAGTCGACCACGCTGTCACCGGGGTTGAGCATGATCATCTTGCTTTTGTTTTCGCTGCCGCCGCCCTTGGCTGCTACCGTCACTTCAACGGTGTTGCCAGGAACAATTTCGGTAAAGATCACTGCGGGGGTGTTGTCTTTGGTGTTCTTGCGGAGGAACTCGGGGTCTGCAACCACCGAGGCGCGCAGCGTGTTGTCGGGGTGGTTGTAGCCTTGGCGGACCCCTTCATTGATGGCGTCATCCAGACTTCCGGTAAATCCTTCCCAACGCACATCCATGCCTACTTTGAGGAATACGTTGACGATGCCAGTGTCTTGGCAGATGGGCCGGTGGCCGGTGGCGCTCATTTTGCTGTTCGTCAAGATCTGGGCGATCGCGTCTTTGGCAGCAGGGCTCTGCTCGCGCTCGTACGCGCGGGCCAAATGGGCGATGTAGTCGGCGGGGTGGTAGTAGCTGATGTACTGCAGAGCAGAGGACACAGATTCAATCAGGTCTTCTTGGCGGATGGTAGTGTTCATGGGTGTGGATGGGTTGGATGTGCAGCGCTGGGCACCGCGGGTCGGGTGAGTTTAGCCAAACCGACGTACGTGATTCTGACGACCATGTGCTGAGTCCGACAGTCAGTGATTTGTAAGTGCGTGATATGACCATGCGCGCAGTTTTTAAAACATTCGAGGAGTCCAATCTGTGAGCGCTTCCCCCTCTGCCATTCAGTCCGTCTTGGTCGAAAACCGGGTGTTCCCACCCAGCGATGCTGTCGTCAAGGCGGCCCGTATCTCTGGCATGGATGGCTACAACGCCCTGTGCGAGCAGGCTGACAAGGATTTTGAAGGTTTCTGGTCTCGGCTGGCCAGGTCCAACGTGGTGTGGAACAAGCCTTTCACCCGCACCCTCGACGAATCCAATGCGCCGTTCTACAAGTGGTTTGATGACGGCGAGTTGAATGCCTCCGCCAACTGCCTGGACAAACACATCGGTACGCCCACTGAAAACAAGGTCGCCGTGATTTTTGAGGCCGATGACGGCGCCGTCACCAAAACCACCTACAAAGAGTTGCTCGCCCGGGTGAGCCAGTTTGCGAACGCCTTGAAGGCGGATGGCATCAAGAAGGGCGATCGCGTGCTGGTCTACATGCCCATGACGCTCGAAGGCGTGATTGCCATGCAAGCCTGTGCCCGTATCGGCGCGACACACAGCGTGGTGTTTGGTGGTTTCTCGGCCAAGGCATTGCAAGAACGCATCATCGATGCAGGCGCAGTGGCGGTCATCACCAGCAACTACCAGATGCGGGGCGGCAAAGAGCTGCCCCTCAAGTCCATTGTGGACGAGGGCATTGCCATGGGGGGATGCCAGTCCATCCAAACCGTCTACGTGTACCAGCGCACCCAGACCCCCTGCAACATGGTGGCTGGGCGTGACAAAACCTTTGATGAGGCGGTGGCCGGCAAGAGCACTGACTGCGCACCGGTGCCCGTGGGGGCTGAGCACCCCTTGTTCATCCTCTACACCTCGGGCTCTACCGGCAAGCCCAAAGGCGTGCAGCACTCCACTGGCGGATACCTGTTGTGGGCGAAGCTCACCATGGATTGGACGTTTGACCTCCAGCCCGAGGACGTGTTTTGGTGTACCGCCGACATCGGCTGGATCACCGGCCACACCTATGTGGCTTACGGACCCTTGGCCGCAGGCGCTACGCAGATCATTTTTGAAGGCGTGCCGACCTTCCCGAATGCCGGTCGATTCTGGCAAATGATTGAGCGCCATAAGTGCACCATCTTCTACACCGCACCTACGGCCATCCGTTCGCTGATCAAGGCCGCCGAGGCAGATGCCTCGGTGCACCCAGACCGCTCGGATCTCTCCAGCCTGCGCATTCTGGGTTCGGTGGGCGAGCCCATCAATCCCGAAGCCTGGATGTGGTATTACAAAAACGTGGGCCATGAGAACTGCCCCATCGTCGATACCTTCTGGCAAACCGAAACCGGTGGTCACATGATGAGCCCAATGCCAGGTGCCACGCCCTTGGTGCCCGGTAGCTGCACCTTGCCCTTGCCAGGCATCATGGCCGCCATCGTCGATGAAAGTGGCAACGAAATGCCCAATGGTTCCGGTGGCATTCTGGTGGTGAAGCGCCCATGGCCTTCGATGATCCGCACCATCTGGAACGACCCCGAGCGCTTTAAGAAGAGCTACTTCCCTGACGAGCTCAAGGGCTACTACTTGGCGGGTGATGGCGCAGTGCGGAGTGCGGACCGTGGCTATTTCCGAATCACTGGCCGCATTGATGACGTGCTCAACGTATCGGGCCACCGCATGGGCACCATGGAAATTGAGTCCGCGTTGGTCGCCAAGTCGGATCTGGTGGCAGAGGCTGCCGTAGTGGGTCGCCCGGATGACCTGACGGGCGAGGCCATCTGCGCCTTTGTGGTGCTCAAGCGGGCCCGTCCGGAAGGCGACGAAGCCAAGGCCATCGCCAAAGAGTTGCGGGATTGGGTAGCCAAAGAAATTGGCCCCATTGCCAAACCCAAAGACATCCGCTTCGGCGAAAACCTGCCCAAGACCCGCTCTGGCAAGATCATGCGCCGCTTGCTGCGATCGCTGGCCAAAGGCGAAGCCATTACCCAAGACACCAGCACCTTGGAAAATCCCGCCATCCTCGACCAGCTCGGCCAGGCGTATTGATGGCCGATAGCGCGTGTGGCCAGCCTCGGGCTGCCTCACGTACAAAAAAAGCCGCTGTTCACAGCGGCTTTTTTATTGACATCGGTCGATCATTGGTTCAGCGACAACACCCATGTGGCCAGCTTTTTTGCTTCCGCTTCGTTGACCTGGGCGTTGGCAGGCATATAGGCAGTGCCCCACACTCCGCTGCCGCCCTTCATGATCTTGATAGCTAGGCGGTCCACGGCTGATTTATCGCCTTTGTATTTGCTGGCAATGTCCTTGAAGGAGGGGCCGAGTACTTTTTTGTCCACCATATGGCATGTCATGCAGTTCTTTGCAGTTGCCAGCTTGGGGTCTGCCCACGCCAGCGGCGCAGCTGCCAGTAGCATCGTGGACATAATGCGGATACATAAACGGTTCATGGTTTCCTGCCAACGTTGAGAACAGTGAGCTGAGCATTGTAGTTTTTGACTCGGCATGTGGCGATAGCCGTGCTGATAATCGGAGAAGTTGAATGGCTTTCTTACTTCTGGGGATCTTGCTAATCGTTCTGAAAGTGATGGACGTGGACCCCGTGGCGGCATGGTCTTGGTTGAAGGTGCTCGCGCCTTTTGCGCTAGCCTTTGTATGGTGGACCGTGGCAGACATGACGGGGTACACCAAGCGAAAAGCCATGCAGCGCGAAGCAGCGCGCGTGCAGGCCCGCATCGACCGGCAGCGAGAGGCCATGGGGATAAAGGGGGTGAAGCGGCGCCGTGAGCCGCCCGCTCGTAGATAATCGGCGCCGCTTCCACCATCTTTCCTATTTCTCTATCTCACACCATGCCCGCCTATCGTTCCAAGACTTCTACTGCTGGCCGCAACATGGCAGGTGCACGCGCTTTGTGGCGCGCCACCGGCATGAAGGACGCAGACTTCAGCAAGCCCATCATCGCGGTGGTTAATTCGTTTACGCAGTTTGTGCCCGGCCATGTGCATTTGAAGGACTTGGGTCAACTCGTCGCACGCGAAATTGAGGCCGCAGGCGGTGTTGCCAAAGAGTTCAACACCATCGCAGTGGACGACGGCATTGCCATGGGGCACGACGGCATGCTGTACTCGTTGCCCAGCCGGGATGTTATTGCTGACAGCGTGGAGTACATGGTCAATGCCCACTGTGCAGACGCCATGGTGTGCATCTCCAACTGCGACAAGATCACCCCCGGCATGCTCATGGCTGCGATGCGGCTGAACATTCCCGTCGTGTTTGTCTCCGGTGGCCCTATGGAAGCGGGCAAGGTCAAGCTGCTCAACCCCACCACTCAGAAGATCGAGTTCAAAAAGCTCGATTTGGTTGACGCGATGGTGATGGCTGCTGACGACAAGGTCAGCGACGCAGACGTTGCCGAGGTCGAACGCTCCGCGTGCCCTACTTGCGGTTCGTGCTCCGGCATGTTCACCGCCAACTCGATGAACTGCCTCACCGAAGCCCTGGGCTTGTCCTTGCCCGGCAACGGCACCGTATTGGCCACCCATGCCGACCGTGAGCAATTGTTTAAGCGTGCAGGCCACTTGGCGGTAGAGCTGTGCAAACGCTACTACGAAGAGGAAGACAGCAGCATCTTGCCGCGCTCCATGGGCTTTAAGGCGTTTGAAAACGCGATTGCGCTGGATATTGCGATGGGTGGCTCCACCAACACCATCCTGCACATTCTGGCCATTGCTCAGGAGGCAGAAATCGACTTCACCATGGCCGACATCGACCGCATGTCCAAGATCGTGCCGCAGTTGTGCAAGGTGGCCCCCAACACCAACAAGTACCACATTGAAGATGTGCACCGCGCTGGCGGCATCATGGGCATTTTGGGTGAGTTGGACCGTGCAGGCCGCTTGCACACCGATGTGCCCACCGTGCACAGCAAGACCATGAAGCATGCGCTGGATCAGTGGGACATTGCCCGCAACCCCTCCGATGCCGTCAAAACTTTTTACATGGCAGGCCCCGGTGGCATCCCCACGCAGGTGGCGTTCAGCCAGGCTGCTCGTTGGCCCAGCCTCGACAGTGACCGCGCTGAAGGGTGCATCCGCTCGTTCGAGCACGCCTTCAGCAAAGAAGGCGGCCTGGCCGTGCTGGTTGGCAACATCGCGCTCAACGGTTGTGTGGTCAAAACCGCCGGTGTGGACGACAGCTTGCTGGTGTTTGAAGGCCCCGCTCACGTGGTGGAGTCGCAGGACGAAGCAGTGGCCAACATCTTGGCAGACAAGGTGGTGGCGGGTGACGTGGTCATCGTGCGTTACGAAGGCCCCAAGGGCGGCCCTGGCATGCAGGAGATGCTCTATCCCACCAGCTACATCAAGTCCAAGGGCTTGGGCAAAGCTTGCGCCTTGCTGACCGATGGCCGCTTCTCGGGCGGCACCTCGGGGCTGTCCATTGGTCATGCCTCGCCAGAGGCCGCTGCGGGCGGTGCCATCGGTTTGGTTCGCAATGGTGACCGCATCCGCATCGATATCCCCAACCGTTCCATCAACGTGTTGGTGTCGGACGAAGAGTTGGCCGCGCGCCGGCTCGAGCAGGACAAGCTGGGCTGGAAGCCAGCCCAAGCCCGTCCCCGCAAAGTGTCAGCTGCGCTCAAGGCCTACGCCAAACTGGTGATGTCGGCTGACAAGGGTGCGGTGCGTGACTTGTCCCTGCTGGACTGATTTTTTCTGAAACCCTTGGCCTGCACAGGGTGCGGCCCATGACTGGCCCCTATGTTGAATCATCCTTCGATTGATCCCGTCGCGCTGCAACTCGGGCCGGTGGCCGTGCACTGGTACGGCATAACTTACCTGCTTGCATTTGGCCTCTTTCTGTATCTCGGCTCCAGGCGTTTGCGGCATGCCCCTTATGCCGGGCGTCTGGGTGCGGGCGCTTGGGGCTATAAAGAGGTCGAGGACATTCTTTTTTTGGGCGTCATAGGCGTTGTGCTGGGCGGCCGTATTGGCTACTGCCTGTTTTACAAACCCCTGTACTACCTAGCACACCCCTTGGAGGTGTTCTTCGTCTGGCAGGGCGGAATGAGCTTTCACGGTGGCATGTTGGGTGTGATTGCTGCCATGGTGTGGTTTGCCGTCAGCCGCAAGAAGCCATTTTGGGAAGTGGCTGATTTTGTCGCCCCGTGCGTGCCCACCGGATTGGCCAGCGGGCGGGTAGGCAATTTCATTAACGGTGAGCTGTGGGGACGGCTGGCAGACCCCGCGTTGCCTTGGGCTATGGTGTTCAGGGGGGCTGGCGATGCGCCGCGTCACCCCTCGCAGATTTACCAGTTTCTGTTGGAGGGAGTGCTTTTGTTCGTACTGCTATGGTGGTACGCCCGCACCCCCCGCAAGCAAGGGCAGGTGGCCAGCGCATTCCTGGTGGGATACGCCAGCTTCCGGTTTATTGCAGAATTTTTCAGAGAGCCCGACGCCCACCTCGGCCTGCTGGGCTTGGGGATGAGCATGGGGCAATGGCTGTGCGTGCCGATGTTCCTGGCGGGCGTTGCGTTGTGGTTGTGGGCCGAGCGTCGCGGGCGTTGATACCCCCACGCATTTGCAAGGCATACGGGGCAAGGTGATGAAGGGTACGGTCGTCATTCGGCACGATGCCTATGGCCTGCCGGGAGTGCGTGAGGTGTGCTTGTCGCACCCGGAAAAGCGCAATGCCATGTCGCGCAGCATGTGGGCTGCGCTAGAGGCCGCGTTTGTTGCCGCCCACCAAGACCCCTCGCTGCGTTGCGTGGTGCTGCGGGGCGCACAGGGACAGTTTTGCGCTGGCGGCGATATCTCTGAATACCCAAGCTTCCGTTTTGATCCCGCCCAACTCCGCGCGTTTCATGAGGAGGTCGTCTGGGGGGCTTTGCGGGCGATTCTGGACTGTGATGTTCCGGTTGTGGCCTTGATCGAAGGCCACTGCATGGGCGCGGGCATGGAGCTGGCCAGTTGTTGCGACATTCGGATCGCGACTGACAGCGCTCGTTTTGGTGCGCCTATTGGCCTGCTGGGGTTTCCCATCGCACCGCGTGAGGCTGCCCTCATCAGTCAGGTGGCAGGGGCTAGCGTTGCCAGGGCCATGCTACTTGCCGCTGCAGTGTTCGATGCGCCAGCCCTGTTGCACAGGGGATTTCTAACCCATGTGAGCACCAGCGCGGAGTTTGCGGTCGTCTATGAGGGCGTCATACGGCGCATCCTGCAATTGGCGCCGCACGCAGCCCGCCACAACAAACAAACGCTGCGGGCATGCACCGATCCTGGCCCGCGCTCCCCGGTGCACGACGCTGCTGCCCACTATGCCTATGCGGACTCAGCCGAGCACCGCGAGGGCATTCACGCATTTCTGTCCAAGCGACCTCCTGTTTTCTGACGGGGCCACTGTCCCTCGCGGGCCTTGCGGGTCTCGGCCTCCCTCTGGGGGCACGATGCTAGACCCCGGTCTGCACCGCACCGTAGCGCACGGCATGCTCCCCACACTCGTTGAATTGATGCACGTTGAACGCAAAATAAACCACTTGCACGATTGGATCAAACTTCTATAAAATATAGTTAAATTGTTAACTACAAAATAAATGAGATTTTTGACAAGAGCCTGCGGCAGAGCGTGTCGCAGGCCGGGTGGCACATTTCATCGTTGAGGCAGGCGCATGCAACCTATTGAAGTTTCGATGACTGGCGCGGCGATGGACGGCTCCAAAAACTTGCTGCACAGCCCATTTGGCGAGTACCTCGGGCTCGAAGGTACAGATTGGCAGGCGGTGCTGCCCGAGTGGTTGGCATTGGCAGAGCGGGCAGACGTGTCAGCGGCCGCAGCACACGCACTGCGCGGCGTGGCCGCATGGGTGGACCGCAGCCTGCACGCCACCATGCACGGCCCTGTGCTCGACAACGCGCTGTCTAGCACCCGCAACGAGACGCACGCGGGTGACCCTCATCAGGCGATGCGGTCCGCCTTGCGCGAACTCACCCATTTGCAGCAAGGCTGGGACCAGCATGCCATGGTCAGCATGACCAATACGGCGGGCGACATCCTTTATGTGAACGACAAGTTCTGCCACACCACAGGCTACACCCGCAGCGAATGGCTGGGGAAGAACCATCGCCTGATCAATGCCGGCGTGCAGGGCGCAGCCCATTTTCGGCATTTGTGGGTCGAAATTGCGGCTGGAAAAGTGTGGCGTGGCGAGATATGCAACCGCTCCAAAGACGGTCACTTGTACTGGGTGGACGCCACCATTGTTCCACTCAAAGACGCTGCGGGCCATCCGTGCCAATACGTTGCTGCGTGCACCGATATCTCGTCGCGCAAGCGCATGGAAGTCATCCTGCTCGCGGCGCAGGCACGCTTGCGCCACATCACCAACACCGTGCCAGGTGCGATCTTCCAGGTGCAAATTGGTCCCCAGAGCCACCGCTACACCTTTGTGAGTGAGCGGGTGCAAGAGGTGCGTGCATTGGCGGTGGATGCCCTGCTGCATACCCCTACCTTGGCCCTCCAGCAGGTAGTGGAAGAAGACCGCGCCATGGTGTACGAGGCGATGGGCATCGCGGCCCAGCGGCACCAGGAGTGGAGTGGGGAATTCCGCATTGCATTGCCCGACGGCACGATTCGCTGGATACGGGCAGACATGAACCCCGAGCCTGGCTACACCCCCAGTGGCGAAACCCTGTTTACCGGCATTTGGCAAGACCTGACGCGCGTCAAGGAGGCAGATGAGCGCCTTCGCGAGGTGACCTGGCACATCCCGGTGGCCGTGTTCCAGTACCGATTGACGGCCGAAGGGCATTTTCAAATCACGTTTATCAGCCACGCGGCCCAGACCTTGTTGGGCGTGAACACCGAAGAACTGGCGGCGAGCGCGTCTGCCTTTTTGCGCCGGGTGCACCCCAAGGACCGCAAACAGGTGGCCCGGTCATTGCTGCACGCACTGGCCACCACCGGGCCGTGGGCTATGGAGTTTCGCGTGTTCAACATCCAAACCATGGAAATGTTGTGGGTGCGGGGCGAGTCGCAGCCCCAACGAAATGCCCAGGGCAACTGGGTATGGAATGGCTATCTCACCGATGTGACACAGGCCCGTTACATCTCGGATGAGCTTCAAAAGGCCAAAGAGGTGGCCGAGGAGGCCAACCGGGCCAAGTCCCACTTTCTCGCCACCATGAGCCACGAAATTCGCACGCCCATGAACGGCGTGATGGGCATGACCGAGTTGTTGATGGACAGTCCGCTGGACGCCCAGCAACGGGAACATTTGTCCATGGTCAAAACATCGTCCGAGGCCTTGCTGCGGGTCATCAACGATATCTTGGATTTTTCGAAAATAGAAGCTGGCAAGCTCGGCATCGAGTCCATTGCATTCAGCCTGACGCACACCCTGCGAGAAGCCCTGCATGCCGTAACCTTGCAGGCAGACGCAAAGGGCCTCGAGTTGGTCTGCGATGTGCCGCCGGATGTGCCGGACGCACTGATTGGAGACCCCGGCCGACTGCGCCAGGTGCTGGTCAACCTGTTGGGCAACGCCATCAAGTTCACCCGCCAAGGCGAAGTGGTATTGCGGGTAAGGCACCAATGTGGTCCGCAGGGGCAGGTCGAATTGCAGTGCGCCATTCATGACACCGGACGGGGGATACCTGCCTCCAAGATGGCGGTGATTTTTGATCCGTTTTCCCAGGAAGATGGTTCCACCACCCGTCACTACGGGGGCACGGGCCTCGGGCTCACGATCAGCGCCCGCCTGGTCGAGGGCATGGGGGGGCGCATTGCCGTGGACAGCGTGCCGGGCCAAGGCAGCGTGTTCCGCTTTACAGCGATGCTGCAAGCCGATCCCCACGCCGTCGCGCCTGAGGTCCCGCTGCCATCGTTTGCTGCGCTGCATGTGTTGGTGGTAGATGACCACCCACTGCACCGCCAGGTCATTTGCAGCACCCTGCACGCGTGGGGCGCACAGGCCAGCGCGGTTAGCTCGGTAGATGCGGCCCATGCCTGGCTGCGTGGTGCTGCACCCGACCACTCGCGCCCCCGGTGCGATATGGTCTTGCTGGACGCCCACATGCCCGACCTGGACGGACGCGACCCCACCACATGCCTGGCCGGTGCGCTGGGTGGCCGTGCAGTTCCCGTGGTCTTGATGGTCCGCCCCGGCACCAAGCGCGACGCCACTGCGGGGCGGGCGGGGGATGGCATCCATGCCAGCTTGTCCAAGCCCTTCACCGCTCACGAACTCAAGGACACGGTGTTGCGCGTGCTGGGCAGCCCCACCGGCGCCCAGCAGCCGCGGGTGGCTCAGCCGCGCGCGCAGGGTAGCCCCGCAGGCCTGCGCATCTTGCTGGTGGAAGACCACCTCATCAATCAAAAACTGGCACTCACGCTGTTGCAGCGTTGGGGGCACCATGTCACGGTCGCACGCCACGGCCGCATCGCCATACAAAAGATGGCGCGCGGCCACTTCGACCTGGTGCTGATGGACATGATGATGCCCGTGATGGACGGCCTGGAGGCCACGCGTCACATTCGCGCCCACGAACGCGGACGCCGCACTCCCATCATCGCCATGACCGCCAACGCCATGGCCGCTGACCGGGATCGCTGCCTGGAGGCGGGCATGGATGAGCACATCGCCAAGCCCATCCAGTCGGCAGAGTTGCAGCTCAAAATCAGCCACCTGGCCGTGGCAGGCAAGCCGGCTTCGCCAATGGGTTTGCTGGGTGAACTGTCCACCACCGTCGCTGTGGCGCTGCCCAGCGGTCCGTTCAACTATGCCGCCGCACTCCGTGATGCGGATGGCGAGATGGTGGATATCGTGGCGCCCAATTTTGTGGAACGGTGGCCGCGGGAACGCACGCGCATGCAAGCCCTGCTGGCGCAAGCGGACTATCCAGGGCTTTTGTTCCAAAGCCACGGGCTGCGGTCGATGTTCGCCCTGATGGGGGCGCAGCCCGCCGTAACCCTGGCCCGCCGTTTAGAGACCTATGCCACCCACGGCAATGGCGAGGGGGCTGCGCAATTGGTGGCCTCGCTGTTGGCAGAGGTCGACCTGTTGGTGGGGGCGCTTCGCCATCGCATTACGGCTTTGCAGGGCCACGTTTAGGGAGATACTCAGCGCATGCACGATGTACTCATCATTGACGACACGGAGATCAACCTCCTGTTGCTAGAGGCCTTGATCTACAAGCTTGGCAACTGTCGCTGTCATGGTTTTGGTCGCCCGCAGGAGGGCTTGGACTGGGCCGCCACGCATACCCCGGACTTGGTCATTGTGGACTACATGATGCCCGGCATGGACGGTCTGGAATTCATGCAGCGGCTGCGTGGCATTGCGCATTGCGCGGATGTGCCCATCCTCATGATCACCGCCAACGACCAAAAGCATGTGCGCTACCGCGCCCTCGATGCCGGGGTCAACGACTTTCTGGCCAAGCCGGTCGACAAGGTAGAGTTTTTGGCGCGCGCAAAAAACATGTTGAGCTTGAGCACGGCGCGGCGCAAGCTGGCCGACCACGCGCAGTGGCTGGCCGCTGAAGTCCGCAAGGCGACCGAAGAAATCTTGCAACGTGAACGCGAGACCGTGTTGCGCCTGTGCAAAGCAGCGGAATACCGGGACCCCGAGACCGGGGGGCATATTTTGCGCATGGCCCACTACTCGCAGCTCATTGCCAAAAATCTGGGCCTGCCTGCCGATGCGCAGGAGCTGTTGCTCGAAGCCGCCCCCATGCACGACATTGGCAAGGTGGGCATCTCTGACAACATCTTGCTCAAACCCGAACGGCTTGACGCCACCGACTTCGAAACCATGAAACAGCATGCCCTCTACGGGTATGAGTTGCTCAAAGACAGCAGTTCCAAAGTGCTACAGGCCGGTGCCGAAATTGCCCTGGGACACCATGAAAAATTCGATGGCAGTGGTTACCCGCAAGGCCTCAAAGGCGAGGCGATTCCGGTGTTTAGCCGGATCGTGGCGGTCGCCGATGTGTTTGACGCCCTGACCTCGGAGCGCCCCTACAAAAAAGCGTGGTCGCTGGAGGAGGCGGTCGATTTTCTGAACGCAGGATCGGGCACCCACTTTGACCCCCAGTGTGTGCAAGCCTTTTTGTATGGGTTTGACGAGGTTTTGACCATTCGGGACCGTTACCGCGAAGCGCATTAAGCGCATAAGCCCGTTATGTGCATTACGTGCGCCTGCCCTCGGGGCGCGCTATGCGGGCTCTTACTTCAAGACCAGCACGGGCACGTCGGCATGGGTTAGCACATGCTGGGTCTCACTGCCCAACAGCAGGCGTTTGATGCCACGCCGCCCATGGGAGGCCATGATCACCAGGTCGCAGCGGTGTTTTTTGATGGTAGCCAACACCGCGTCGGACACCACATCCGAGCGCACCACCACGGCCTTGCAGGCGATGGCGCGCGAGTCGGCCGTTTTCTTGACCGCATCCACCACTTTTTGGGCTGCGTCGCTCCAGGCTTTTTCCACCCGTTTGACGTCTTCTCCTGCCAGTGCAATGCCGCCTTCGAAATAGCTTTGGGGGTAGCGGGGTACCACCTTGAGTGCAATCAACTCGGCCCCACACACACCGGCCAGCGAGAGTGCGGTGCCTACGGCTTTTTGAGAGAGTTTGCTGCCGTCGGTAGTGACAAGAATGCGTTGGTACATGGTGTGGCTCCTGGATGGTGAGCCTGCAGGGTACGCCCTTGATTGCGCCATGGCTTGATGTGCATCAAGGTTTGGTGGGGCCATGGCCCAGAGAATCTTGGGCAATGACATCAATGCTGCCCCCTTCACCGAATGCCAGCCCCCCGGACCGGGCGGCCATGGACGTGGTCGACAACCCTGCGGAGTGGACGGCATTTAGCCGCGTGGCAAGTGCGGATGGTGGGTGCTGGGAGTCCACCGTGGTGATTGAGGGCATGCATTGTGCAGCCTGCACCATGGTGGTGGAAGACGCGCTGCGCAGCGTGCCCGGTGTACGCGCTGCCCGCGTGAGTGCGGCCAGCCAGCGCGCCCAGGTCATATGGTCGCAAGACCTTGCCAAGCCATCCGACTGGATGCACGCCGTGCAAGCCGCTGGCTACCGCGCTGTCCCTGCCAACGACGTGTTTGCCCAAGCCCGGCGCAAAGCGCAATCCCGCAAGGCGCTCTGGCAATGGCTGGTCGCTGGCTTGTGCATGATGCAAGTGATGATGTATGCGTGGCCGGCCTACCAGGCCCGCCCCGGTGACTTGGCGCTGGAATACGAGCAACTGCTGCGCTGGGCGTCGTGGGCGCTGTCTTTGCCGGTCATGCTGTTTTCGTGCGGGCCTTTCTTTGGCAAAGCATGGGCGGATGTGCGCCATGCCCGCATCAGCATGGACTTGCCTGTGGCCCTGGGCATGGGCATCACCTTTGCCGCCAGCACCGCCGGGACGTTTGATCCGGCCGGGGTGTTTGGACGCGAGGTGTATTTCGACTCGCTCACCATGTTTGTGTTCTTCTTGCTGACGGGGCGCTGGCTGGAGCTGCGCCTGCGCGACCGCACCGCTGGCGCGTTAGAGGCGCTGATGAACCGCATGCCCGACAGTGTGTTGCGCCGGGCTGCAGATGGCAGCTTTGAACGCGTGGCCGTGCGGCGGCTGGCGGTGGACGACCTGATGCAGGTGCACGCGGGCGAGACCTTTGCCGCCGACGGGGTGATCGTGCAGGGCACCACGCAGGTGGATGAGTCGCTGCTTACCGGTGAGTCGCATGCCTTGCAGCGCGGTGTGGGCGAGGCCGTTATTGCGGGTGCCCACAACCTCACGGGCACGGTCTTGGTAAGGGCGCAGACCGTCGGGGCGTCCACCCGCTTTGCGCAGATGGTGGGCTTGATGGAAAGTGCCTCGCTCACCAAGCCTGGTGCGGCGCAGTTGGCAGACCGCTGGGCCAAGCCTTTTTTGATGGGCGTGCTCCTGGCGGCAGCCGGTGCGGCCATGTGGTGGTGGCCCCACGACCCCGCCCATGCCCTCATGGTCGCCGTGGCCGTGTTGGTGGTGACGTGTCCGTGTGCGCTCTCACTGGCCACCCCGGCGGCCATGCTGGCAGCCGCTGGCACGCTGGCGCGCAGCGGCCTCTTGGTCCGCAGCCTGCCCGCGCTGGAAACCCTGGCCGCTGCGGACACTGTCGTGTTTGACAAAACCGGCACGCTCACCAGCGACACCATGGGGCTGCAATCTGTCGTCTGCCGTCCGGGCCTGCACCGGGATACCGCGCTGGCCTGCGCGGCAGGCCTGGCCGCGCAGTCCTTGCACCCGGTGTCGCGGGCGCTGGTGCAGGCCGCACAGCGCGAAGGCGTGGCCCCGTGGCACGTGCACGCCGTGCATGAGGTGGCAGGGCAGGGGGTGCACGCGGAGGTTGATGGGGCCTGGCGTTCGGGCGGCGTGGCCGCCGGTGTGTGCCGCCTGGGGGCTGCCACATTCTGCGCAGGGGATGTGCCCCAAGTCGGGGGCGATGCGGCGCAAGGCCCGGTCGTGCATCTGGGTGACAGCACGGGTTGGGTCGCCAGTTTTTTTCTGCAGGAGGCGCTGCGCGAGGACGCACAGCAGGTCGTTCGCACCTTGCAGGCGCTGGGCGTGGGCGTGCATCTGGTGTCGGGGGACCGCGTGGAGGCCGTCCATGCCATGGCGCACCGTTTGGGCATCGCGCAGGTGCGGGGCGCCTGCTCGCCGTCCGACAAGCTGGCCTATGTGCGGCATTTGCAAGCGGCCGGACACGTGGTGGCCATGGTCGGTGACGGGCTGAATGATGCGCCGGTGCTGGCCGGCGCGAACGTGTCGTTTGCCTTCGGGCGTGCGGTGCCGATTGCGCAGTCCCGTTGCGACTTCATCGCTATGGGCGACACCCTGGGCACGGTGGCGTTTGCCTGGGGGTTGGCACGCAAGACCTTGCGGGTGGTGCGCCAAAACCTGTGGTGGGCGCTGGCCTACAACGCCGCTTGCATTCCGCTGGCGGTGGCGGGCTACCTGCCCGCGTGGCTGGCTGGCCTGGGCATGGCATGCAGCTCCTTGCTGGTGGTGCTCAACGCGTTGCGCCTCTCATCCCCTGCGCATGCATCGCCCGCCAAGGTACCTACGGGGCGTGCGTCCCACGCGGGCCCTATGGTTTTGCGTCCCCAGGAGTAGCCATGGACATTTTGTATTTGCTGGTGCCGCTGTCGGTAGTGCTGGTGTTTTTCATTCTGGCCGGGCTCTGGTGGGCCATAGACCGAGGGCAATTCGAAGACATCGAATCCGAGGGCGAGCGCATTTTGCGCGAGCCCTGAAAAAGGGTTGCGGTTTTTCTCTGCGGCTTGACTTGGGTCAACCCGTGTTTGTGAAGCCCGGCAGACACTTACTGCGACGTTATCCACGAAGAGGTACTTATGGCTTTTCCAAATCAGCAGGCGGTGGCGTACAACGATACGGTTGTGCGCCAATTCGCCATCATGACCGTGGTCTGGGGGGTGGTCGGCATGTTGGTGGGCGTGATCATCGCTGCCCAACTGGCCTGGCCCGAACTCAACTTCGGCATTCCCTGGCTCACCTACGGGCGACTGCGCCCCCTGCATACCAACGCAGTGATCTTTGCCTTTGGCGGTTGCGGCCTGTTCGCCTCCGCTTATTACGTGGTGCAGCGCACCTGCCATGTGCGCATCTTCAGCGACAAGCTCGCGGCGTTCACCTTTTGGGGCTGGCAGCTGGTCATTCTGGCGGCGGCTCTTTCCCTGCCCTTGGGCTATACGTCCGGCAAGGAATACGCCGAGCTGGAATGGCCCATTGACATCCTCATTACGCTGGTGTGGGTGTCGTTCGCGGTGGTGTTTTTTGGCACGGTGGGCACCCGCAAGGTCAGGCATATTTATGTGGCCAACTGGTTTTTTGGGGCCTTCATCATCGCGGTGGCCATCCTGCACCTGGTGAACAGTGCAGCCATTCCTGCCGGGTGGATGAAGAGCTATTCCGCCTATGCCGGTGTGCAAGACGCCATGGTGCAATGGTGGTACGGGCACAACGCCGTGGGCTTCTTTTTGACCGCAGGTTTCTTGGGCATGATGTATTACTTCATCCCCAAGCAGGCCGAGCGGCCGGTGTACAGCTATCGCCTGTCCATCGTCCACTTTTGGGCGCTGATCTTTACCTACATGTGGGCGGGCCCGCACCACTTGCACTACACCGCCTTGCCAGATTGGACGCAGTCGGTGGGCATGGTGTTCTCGCTGATTTTGTTGGCGCCTAGTTGGGGCGGCATGATCAACGGCGTTATGACGCTCTCTGGCGCATGGCACAAGCTGCGTGACGACCCCATCCTGCGCTTCCTGATCGTGTCCTTGTCTTTCTACGGCATGTCCACCTTTGAGGGGCCCATGATGTCCATCAAGACCGTCAACGCCCTGAGCCACTACACCGACTGGACCGTGGGCCACGTGCACTCGGGTGCCCTGGGCTGGGTGGGCTTGGTGACCATGGGTTCCATGTACTACCTGATTCCCCGCTTGTTTGGGCGCAAGCAGATGTACAGCGTCAAGGCCATTGAGTTGCACTTCTGGACTGCCACCATCGGCATCGTGATCTACATCGCCGCCATGTGGATTGCCGGTGTCATGCAAGGCCTGATGTGGCGCGCCATCAACCCCGATGGCACCTTGACGTACACCTTTGTCGAGTCGGTGAAAGCCACTTACCCCTTCTATGTATTGCGCTTGATGGGGGGTCTGCTGTATTTGGGCGGCATGTTGATCATGCTGTGGAACACCCTGATGACGGCCACCGCCGGACGCGCCAACACCGTGGCGATTCCCGCCGCCGCCCACGCTTAAAAGGACCTTGGTATGGCCAACGAAAAAAATGCATCCGGTCTGTCGCACGAAAAGATCGAGACCAGTAACTTCCTGATGATCGTGTTGATCTTGCTGGTGTTGCTGGCCGGTGGCATGGTGGAAATTGTTCCGCTATTCTTCCAAAAGTCCACCACCGAGCCCATCCAGGGCATCCAGCCTTACACCGCCTTGCAGTTGGCCGGGCGTGATGTGTACATCCGCGAAGGCTGCTACAACTGCCACTCGCAGATGATCCGTCCGTTCCGGGCCGAGACCCTGCGTTACGGCCACTACTCGGTGGCGGGCGAATCGGTGTACGACCACCCCTTCCAATGGGGTAGCAAACGTACCGGCCCCGACCTGGCCCGGGTGGGCGGCAAGTACAGCGACGAATGGCACCGCATTCACCTCATCAACCCCCGCGACGTAGTGCCTGAGTCCAACATGCCAGCCTACCCGTGGCTGGAGAAAAACCTGGTGGACGCCGAGAGCCTGCCGTCGCACCTGCGCGCCTTGCGCAAAGTGGGTGTGCCCTACACCGACGAGCAAATCGCCAAGGCCTCCGAAGAGGTCAAGGGCAAGACCGAGTTGGAGGCCACCATCGCTTACCTGCAGGTCTTGGGCCTGGCGCTGAAATAAGGGGATTGAGCATGGACATCGATGTCAACACCCTGCGCTCTGTCACCACGGTCATCAGCTTCGTGGTCTTTATCGCCATTGTTCGTTGGGCCTGGTCCAAGCGCCGTTCCAATGACTTTCAAGAGGCCGCCCATCTGCCCTTCGAGCAGGACTGAGCCTCCAAAGGAATCAACATGAGTGACTTCACAAGCAATTTCTGGTCGGTCTATGTGATCGCCATCACGGTCATCAGTATCGTGGCCTGTCTGTTCCTGTTGTGGTTCAGTGGCAAGGCCAAAGCCATGACGGCCAACGACAACACTACGGGCCACGTGTGGGACGGCGACCTGCGTGAAATGAACAACCCCTTGCCCCGCTGGTGGGTGGGGCTGTTTGTCATCACGCTGGTGTTCGGCGCGGTGTATCTGGCCTTCTACCCCGGCCTGGGCAATTTTGGCGGCAAGCTGGGTTGGACATCCAAGGGCCAGCTACAAGCCGAAATCGCCAAGGGCGAGGCGGACGTTGCACCCATCTATGCGCGCTTTGACGCCATGACGCCGCAAGACATGGCCAAGGACCCCCAAGCCCATGCCATCGGAGAGCGCCTGTTCATGAACAACTGCTCCCAATGCCACGGCTCGGACGGGCGCGGCTCCAAAGGCTTCCCCAACCTGACGGATGCAGACTGGCTGCACGGCGGCACACCCGACAAGATTGTGGAGACGCTGACCCAGGGCCGAATCGGGCAGATGCCGCCCATGGCAGCCGCCGTGGGCACTGCCGACGATGTGAAAAACGTGGCGCACTATGTGCTCAGCCTCTCAGGCAGCCCGCATGACTCGCTGCGCGCCGGCTTGGGCAAGTCCAAGTTCGCAGTGTGCGCGGCCTGCCATGGGGCAGACGGCAAGGGTAACCAAGCGCTGGGTGCCCCCAACCTGAGCGACGACATCTGGCTGCACGGCTACGGCGAAAACGCCATCGTCGCCATGGTGAACAACGGACGGGTGAACCAAATGCCTGCGCAAGCGCAAAAGCTCTCGCCTGCGCAGATCAAGGTGCTGGCGTCCTACGTCTGGGGCTTCTCCAACGCTGGTGCCACCAAGTAAAGCAGGCTGTCATCCAAAGGAACCTCCTTGCGCGCATCCGCCTCCACTGCCGACAAGAAAACCATCCCTATCGTCGCATCACCGGGCACAGGGGCCATGGCCCCTGCAGCCGGTGCCGGCGAAGAGACGGTGGCCCTGTACGAAGCGCACACCAAGATTTATCCGCGCAGCGTATCGGGCTACTTCTCGAGGTGGCGGTGGGCGCTGGTAATGCTGACCCAGGGGGTGTTTTACGGCTTGCCGTGGGTGGAGTGGGGGCAGCGCCAGGCCGTGTTGTTTGACCTGGAAGCGCGGCGGTTTTACATCTTCAACCTCGTGTTGTACCCGCAAGACTTTGTGTACCTCACCGGCCTGTTGGTGATCTCTGCACTGTCCTTGTTTTTGTTCACTGCGGTGGCGGGGCGTTTGTGGTGTGGCTACGCATGCCCGCAAACGGTGTACACCGAAATCTTTCTCTGGCTGGAGAAGCTGGCAGAGGGCGACCGCTCTGCCCGTATGCGGCGTGATGCCGGCCCCTGGACCCTGGACAAGGTGTGGCGCAAAGCCGCCAAGCAAGGCCTGTGGATTGCGGTGGCCTTGTGGACGGGCTTTACGTTGGTGGGCTACTTCACCCCCATCCACCGCCTGGGTAGCGAACTGGGGGCGATGTCCCTGGGGCCGTGGGAAACGTTTTGGGTGCTGTTTTACGGTTTTGCCACCTACGGCAATGCTGGCTACATGCGTGAACAGGTTTGCAAATACATGTGCCCCTATGCGCGTTTTCAAAGCGCCATGTTTGACAAAGACACCCTGATCGTGACCTACGACCAGGCGCGTGGTGAGCCACGGGGGGCGCGTTCCAAAAAGGCCGATCTGTCGGCCTTGGCACTGGGCGCGTGTGTGGACTGCAGCCTGTGCGTGCAGGTCTGCCCCACCGGCATAGATATCCGCAAAGGCCTGCAATACGAGTGCATTGGTTGCGGTGCCTGTGCCGATGTGTGCGACACCGTCATGGACAAAATGGGCTACGCCCGCGGCCTGGTGAAGTACTCCACGCAGAATGCCATGCGCCTGCACTGGACGCCTGCACAAACCCTGCGCCACGTGCTGCGCCCGCGCGTGCTGGTGTACACCGCCATCTTGCTGGCGGTCGTGATGGCCATGTTGGCCAGCTTGTGGGTGCGAGCGCCTTTCAAGGTAGATGTGGAGCGCGACCGGGGCGCACTGGCGCGCATCGTGTCGGGCGGGCGCTTGGAGAACGTGTACCGGCTACAAATCATGAACGCCCAGGAAACCCCGCAAACGTTTGCGCTGAGTGCCCAGGGGCTGCCCGGCTTGACCGTATCGACCGACGCCAGCCTAGAGGTCGGCCCCACCGAGTCCCGCTGGATCGCGGTTCGCGTGCAGTTGCCCTACGACGAGGCAGTGCCGGGCTCGCACCCCATCCACTTCACGGTGCAATCGGCCCCCATCGCTGGGGTGGTTACCGAAAAATCCGTCTTTATTGTTCCGCGTTAAGAGAGTTTGCTTATGTCCCATTCAACCGATTCGTTTACCCCTGCCGCCCCATGGTGGAAGTTTGGTCATGTATGGCTGGTGGTGTCGGGCCCGCTGATCGTGGTGGTCGCGAGTTTCCTCACGCTGTACCTGGCCGTCCATGGCGCCGACACTGTGGTAGACGACAACTACTACCAGGCCGGTCTGAACATCAACAAGACGCTGGCCCCTGCGCCCCAGAACTTGGCCCCTGCCATGCAAGCGCGTAACCATGCCGCGACCGGTGTGGTGCCGGGTGTGGTGCCAGGTGTGCCCCCCGCCCGTTGACCGGGCACAACACTTCACCGCGCACCAAGGAGCGACGTGATGACTACTGGGAAATGGATGGCCGTGGCCTGGCCCGCCTTTTTGGCTGCGGGTGTGCTCGAAATCCTAGTGTTTGCGTGGGTCGACCCCCAAGACCTGCGTTGGCAGGGTGGGCCGTTGCCGCTTTCGCGTCAGGGGGTGTACACGGTGGCATTTTTTGTGTTTTGGGCCGTCACGCTGGCCTCCAGCGCCTTGACGGCCTTGCTCGACATGCGCGCCGATGAAGTCAACCGCTAGGCGATGACGCGCCCCTCAGTTGCAAACTTTGGGGTTCACGATGTCCTTGAGCGCCTCGGTATTCAAGATACGCACGTGGCGCTGCTTGACTTCCACAATGCCATCGTCCACGAACTTGGAAAACGTGCGGCTCACCGTTTCGAGCTTCAGGCCTAGGTAGCTGCCGATTTCTTCGCGCGTCATGCGCAAGACCAGCTCAGACTGGGAAAACCCCCGGGCATGCAGGCGTTGCACCAGGTTCAGCAAAAACGCGGCCAGGCGCTCCTCTGCCCGCATGCTGCCCAAGAGCAGCATCACCCCGTTTTCGCGCACGATCTCACGGCTCATGATCTTGTGCACATGGCGCTGTAGCGAATTGACTTCGCGCGAGAGCTCTTCAATGCGGTCAAACGGCATGACGCATACCTCGGCGTCTTCCAGGGCCACCGCATCGCAGGTATGGTGGTCGTTCACGATGCCGTCCAAGCCCACGATTTCGCCCGCCATTTGAAAGCCGGTAACTTGGTCGCGCCCGTCTTCCGAGGCCACGCAGGTTTTGAAGAAACCGGTGCGGATGGCAAACAGGCTGGTGAACTTTTCGCCGTTGCGAAAGAGGGTGCTGCCGCGTTTGATTTTGCGTCGGCTGGCCACCACGTCGTCAATCTTGTCCAGCTCTGCCGCACTGAGCCCCAAGGGCATGCACAGTTCGCGCAGGTTGCAGTTGGAGCACGCCACTTTGATGGTGTGGGGGTGCAGCGCCGCAGCGCCAGCGGGCAGCTGGGGTGACAGGGGCTTGGCGGGTGTGGCGGTGGTGAGGGCTGCGTGATCGAGCATGGTATTCCCGTGGTGCAGGTGAATTATCGCGGTGGTCATCCTAACGCTCCTTGATGTGGATCAAGGAGCTTCCGCGCCACTTGCCTCACAGTCTGTGCGTCAGCTTGGAGTTTTCATGAATGCAGCCCTTGAATCAGCCCCCGTATCCGAACAGTTGCTCACACGCTTTGATGTTTCCGGGCCGCGCTACACCTCGTACCCCACGGCCGACCGGTTTGTAGAGGCGTTTCGCGCAGAGGACTATGCGCAGGCCTTGCTGCAACGTCGCTCTGGCGCGGCGGCATTGGCCTTGCCTTTGTCGCTGTATGTGCATGTGCCGTTTTGCGAGTCGCTGTGCTACTACTGCGCGTGCAACAAAATCATCACCAAGCACCATGACAAGGCCGCCGTGTACCTGCGCTACCTGAGCCGCGAGGTCGATTTGCATACCCAGGCGATGGGCCGTGGGCAAACGGTGAGCCAACTGCATTTGGGGGGCGGCAGCCCCACCTTTTTTAGCGATGCGGAGCTGGCCGAGTTGATGAGCATGTTGCGTCGCAACTTCAATTTGGTGCCGGGTGGGGAATACTCCATCGAGGTCGATCCGCGCACCGTTGATGCGGGCAGGCTCAAGGCGCTGGCGGCCCTGGGCTTTAACCGCCTGAGCTTTGGGATGCAGGATTTTGACCCGGCGGTGCAAAAGGCCGTCCACCGCGTGCAGCCGCTGGAGCAAGTGGTCGCCTTGGTGGAGGCCGCGCGGGCATGTGGTTTTGAGTCCATCAACCTGGACTTGATTTATGGCCTGCCGCGTCAAAGCCCCGAGTCGTTTGATCGCACCTTGGCCCAGGTCAATGCCTTGCGCCCGGATCGAATCGCCTTGTATGCCTACGCGCATTTGCCGGAGCGCTTCAAGCCCCAGCGCAGAATTGCCAGCGTGGAGCTTCCGGGTGCTGCCTCCAAGGTGTCCATGCTGTCGCGGTCGCTGACCGCACTGATGGGTGCGGGCTACGTCTATGTGGGCATGGACCACTTTGCGTTGCCCGAGGATTCGCTCGCCGTTGCCAAGCGGCAAGGCCGTTTGCACCGAAACTTTCAGGGCTACACCACCCAGCCCGACTGCGATCTGATTGCCCTGGGGGTGTCTGCCATTGGCCGGATTGGCCCGACCTACAGCCAGAACGCGAAATCGCTCGACGAGTACTACGACCACATCGACCAGGGCCGTTTCCCCATCGTGCGCGGCATGGCGCTTACGCGAGATGACCTGGTGCGTCGTGCTGTGATCATGGCCTTGATGTGCCAGGGGCAGTTGCAGTTTGAGTCGATCAACCTGGCCTACCTGCTGGAGTTTGAAACCTATTTTGCGTCCGAGCTGGCGGCCCTGCGTGGCTTGGCGGACCAAGGGCTTGTGACCCTGGACGATACGGGAATCCAGGTCACTGCCCAAGGGTGGTTTTTTGTGCGGGCCATTGCCATGGTGTTTGACCGCTATTTGCAAACCGACCGCACCCGCGCGCGGTTTTCCAAAATCATCTGACCCGCCGGGTATGTGGTTGTCTGCGAGCCTAACCGCCTTGCTCATGGGTGTGGTGGGCGGTCCGCATTGCATTGCCATGTGCGGCGCGGCGTGTGCGGGTATCGGGCGGGTAGCGGGGCGGCAGAGTGGGGCCGCTTTGTGCGCGTTTCAGGGGGGGCGCGTTATCGGCTATGCGCTGTTGGGGGCTTTGGCCGCAGGGTCGATGCAGGGGCTGGGATGGTTGACGGTGCACAGTGCGGCACTGCGGCCGCTGTGGTCGTTGTTTCATGTGGCTACTGTTGCGCTGGGTTTGGTACTGCTGTGGTCAGGCCGTCAGCCGCAATGGCTGGAAGCGGGCGCGCGGTCGGTGTGGAGGTGGGCCAAGGGCCCACATGCCGCGCGAGGCGGTGTGCGCGTGCCTTTGGCGCTGGGCGTTGTCTGGGCCTTGTTGCCCTGCGGGCTGTTGTATTCGGCACTGCTGCTGGCGACCTTGTCTGCAGAGCCCATGGCCGGGGCCACCATCATGGCGAGTTTCGCCTTGGGGACGGCGGTGACGATGTTGGCAGGCCCGTGGTTGTGGTCGCGCTTTTCGCTGAATGTGGCCTTGTGGGGTGACGGGCGATGGGGCGTGCGCTTGGCAGGCGCTGCGCTGGCGGGCGTATCGGCGGCGGGACTATGGACGGGGCTGATGCACAATCAAGCTCCGTGGTGCAGCGTGGGGTGAGTGGTCACGACAGGCGGTGCCCGGCGTGTTTGCTGCGTTCTGTGCCTTATTGAAAGTTCACCCGCATGAAAGCCGTTGCCTCCCCAGAAGAAGCGTTCCGATTGGAAGACCTGCGAAGCTTCCACGTGCTGGACACGCCACCCGAACAGGCCTACGACGACCTGGTTCAGCTCGCCGCAAATATCTGCGACACACCCAAGGCCCTGATATCTCTGGTAGACGAAGATCGTCAATGGTTTAAAGCACGGGTGGGGGTGCAGATCCTGCAGACGCCTCGGTGCGATTCGCTGTGCGCTCTGGCAATTCAGGAGCCTGATCGGTTGTTGGAGATCCCCGACGCCCGGCACGACCCACGACTGGCTCATTTTCCCTGGGTCCGGGCGGAGCCGGGTTTGCGCTTTTATGCAGGCGCACCCTTGGTGACTGCTGCCGGGGCTGCGCTGGGCACCGTGTGCGTCATGGACACCGTGCCCAGGGAGCTCACCACACGCCAACGCGCATCGTTGCAGGCCCTGGCTCGCCAGGTGGTGGAGCTTCTGAACCTGAGGCGGGCCCGTGCTGAGTTGGAATTCGTTTTGGGCGAGCAACACGTGCGCCACCAGCAACTGGAGTTGCAACAGCGCCGGATCGAACAACTCAACCAGGATTTGCAAGAGCAAACGATGGTAGATCCCCTGACGGCATTAAAGAACCGTCGCGCACTGGACAGTGCCTTGGACCACGAATTTGCCAAGTCGGAGCGCTCCAAGGTGCCGCTGTGCGTGCTCATGATCGATGCCGACCACTTCAAACCCTATAACGATGCATATGGGCACCTCGCGGGCGATCAGGCGCTGATGCTGATCGGCCTGGCCATCAAGTCTCAAACCCGGGTCTATGACCACGTGGCCCGGTATGGCGGTGAAGAGTTTTGCGTCATCTTGCCCGACACACCGCTGCCTGCGGGCCTGCTGGTGGCTGAGCGGGTGCGCCAGTCCATTCGGGCCGTCGAGGGCCTGCGGCGGCAGATGTCGTGCAGCATTGGCGTGGCCTGCTCAGAGGGGGTGGAAACCCCCAAAAAGTTGCTCGAGTTTTCAGACCGTGCCATGTACCTGGCCAAGCAAGGCGGACGGGATCGGGTGGAGTCGTACCTGCCACCACCTCGGCCCGTCCCGCTGTAACGGGCGCGTATGGGCTGGGATAATCGGCCCATGGCTGCGTATCCTTCTCCCACTCTCACTGCTCCACTTGTTACTGCTCCCATCAACTGGCGGCTGTCCGTAGCGCCCATGATGGATTGTGCAAACGTATAGATTCCATGCGGGTTTGCGGGCGGGTCGTAGCAATTTGGTAGCTTTGGGATAAATCTCTAGACGCAAAAAAGCCCGCACTGGGCGGGCTTGAAGTCTCCGTCGATCCAATCGCGATTTGGATCACTATTGCATCATCTTGGCAGCCTCCTCTCGCTGGGTGTCGATGTGCAGGGCAACGTCAGAGACGTGCGCTACCCACTCACCTGAGTCGGCCAGTTTGAAGACGGGGAAGGGCAGATCCTTCTTGTATATCCGGTTCTGCACGCTCCTGGGCGTGAGGTTAAGCAGACGGCTCATGTCGGCCACTGTCATGGTGGGGCGTCCATCCGTTTGGATGAGTAGCATCAGCTCGGTCTTCACGGTGTGACCCTCCAGTGCTTGTCGTGGATCATGATCGCCAACTCGGAGCGCGCACGCAGCTCGCACTCTAGTTCCAGCGTGTCGGTGCCATTCATGCCGCCATCCTTTCCAAATCCCGCACCACTGCCACGCCATGGCCCTGAGCGATCGTGTTTTTTTGGGCCGTGTCTATAGCCCTGAGAAATTCCGCCCGGCCGAGCTGATCCATTTGAAACGTATGTAGGTCCACCAAGTCGTGAAGCGCATCGATCTCGTTAAAGCGCAGGGTTACACGTATCCACCGGCCATTGCCTTGCAGAATGGCACGGTCGTAAATCTGCTGCAGGGTGCGCTCTATGGACGTGAGGTGGTCTTTCAGGCCACGCACCACGCCCTGGCGTTCGATGGCCAGCGCCACCGAAGCGCTGCCTGCGACGATGGACCATTGGTACTCTGTGGCCACGCCCTCGCGCAGCGCCTTTGCTGCTGTGCGTAAGTAGCCAAGCACCTGCGCGCGGTCCTGCGCAGCGGGCTTGGCGGCGTTGTGGATGGCGATCGCCAGCGGGTTCGCCGCGATGGGTTTGGGGCGGTATGCCTTGCGGGGCTTTTTATTCGCGGCCATTACGCTGCCCTCTGTGCATTTATGCGCAGTTGGTTCATCAGTTGCAGTCCACGCTCTTTAAAGACGCAGGCCCAGGTGACCCAGTTGGTGTTGCAACGCCATTCGGACATTAGGTCCGTGTCGCACCGGTAAATGCGTGCGTAATACGTGTCGAGCGTTGGCCATGGTGTGCTCAGGTGCTTGTGCCATGCCATCAGGTCAGCCCGTTCGGTGGCCAGCGCTACCAAGTCCCAGTGCTTGATTTGCTTGGCGTAGAGCTGGCTTACGGTGGCGATGCCGAATTGCTCTTGCAGCCGCGTCTGTTCACGCGCCTCCAATGCCTGCCAAACCTCACCCAGCTCGGCCTTGAGGGGACTTGCTACATCGCCAACGATGCACTCGTGGGCATCGTGCAGCAGGGCTGCCAGCACGACACGTGTGGGCGCGCCGTCTTGTTGGGCCAAGTCGGACACCAGCAAAGAGTGCTCAGCCACCGAATACGGCCGTTTGCAGTGCCCGGTGAAACGGTTAATTTGAGCCAGGGAGTGCGATATCTCGCACAAGATAGGCACATTGTCCGGCCTGTCTGCTGCGGGGCCGCTGAGGTAGTGCTCGCGGCCGGTAGAGGTAACAATCCAATTCATGCTGCAGCCCCAAAGAGCGAGGCAACATGCTTGCACATGTATTCATTGAGTTGGGGCGAGTACCTATCGTTTAGGTCCGAGCCTAGGCGCACTGATATGTTTTTTGCGACCTTGAATTCCTTAACCAGTATTCTTCTCGTACCTCCGGCGGTTGTTTGTCTGTAAACATTGTGCGCGAGGTGAAGCAGATACAGATAGTCCTCAAAGTGCCATGCCTCGATTTGTGAAAAATTTGTGCTTGGATCGATTGCATAGGAATGATGACTGATGGGTGAACTAGACGATCGTAAGGCGCGAACTGTCTCAAGATAGCTTGAGTAAAGTGCCGTCATGTGCGTAGCAGCCTCTTTCAAAAAGTAGGTTGATGGCGGGCTTATCGCTTCGTCTTTAGCAATCTCTAGCAGCGCATTAGCTAGTTCTTGCGTGTCATCGTATTCTTGTGCGATGTCAAGAAGAGATTTGGTTGTACGGATCATGCTGCAGCCCCTTCCAGGACTTTGCGGGCACCACGCTCATCACACGCGCTGACCTTGCCCGCTTGCTCCAACTGGTCCATCAGTTCGAGGGCTTTGGTGGTTCCCACTTTGAGCTCTGTCTTGAGCATGCGCACGTTGGCCTTGCCCTCTCGGCCGATCAAAGCTGCGGCCCGCTGAAACAAGTCGCCCTGGTCAAGCGCGGCCCCGGTGCTGGCTGGCTTTATGGCAAACGCCTCTTTGTCTTGGCCAGCGTCCACCAACACACGCAGCCATTTAGGCACAAGCCCCCGGCCGCTCCACGTCTCGCCGTTTGGACCCCGGTAGCTCACCGCTGCCACCTTTGTGGCCACCTCGGGCGGCGCCACTGCGCCACCAGGCGCAGAAGCCGCACGATCGACGCCCTGCATCGCGGCCGCGATGCCTGATAAGGCTTCCTTGGCGCTTAGCTTCGCACGCGCAGCCGGCGCCTTCACGGGGGCCTGGGCTCCCTTGGGCTTGCCCCCAGCCGCATGTTGGGGCTGCGCCAGCGAGGCAGTCGGTACGGATGCTTTTTTGGCAGGGCTTGGCCAAATCTTGGCTTTCACTTCGCGCTTGATCTCAACGATCACCTGCGCCAAGTCGGTGAATACATTGCGGGCGATCAGCATCAGGCCTTCATTGGGCACGTTGCCGTTGTAGTCGTGCTCATGCGGGCCGCTGCTGGCTTGCATGATGCACAGTAGGTGCAGCATGTCGGGCGTGGCGGTCTCTTTTGCAAAGTCGGCCACGGCCCTGACGGGCGACACCTTGCCCAGGCCCAAAATCTCGCACACGCGCTCGGCATCTTCGCTGCTGAGGTTGAGCGCGGCGCGTATGGCCAAAAAGCGGTGCACCTCTGTACTGAAGGGTTTGATGTCGGCGTCATCGCGCATCGTGGCCCACGCATCGCGTACCAGGTTGGCACGCCATTCACGCTCAAACTGCGCTTTGGCTCTGGCCGCAGCCTTGGCCTTTTTCTCGCTCACCATGGCCTCGACTTCTTTACTCACCTTGGCAGGCTTGGCGCTGCTGGCCGGGGTGGCGTCGGCTGCAGCTTTCTCGGCTTGCTTGAGTAGCTTGAGGGCTGTCTCGTTGGTGAGGCATTCCAGGAATGTGCCTTTTTTGCGCGCGCTTTCAATCATCACCGGCTTGATGTCCTGGGCCTTCATCAGGGGCCAGATCAGCTTGCGCAGGGTGGTGCCTCCAAAGCCGTCCTCAGCGGCGTCAAGGCGGCGATATCCCACAATCTTGTCCGAGTAATAGCCTTGGGCTTTTAGCTCGGCAGCCTCTTTGCCGGCAATCACTGTCAGGCCCTTGGCCTTTGCAAGGGCGGCTTGGGCCGCTGTGTGTGCGTCTTCTTTTTTGCGGTGGCACACCGGGTCGGTGCACACATCGGCGCTCTTCACATCCGTAAACAGTTCAGGCTCGGCACCGGTGCGCTTGGGGCACGTGGTGCATGCGCCCGCGGCGGGCAACAAGTCTGCACAATTGATGTCAAACGTAGCCTTGTCCAGCGCAAGCATGTAGTGCTCTTGGATGTAGGTCTGCGCTTTGCGAAAACTCATAGGCTCGCTGTCGTAACCGCCGCGCAGTACTTCGCGCAGCGCCTCGATCTGCAGCTTTTCATTGGGAATGCGTGCCAGGAGCGTGGCGGTGGTGGCTTCGAGCTTTTTGTCGCGCAGCGCTTGGCGCACATCCGTGCACAGGTCCAGTAGCTTGAGGCGGGTGTACACATAGGCGCGGCTCTTGCCGATTTTGGTACCCACTTGCTCGGCGTTAAGGCCGGTGAGCTGCATCAGCGCCTGGTAGCCCTCGGCTTCTTCCAGCTCCGTCAGGTCGTCGCGCTGCAGGTTTTCGGTGATCTGGATATCCAGCACCTGCGCGTCAGTGAGCTCGCGCACCATGGCAGGGATGGTGTCCACCCCGGCCAACTTGCTGGCACGGTAGCGGCGTTCACCGGCCACCAACTCGTGCGTGGGCAGCACTGCCAAGCGCTTGCCGGTGGCAGGATCGGTGGATGTATCTGCCACGCGGGAGCCGGGCAGGGGGCGCACCAGCACGGGCTGATGCACGCCGCTTGCTTTGATGCTGGCCGCCAACTCAGCGAGCTTGGTGGCGTCGAAAGTTTTGCGCGGATTGGTCAGGCTGGGGGCAATGTGGGCAAGCTGCAGGCGGGCGAAGGTTTCGGGGGTCATCAAGCAAACTCCGGTTACGCCACGCGCCAAACGCGCAGCTTTTGTTGATCGGAAAAACTGCGGGTGGTGTAGGTTCCCTCGCCAGTTTTGTGAGCTGTGGTGATGGCGGTCACCAATGTGTACTTGGCTGCCAATGGCAGACTGGCGCTTTGGCCCACGGCCATGCGTCGTAGCAGGATGGACCAGTCAGTTTTTTCTTTTTTTCGGCCCGGCAGTGGCACGTTGTCCTCGATGACCACATCTGCTGGCTTGGGCAAAGGCACCCGCGTGCGGACGTCTTTGGGCGCCGTGGTTTGCGGAGCCGCCTTTGACGGCTTGGCAAGTGCGGGCCCGGCGCGGTAGATGTAGTCACCGTCTTCGTTGCGCGCTTGCACCAGCAAGCCGTGCTTGGTAGCCAAGCTGAGCTGGGTGTGAATGTTGTTTCGGGTGCAGCTAAATTTGCTGGATATGTCTTCCAGGGTCAATTCTTCCTCGGGGTTGAGTGTGAAAAATCCCACCACCAGCGAGGGCAGGCTGTTTGCCTGGGGCACGTAGGTGCGATTGGTCACAGGTCGCTCCCGCTTGCGTCGATAACGTTGTCCCGGGTGCGGTGCACCGCATCGATGTCCACGCCATGCACCGGCGTGGCGCCAAACGATGGCGGCAGCCCGTAGTCGCGCGCGGTGCGGCTCATGATTTCTAGCGCGGCACTTTGTGCAAGGCTGCACTTGCTGCCCACTGCGGGGTGGTAGTTGGTGCGCACGGACACGCCACCAGCAGGCGTGTCCTCAAGGACGAGGGTTATGCGGGCCATAGCTCGGGCTCCTGGGGGTTGGGGGCGGGGGTGGTGGGTGCGGCCGCAGGGGGCGCAACGGGGGTGACATGGGTGGCGTTTTTGGCCATCAGGCGAATGTCGATTGGCGGCACCAGCACATCCACGGTATCGCCCTTCTTCAAGGCCTTGGCGCGGGACTTGACCAAGTCAAATTGGTGGGGCTCAAAGGTCTGCTCTACGTGCATGACGTTGTGCAGCGAGCACTCCAACTCGATGTCCATGCACAGCACGGGCACAGCAAGGCCGGTTTCGTCAAGAGGTTTGGTGCGGGCCTCGGCGCCCTTGAGCAGTACACCTCGGAATGACAGCAGCGGCTGGTCGGTGTGGGTGGGGTGTCTAAACGTTTGCACGGTTAGCGCCCCCATACCAAGATGAACAAGGACACCACGATGGTGATGCCACTGGCCCATCGGATCACCCGGTGCTGCCAGTCGGGCTTGGTGGGGCGGGCCACGGGGTTGCCCAGGCGGTCGAAGGTTTGGTGGTAGTTCATGCCGCACTCCTATGGATGTTGGTGGACCTCCACGGATGGGATAGAGTGCGAGTTCCAACAACGCAAACATCACCCTTCCGGGAGGCCCGTAAACATGAAAGAGACTCTTGACGATCCAGAGAAACGGAACCAGGTGCCACCAAGGCCCCGTCCAGATCCCCGGCCGCGTTAGTTTTGGAGGCGATATGCGCGAAGACAGGCTTTACGAAATCAACTACGGATACTGGTTCAATATGTCCAACGAGCGGGCCTACCACCACCTGGATGTGCTGCTGAACCTTGTGCAGCTTGTGGGAGGCTCGGCTGCTGCCTTGGCCGCATTTCAAGAAAAGCCCGGGTTCGTCATCGCAAGTGGCTTGGCTCTTGCCATTTGCGCTGCCATTGCCCTGTTGGTCCAGCCCAGTGTGAAGTCCGAGCAGCATCGTGTTTGCAAGGCCCAGTGGCTTGCACTCAGGGGTAGAGCGAGCCAAATGGACGACGATCAACTTACGGCGGCGGTGGCTGAAACTCAGGCCGGCGGCCCCAATGGGCTTGGCATCCTGCAAGACATTGCATTCAATGCAACGTGCAGAGCAGCGGGCAACGAACACGCTGTGGTCGAACTCTCTCGCTTGCAGCGGATCGCGGCGGCCGTAGCCTAGCGATTGACTTTGCTTTTGGAGGTGGCAGGTCATTCGCCCACCTGCACCAGTTGGCCAAAGTCATCGCACACCATGAAGCCGGTGTCGCGCGCCCATTTGCGGCCCTGTGTATCCACAAATGTTTCGGTGCCATTCCAGCGGGCGGGGTGCCAGTGCAGCCGCATATGGGGCATGTCGTTCCACAATTCTGGATACGTGTGCCGACGGTACATGGCGAGCTGGTTGCCCTTGTCGTCATGGGCGTACAGGAACTCGCCATTGGAGCTCACACGCTTTGTCGTGGCATCAAACCCATGTAGGACGATGATCGAGTCATTCGCGCTCAGCTCAGTCAGTAGCTGTTCGCGGGCCTCGGCCAGTATCTGGTTGATGAGCTTGGCAGCCGTTGCGCTGAATGGCGCGGGTGCCTTGGTGCGGGCTCGGACTGCCCGCGGGGTCGTTGCTGGTTGCATGTGGAGTAATTTAGTGGATGGGTAAATATACTTTACTCCACTAAAGTAAATTTAAGCAACAGATATTTCGCTAAAGCCGAAAACCATCAATCGTGTACTGATCCGGCGCAGTGGGCCTTGCTTGAAGGGTCGCCAATCGATTGTTGGTGTTGACGCTGTGGCCGTGGTGTTGTGCCGCCAGTAGTGTCCGAAAATAGTTACAGACCAAGAATCTTTAGTCGCTTTAGTCCAAAGCTCACCGAAATAGGGTGTGTATCGTATTTACAGTTTTGATAGTTTGTTACAAAATCACAACAAAATTTACGCACTCAGGGGGATTTGGTTGTGATGTTTATTTGTGATCGAGCGGCGCAAGCACGGTGTTACGTGGGTGCGGGCGTGGCACGAGCGGAGTTCACTGGAGTGATTACAAATGACTCAGCGCACGCGATCAGACGCCGGTTTTTGCACTTTGCAAAAGGCTTTCCGACGCTGGAGCGAATTGATATGGCCGTAACAGCATTCAACACGGTGACGCTGTTGAACGATATGGACTACCTGCGCGGAACGCTTCCTGGCTTCATGGTTGTACGAGCCGATCAATTGGACGAAACATTGACCTACGCCGAGTTCTTGCGGCAAATAGGGGTCATTAGGACGGTGATTTTGCCTTCTCAGCTACTGTTTGCGCAGCAATGGCTTGCTCTGCATACTCCCTCTCCAGAGTGAAGATCGCTTGAGTGCAGACGCCAAATGCCTTGGCTTGTAACTGCGGGTCAGCAGGCAGCATGTCAAAAAGGCTCGCAAGCCGGTGGCCCAAATCGGAGTAGGTGCGGCCTGTAGGTGCGGCTGCTTGTGGCTTCACAGTGAGTGCACCCGGCTTTCTTGGGCCTTTTCCATTCGTCAGCCAATCTGAATTAAAGCCCGTGGCTTTTGCGATCGCGGAAGCGTTTTCCGCCTTCAGCTTCTTGGTGTTCCCATTAAGCCAGTGCGTCACGCTGGCTGCGCTGACCCCGCAAGCATTAGCAAGCTCAGTCTTTCTGAGTCCAGATTCTTCCATTGCGTGTTTGATGCGGTCTGCGAGTGCCATGTCTTCAATTTGACCGCCAAAACCGTTTATCGCACTTAAATTCATGCTTCACTTTCTTTTAAGTGTGCTAAAGTATTTGACATGAAGAAGAAACATGCCATCCAGCTAGCTGGCAGCGCCAAGGCATTGGCTGACCTGCTTGGCCTCACGCAAGGCGCTGTCTCGCAGTGGAGTGAGGATCTTCCACCGCTTCGGATGTATCAGCTTCGCGACGTGAAGCCTGAGTGGTTCGCGCAGCAGACCCGCCAAAACGAGCATAAAAATTTACTTGGCTAAACATTATGCCCGGTCAACAAATGTTTAATTATTTAAGTGAAAGAGAGATGGCACAAAGCCGAGGCCCTGACATGGCGGGCATCACATGCAGGGCAGGGGCCTTAAGAGTGCGGCATCTCCCTCAATTCCGCGTCCGACTCGCGCCCAGATCGCAGCCAGTACAGCCTGCACCGGCCCAGTACCTCGGCAGTTGCCCATGGTGGCAGCGGGTGCCATTCGCCTCCGTGGTGTTTCTCGGGGTCCCACGCTGCATCTTGGTATTGCTTTGCCAAGGCATACCGCACCAGCGCTGGGCTTGCTTGAAAGGTGATCTTCCGGTGTATGCCGTTGTACGCGGCTGCCATGTTCGTTTCCGGGTCCAGCAGCAGCGTGTTGGGCAGGTTTATTCGTTCTTCTCTTGAAAGTGGTGGTGTCATGAAGGTAACTCACATAGTAGGAAGTCAGGGTTCGGGTAGGTCGACGCTCGCGCGATTGATCGTAACGGACATGGAGAGCCGGGGTGTTGTTTGTGTAGTGGTCGACAGCGACACGATGCACGCTGAATTCAACCATGACGCCGCG
>JARXAM010000111.1 GCA_029865845.1 Rhodoferax sp. | reverse complement strand
TGCCCGCCAGCGCCACCGGCAGGCTGGCGGCCTGGATGGGCGTCATGGCATCAAAGCCCAGCTGTTGCAGGTTGGCCAGCGTGGCAGGTGCGAGGGGAAGGGTGGAGAAAGCGGTCATCCCCCGATTATCGGCGGCGGGGTAGGGGTGGGGTGTATAAGGGGTGATATATCAGCGCGTGGTAGTTGACTCTGCTATGTCTTCTTTGGCACGACCTTCAAGAAGGTGAAATCTTTCCTGCGAATTTGTAATCATGGGAAAAATTCTGCTTGCGGCTAGCCACGAGACACCAAAGGAAAAAAGACCAATTGCTTCAACCCAAAAAAGATAGGTCGTAAAGACAGGATAGTTCAGTATCTTTGCGAGTAGATACCAGATTGCCATGGTTCCACATAAGATCATTCCCAGAAGGCATGCCGTATACACGTTTACCCTATTCTTCGCCTCTGGGTATTTATCAATTTTATCAGTCGCAGTTTTTCTGAATCTCCAGCAAAAGTACCCCATGACTACAAACACTCCCGTTGCTCCTAAATAGTGAAATGCTGAAATGGCACTTGCTGTGCGCCCGCACGCACATGGTGCCACTGCTACCAGCAGTGCACATAGGCTGGCAAAGAGAGTCAACTTTCGTTCCCGACCATGGTTTCCTGTTTCGCCTTTAAATGAGAGAAAGAGCGCAGCTACAGCAAAGAGCAATCCTACAAACCAGTCGCGCGCGCGGGTGTGATAGGACGCGCTGATTGAGTCCAATAGTTCTCCAGATGCAACTTGCATGAATAACGCAAGAAATATGGCAATAACGCCGACAATGAGTTTGATTACTCGGTGATCAATTTGTTGCATGAAGATCTCCTGATTGCGATAAGTGTGCCAGCGAAAAAAACGGCGTGGATATCTGGACAACCTCCGGTGCGGCACACACGTACGCTACGCTTCCGATTGGAAAGAAAGGGTAACAGCGTCGGTTGTGAAGACGTCCCGAGTCCACCAGCGAGATTCACTTTGCGCAGTTCGGTACGGAAGTGGCGTCAACATTGAAGTTCCCCCACATTGATTTGATGGTCGCTACGTCGGAAGGCGAATCAGCGGTCAGAGCCTTTCTGGCGATGTCAGCGGATTTTTGGACTTGTTGCTGCAGTATGGCGAGCATCCATTCCACGTTACTTGCTGCACCTTGGGCTTTGGCACCTTCTACGCCCACGGGCACTTGTAGTTGCAACTGATCGGCACTGTTCTCCAATGCCAGCTTTTTGTCACTGACAGCCTTGCTGTAAGGTGCGGCAGCAGTTTTTAGTTCTTGAACACAGGCGTCTAGCTTTGACGCACTTAACCAGAGACTGGATTGTTCCCTGAATGCTTCAGCGGCCAATATGCCCAGGTTAGCTTCAGACCTTTTGTCTTTAGGTAAATTGTCTTGTGCTTGCTTATATAGAATTCTCAGTTGTTCGGCGTGTTTTTGAACGGCGCTTTGAAAGCGTTGTATCGCATTTGCCGCGGTTTGTAGGCGCCCCATGATCTCTGTGTTGGGGTCCTGATTACCAAGGGCAACTACAGCAAGCGGGGATGTTTTGGGTGCACTAAGTTTGAGTAGGTGCTCTAACTCTCCACTCTGAGCCATTGCCTGAATGTTGTCGGTTTGCGCAAGCTGATTCATTGCCTTAACCGAAGCAATGATTTCTGCGGCGCGCGGCAAACCGGGGTTGTTTACTTCTTTGATGGACTCCGCTGCTTCCAGCAAACCAATGACGGTGGAACAGGTGCCGTCAAAGTACAGTGCGTCTTTTACGGCTGCCTCCATACTGTAGTCATCTACGCTGCGCTTTTGCCTTTCCTGGATGATTTGGGTTAGCAGGCGGTTTTGGTGATTTTCTATGCCTTGCACGATCACTTGTGCGGCCAAGTTGCTGTAATAGCTGCTGTTGAACTCAGCTTGTACGCCAGAAAAAATGCCTGCCGCGCCCGCAAGGTTGCGCGACGCAGTGGCTCCATCTACCATGGCTCCCAACACGCCCGAAATAGTCGTTGCCGTACCCAACAGAAAGTTGGTATCTGACTGTTGACGTCGTAAATAAGTTTTGAATACGTTGCAGCGGGAAGTCGACACACCCAGGATGCGGTCTTGGACGGCATTTCGTTGCAGCTTTTTGGGGTTGTGTGGTGAGTCTGCTCGCAACCGAAAGGCTGCAAAAGCCAGGTCAAATCGTCGCCCCATGTCTTTGTTATTGCCTTCGCCAGTGTCTTTCCAAGCAGACGCGAGATCACCATTCTTCGCATTGCCCTCTGGGTCAATCAATTCAACCAGATTGACTTGTTCAAAGTCTTCGCGTCTGATCGCTGGATAGGGGCTGTGTTTGTCTACCGCTGAAAATTGTTCCGCACCTTTGCCCGTTGACGCATTTTCATGCCAGATGGCCGATAGCTGGGCGCAGCCTGTTAGAAAACAAAGGACCGTTGCAAGTGCAGCAATCTGGATGGACTGCTCTGTAAGTCGGTACATGGCGTGGCCCTTCATTTTCAGTGGGTGTCCGAAACGGATAGAAACTCAATACCGTGAAGGCCAGTATGGCATTGGTTGCGGCCCGCCACAAGACGTCAATATAGCTGTGTGTTATTGATTCGCGAAGGTATTCCCTTCTGATGTATAACCTGTTGCGGCCTGTCACCCAATCCATCGCCAAGCCAGCAGCCCCGCCTGCCACCAGTCTCCCTAAAATGGCACGTCCTCCGCACACCCCCCCGTCCATGAAGCGCACACTCCCCAGCCTCTTGCTTGCCGCCCTGTTGCTTACTGCTTGCGGCACACCGATGGTCAACCCGGTGACGGGGCAGACCGAGCGCTCGGTCATGAGCGAAGAGGCCGAGTTGGCCGAGGGGGCCAAAGGCCATCAGCAGGTGCTGCAGGAATACGGTGTGGTGAAAGACGCTGCGCTGCAAGCCTATGTGAGCGCGCTGGGCCACAAGCTCGCCATGCACAGTCACCGCAGCGAGTTGGAGTGGCACTTCACCGTGCTCGACAGCCCCGAGATCAACGCCTTTGCCTTGCCCGGCGGCTATGTGTATGTGACGCGCGGCATCATGGCTTACCTGGAGAGTGAGGCCGATTTGGCCGGGGTGATCGGCCACGAGATTGGCCACGTGACGGCCCGCCATGGTGCCCAGCGTGCCACCAGCCAGCAAACGGCGGGCTTGGGCGTGTTGGCTGCCAACATCTTGGGTGCGGTGCTGGAGAGCCAGGGGGTGTCGGGTGCCGGCCGCGTGGCGGGCCAGGTGTCGCAAAACGTGGCGGCAGGCTATATCGCGTCCTATGGGCGTGAGCAAGAGTTGCAGGCCGACGGCCTGGGGGCCGAATACCTGTACCGCACCCGTTACGACCCCCGCAACATGATCGATGTGATCCGGGTGCTAAAAAACCAGGAGTTGTTTGCCGCAGACCAGGCCAAAGCGGAGGGTCGCCCCGCCCCGGCCAGGGGCGACTGGCTGGCCTCCCACCCCAGCAACGACCAGCGCCTGGACACCATCACGCGCCTGGCCGCGCAATACCAAAGCAATGACCGCTATGGCGACGAGGGCCGCGTCCGCTATTTGCAAGCCATCCGCAACATGGCCTTTGGCGACAGCGCGGAGCAGGGCGTGGTGCGAGGCCGCAATTTTTACCATGAGTCCCTGGGGCTGGCGCTGACGGCCCCCGTGGGCTGGTACGTGCACAACGAAGCCGAGCAACTCGGGATGATCAACGCCGCGCGCGACGCAGCGCTGGTGGTGCGGGCCGTGCCCGCACAGGTGGGCAAGTCGCCCGCAGACGTGGTGCGCACCCTGCTCAAACCCACCCAAGGCAAGTTCGAAGCCATCTCCATCAATGGCATGGCGGCCTCGCGCTTTACGGGCGTGCGAGCCCAAGCCAACGGCAGTGCCGAGGCGGTGGAAGCCACGGTCATCACGGGGCCGGGGGGGCGTGTCTACCTGTTGCAGTACACCGCCAGAGATGCCATGGCCCTGGCGCGCGCGCGCGCTGGCTTGCGCGAAGCCGAAGGCAGCTTCCGTGCACTGACCGCCCAAGACCGGGCGGCTGCACGGCCATGGGTCATCACAACGGTGCCCTTTCCCAAAGGGGGCTTCGCCGAGCTGGCCCGCAGCTCGCCCATTGCCCAGCCCGAGCAGCAACTGCGCTTGATCAACGGGTTTTATGGGGGCGGCGCGCCCGCAGTGGGCGCGTTGGTCAAGGTGGTCACTGCGCAGTGATGCTGTATTCGTGTTCCGCGACGGGGATCGCGGTTGCTGTGCCCCGGTGTGGGGCGCGGCCTTGCTGGAAAACGCTATGACGCAACTCTTTATTTCTTCCCAGTTTGACGCCGGTGCCATTGAGGTGCTGCGGATCGAGGCGGCACACGACATCCAGTTGCGCATCCGCCCCGACACGGCGGCTGAGTTTGCGCAGTGGTTCTACTTTTGTTTGCATGGCGCGGCGGGGGAGCCGGTGACCCTGCGCTTCATGAACGCATCAGAATGCGCCTACCCCAAGGGCTGGGAGGGCTACCAGGTGGTGGCCAGTGAAGACCGCCAGCACTGGAGCCGTATTGATACCAGCTACGACGGCACGGTGATGACGGCCCGCGTGACCCCACAGAGCAACGCCATCTACTTTGCGTACTTTGAGCCTTACGGGTACGAGCAGCACCTGGACTTGCTGGCCTCTGCAGCGGCCTCGCCGCTGGTCCGCGTGCAGCGCTTGGGAGCCACCGTGCAGGGCCGCGACATGAGCTTGCTGCGCATTGCCGATACCCACAGCCCGGTGCCCGCCGAGGACAAAAAAAAGGTGTGGCTCATGGCCCGCCAGCACCCCGGCGAAACCATGGCCGAGTGGTTTGCCGAGGGCTTTCTAGAGCGCCTGCTCGATGCCGACGACTCGGTCAGCCGCGCGCTCTTGCAGCGCTGCAACTTCTTTGTCGTGCCCCACATGAACCCCGACGGGGCGGTGCTGGGCAATCTGCGCACCAACGCCGTGGGGGCCAACCTAAACCGCGAGTGGGCGGCCCCCACCCTGGAGCGTTCGCCAGAGGTGGCCCTGGTGCGCCAGGCCATGGAATCGGTGGGCGTGGACCTGTGCCTGGACGTGCATGGCGACGAGGCGCTGCCCTACAACTTTGTGGCCGGGTCCGAAGGCACACCGGGCTACACCCCGCGCATTGCCGAGCTGGAAGACGACTTCAAAACGGACTGGATGCGCGCCTGCCCCGACTTCCAAGACACGATCCACTACGGTCGCGTGGCGCCCGGCCAGGCCAATATGTCGCTGGCCACCAACTGGATAGCCCAGCGCTTTGGCTGCATGGCGCTCACCATTGAGATGCCCTTCAAAGACAACGCCAACCTGCCTGATGCGGTCACCGGCTGGAGCGGGCAGCGCTCCAAACGGCTGGGTGCCAGCGTGTTGCAGCCGCTGCTGCAATGGTCGGTCTAGCCGCGTACGTAGAAGCGTAAGTGAACGCTTAGGGGCTGGCGGCTTACTTGCCGTTCACACCCAACAACTCCACCTCAAACACCAGCGTGGCGTTGGGGGGAATCACGCCACCGGCACCCCGCGCGCCATAGGCGATGTCAGGCGGGCAGGTCAGCTTGGCTTTGCCGCCGGCTTTCATGCGCTGCACGCCTTCGGTCCAGCACGGAATCACGCCGTTCAGCGGGAAGTCAATCGGCTGGCCGCGCTTGTAGGAGCTGTCAAATTCCCGTCCGTCCGGGAACGTGCCTTTGTAGTGCACCGTGACTTTGTCGGTGGCTTTGGGGCTGGCACCGGTGCCGTCTTTGAGGCTGCGGTACACCAAGCCGCTGGCGGTGACGACTGCACCTGCCTCTTTGGCGGCTGCTGTGGTGACTGCGTTTTGGGCGAAGGCGCTGTGGGCCAACAGAGCCAGAGCGATACAGGAAATTCGGAGACTGGTTTTCATAGGTGCGTGCAGAGTTAGGGAGAGAAAAGAAGCCATTCGCATCTGTTCAGTATGACACTCTCTGCCACTTGTTTCATGGGCTTGCTGGGGGGCATTCCTCCGGCGTCGGACAATGGTTGCCTGCACTACATTGTCAGCACCATGCGCATTGCACTCATCTCCGACATTCACGGCAACCTCCCCGCATTGGAGGCTGTGGCGGCTGACATTCGCCGACAAGGCGTGGACCGCATCGTCAACCTGGGCGACAGCCTGTCCGGCCCTTTGTTGCCACTGGAAACGGCCCGCTACCTGATGGCCAGTGGCTGGCTGAGTCTGGCGGGCAACCACGAACGCCAGATACTGACCCACACTGCCGCGCAGCGTGGCGCATCGGATGCCTATGCCCATGCGCAGCTAGGCGAGGTGGAGTTGGATTGGTTGCGTTCGCTGCCAGCTACCCAGCTGCTTGATGGCGATGTGTTCCTGTGCCACGGCACGCCCACCAGTGACTTGCATTACTTCTTTGAAAATGCGGTGCCTGGTGGAATCGAGCCGGCGACTGCGGATGACATAGAGGCACGACTCGGCCACGTCACCGCCGCTGTCGTCGCCTGTGGCCATACACACATCCCCCGCGCGCTGCGCTCGCGTGCCGGGCAGTTGCTGTGCAACCCCGGCAGCGTGGGTTTGGCGGCCTATGACGATCTGGAGCCGGTAGAGCACATCGTGGAAAACGGATCGCCCGACGCGCGCTACGCCATCATCGAACGCACAGCGGGAAGCTGGAGCGCTGCACTGCACAGCGTGCCTTACGACTTTGAACCCATGGCGCGCTTGGCTGAACTGCGCGGGCGGCCGGAGTGGGCGCATGCGCTGCGCACGGGCTACATGGCTGTTTGAGTTCACCCAGAAAAAAGCCCCGCCAGTCCCGCGACTGCGGGTCTTTTTTGCGCTGATTGCTACAAATTCAGTAGCTACTATCGCTTTATTCACAGGCGCTAGAGGCTGATTCGACCACTAGCGCGTCCGGGCATCACACCAGCAGCGCATTAACCCGCTTCACATACGCAGCAGGGTCAGCAGGCAGGCCGCCTTCGGCCTCGTATTGCAACAAAAAGTAGGCATTTTCTATACACAACCTCTTTGATGTGTATAGAAAAATCGATTTTTTATACATGTTGAAGTTAACATGTAAAGCAAACTTAAATTGCTAGGCAAGTAGCTTAGTCACCGTACCTCTATTACCACTCTGCCATGAAGCCGCTCGAAAGCTTAGACCCTGCCCAGTTTGACACTGCGCCTATTCTGAAGCGCCTAGCCAGTAGCAGCCGACGCTTGGCAGAGCTCAAAGGGTTGGCGGCCTCCATCCCCAATCAGGGGATTTTGATCAACACCTTGGGCTTGCAAGAAGCCAAGGACAGCTCGGAAATAGAAAACATCGTCACCACACACGACGAATTGTTCAAAGATGACGTGCACCCCGAGGCGTTTGCCAACCCCGCCGCCAAAGAGGTCTTGCGCTACCGTCAGGCCTTGCGCCATGGGTTTGATCTGGTGCAGACCTCGGGCCTGCTCACGGCGAACCACATCGTAGGCATTCAAGCAGAGCTAGAGCGCAACAACGCAGGCTTTCGCAAGCTGCCAGGCACCGCACTCAAAGACGGGGCAGGGCACACGGTGTACACCCCGCCGCAAGACCCAGCGCAGATAGTGGTGTTGATGAATGAGCTGGAGCGATTTATCAACGACAGTGCGCTGTACAGCGCAGACCCACTGATCAAAATGGCGCTGATTCACCACCAGTTTGAGAGCATCCACCCCTTTTACGATGGCAATGGGCGCACAGGCCGCATCATGAATGTGCTGTACCTTGTGAAAGAGGGCTTGCTGAATATTCCGGTGCTGTACCTCAGTAGTCACATTGTGCAAACCAAGCGAGACTACTACCGCCTGCTGCAAGCAGTGCGCACCGAAGACACTTGGGAAGAATGGGTGCTGTACATGCTGCAGGCGGTGGAGGTAACAGCCCAGCAAACCATAGAGACCGTGCAGGCCATCAAGGCAGCACTGTTTGACTACAAGCACCGCATACGCGACGGCTACAAGTTTTACAGCCAAGACTTGATCAACAGCGTGTTCCTGCACCCCTACACCAAGATTGATTTCATCCAGCGTGATCTCAAGGTGTCCAGGCTCACTGCGGCCAAGTATTTGGACGCGTTGGTGCAGGGCGGCTTTGTGCGCAAGCAAAAAGTGGGGCGCACCAACTACTACATTAACGTGGCGTTGAACAAGATATTGCTTGCCAAGGGGTAGCTGCGCATAAGTCCTTCATAGCTAAACGTGCGTTGGTGGCAACTCTTTTTTGTGCTGGGCGGAATGGCTGGAACCGACCCAAAGCGGCAATTGCCAGCTCGAAAAAGCAGAAGTTCAGGAACGATTCAAACTCACTGGTCTGCGCGGCTTACATCTTTCTCGTTGCCACTTGCAGCAAAGCAGGGGGTTCTGAATTGTTGCGTTGGCATGCGGTATGTGACGTTCATCGTTGAATCGCGGTTGACGCTCCATGCTGGGGTTGCTCCAATTGAGTGCAACACTTGTGAAAGAGAAATACGTGGAACCGAATCAGTTTCAAGACGAAAAGCACGCCGTACCTCCGCAGAGAGTCAGCTTCAAGTACCGCTCGGGGGCTGCCGCGCTGCGCTGCCTATCCGACGGTTTGGCCTATTTCGCAAAACCATCCGAGTTCAACGACTGTCTTGAAGCCAAGTTTGATCATTCGAGTGCGGTTGACTACATCGAGCGCATGGATCGCTCAATCAAAGATGTGGCTGAGCAGCGCGGTTGCGCTGACCTTTCAACATTTCGAGCCATATGTGGAAGTGCAGGGCATGACCAAGAAGTTGGTCCCGATTCAGGGGTAAATTTTGAGGAGTACGGACCAATTGGATAGCACGTCAACTATTTCTGCATCAGGCTCTGCCGAGCGACTGCTTTAGGGTTTGGGGGTTAACTGACTGCTTCTAGCCCATTTCAGCCTTTTTCGCTCCCATAGCTCCAACAAAAAGCCCCGCCAGTCTCACAACTGCGGGGCTTCGTTTTAGCTACAAGCGTCTACACCAACAGCGCATTCACCCGCTTCACATACGCCGCAGGGTCGGCCGGCAGGCCGCCCTCGGCCAGCAGGGCTTGGTCGAAGAGGATGTGGGCCAGGTCATGGAAGTGGACCGAGCCGTCGAGCTTCTTCACCAATGCGTGGTCGGCGTTCACTTCCAGCACGGGCTTCACATCGGGGGCTGACTGGCCGGCTTGCTTGAGCAGGCGGGCCAGTTGGGTGCTCATGCCGTGGTCTTGCACCACCAGGCAGGCGGGGCTGTCCACCAGGCGGGTGGTCACACGCACGTCGTCCGCTTTGTCTTTGAGCGCCTCTTTCAGCTTGGCCAGCACGGGCTTGAAGGCCTCGGCGGCTTCTTCTGCGGCCTTCTTTTCGGACTCGTCTTGCAGCTTGCCCAGGTCCACCCCACCTTTGGCCACGCTTTGCAGGGGCGTGCCGTCAAAGTCGTGCAGGTAGTTCAGGGCCCACTCGTCCACGCGGTCCGTCATCAAGAGCACTTCAATGCCTTTTTTCTTGAACACTTCAAGTTGCGGGCTGTTTTTGGCGGCGGCCAGGGTGTCGGCGGTGATGTAGTAAATGGCCTCTTGGCCTTCTTTCATGCGCGCCTTGTAGTCGGCCAGGGCCACACTGGTGGTGTCGCTGCTGGTAGATGCAAAGCGCAGCAGCTTGGCCAGCCGGTCTTTGTTGGCAAAGTCTTCGCCCAGGCCTTCTTTGAGCACGGCACCAAACTCGGCGTAAAACTTGGTGTACTTGCCCAGGTTGGCTTCTTGCTCGGCCTTTTCTTCTGCACTCAGCACGTCTGTCACGCCATCCGCACCGGCCTCGGGCAGCTTGTCGTTTTTGGCCAGGGTTTCCAGCATGGAGAGCACGCGCTTGGTGTTGCCATCGCGGATGGCTTTCACATCGCGGCTTTCTTGCAGCAGTTCGCGGCTCACGTTCAGGGGCAGGTCGGCAGAGTCCACCACGCCCTTCACAAAGCGCAGGTACGAGGGCAGCAAGGCCTCTGCCTCGTCCATGATGAACACGCGCTTCACATAGAGTTTGAGGCCGCCCTTGTGGTCGCGGGTGTACAGGTCGTGCGGCGCTTTGCCGGGGATGTACAGCAACTGGGTGTATTCGGTGCTGCCTTCCACGCGGTTGTGGGTGTGGGCCAGGGGCGACTCAAAGTCGTGGCTGATTTGTTTGTAGAAGTCGTCGTACTGCTCTTGGGTGACGTCTTTCTTGGCGCGCGACCAAATGGCGTTGGCCTTGTTGACGGTTTCCCATTCGCCGGTTTTGACCATGCTGCCGGGCTGGCGGCCACCGGCCTCATCCGACGGGTTGATCAGCTCGCCGTCTTTCCACTCTTCCTTTTCCATCAGGATGGGCAGGCTGATGTGGTCGGAGTACTTGCTGATGATGCCCTT
>JARXAM010000025.1 GCA_029865845.1 Rhodoferax sp. | reverse complement strand
CGCAGTGCTTTGCCCGGTTTGAAATGGGGCACACGTTTTTCAGGAATCGCCACGCTCTCGCCGCTACGGGGGTTGCGTCCTACACGCGGAGGCCGGTGGTTGATCGAAAAGCTGCCAAACCCACGGATCTCTATGCGATGGCCTTGCACCAGTGCGTCGTTCATTGCATCCAAAATGGTTTTGACGGCGAACTCCGCATCGCGTTGGGTCAGCTGGCGAAAGCGGTCGGCCAGTTCTTCTACAAGGTCGGATCGGGTCATGGTGGTGGGAAAAACGGGGCCGTGGAAGAAAAAACGACCGGTGCGTTGCAGCTACCGGTCGTTCCGTCAGGTTAACAACAACCGATTAGTTGTTGTCCAACTTGGCGCGCAACAATGCGCCCAGGCTGGTGGTACCAGCGGAGCCGGTGTTTTGGTTCAGGGAAGCCATGGCTTCGTTTTGATCCGCCATGTCCTTGGCCTTGATGGACAACTGGATGTTGCGGGTCTTGCGATCCACGTTCACCACCACTGCAGTCACTTCGTCGCCTTCTTTCAGCACGTTGCGCGCGTCTTCCACGCGGTCGCGGCTGATCTCAGAGGCACGCAGGTAACCGATGATGTCGTCGCCCAGGTCGATTTCAGCGCCCTTGGCATCCACCGTCTTGACCTTGCCGGTCACGGTCTGGCCCTTGTCGTTCACCGACACGAAGGTGGTGAAGGGGTCGGAATCCAACTGCTTGATACCCAAGGAGATGCGCTCGCGGTCCACGTCCACGGCCAACACGATGGCTTCCACTTCTTGGCCCTTCTTGAATTCGCGCACGGCGGTTTCGCCGGATTCGTTCCAAGACAGGTCAGACAGGTGCACCAAGCCGTCGATACCGGCAGCCAGGCCCACGAACACGCCGAAGTCGGTGATGGACTTGATCGGGCCCTTCACGCGGTCACCGCGCTTGGTGTTCTGAGCAAATTCTTGCCATGGGTTGGCCTTGCACTGCTTCATACCCAAGGAGATGCGACGCTTGTCTTCGTCGATTTCCAGCACCATGACTTCGACTTCGTCACCCAGGGCAACGATCTTGGAAGGAGCCACGTTCTTGTTGGTCCAGTCCATTTCGGACACGTGCACCAAACCTTCGATGCCGGGTTCGAGTTCCACAAACGCGCCGTAGTCGGCGATGTTGGTGATCTTGCCGAACATGCGGGTGCCTTGGGGGTAGCGGCGGTTCACGCCCATCCATGGGTCGTCGCCCATTTGCTTCAGACCCAGAGACACGCGGTTCTTTTCGGTGTCGAACTTGAGGATCTTGGCAGTGATTTCCTGGCCAGCAGTCACCACTTCGGAAGGGTGACGGACGCGGCGCCATGCCATGTCAGTGATGTGCAACAGGCCGTCGATACCGCCCAGGTCCACGAACGCTCCGTATTCGGTGATGTTCTTGACCACGCCTTGCACCACCGAGCCTTCTTTGAGGGTGTGCATCAGCTTGGCGCGCTCTTCGCCCATGGAAGCTTCCACCACCGCGCGGCGGCTCAGCACCACGTTGTTGCGCTTGCGGTCCAGCTTGATAACCTTGAATTCCAAGGTCTTGTTTTCGTACGGAGACAGGTCCTTGGTAGGACGTGTGTCGACCAAAGAACCAGGCAGGAATGCGCGGATGCCGTTGACCAGAACGGTCAGGCCGCCCTTGACCTTGCCGGAGGTGGTGCCGGTGACGAATTCGCCGGATTCCAGGGCCTTTTCCAGGCTCATCCAGGAAGCCAGACGCTTGGCTTTGTCGCGGGAGAGGATGGTGTCGCCGTAGCCGTTTTCGACGGAGTCGATGGCCACCGACACGAAGTCGCCCACTTGGACTTCGATTTCGCCCTTGTCGCTCTTGAATTCTTCGATAGGCACGTAGGCTTCAGACTTGAGGCCGGCGTTGACAACGACGAAGCTGTGCTCGATGCGGACGACTTCAGCGGTGATGACTTCACCGGTGCGCATTTCCGAGCGTTGTAGCGATTCTTCAAATAGGGCTGCGAAAGATTCAGACATGAGTTTTGTGGTTGGTACCACGGGGTTGAGTTGTTGAACCCCACTGCTTCTGGTGTGAACCGGTGCGCTGACGCGCGAGGGAAGCAATGGGGGCCAGGTTGCTTTTCAGGCCGGGGCTAGAAAGGCTGTTTGCTTTGCCACCAGTCCAGCACGGTTTGAACAGACGCATCGACTGTCAAATCCGAGTTATCAAGCAACAAGGCATCTTGCGCAGGCTTCAGGGGGGCAACGCTGCGGGAGGAGTCCCGGGCGTCGCGCGCCTCCAAGTCGGCACGAAGACTGTCGAGTGTAGCTGGAATTCCTTTTGCTATCAATTGCTTATGGCGGCGTTCCGCGCGGCGAGCGGTGCTGGCCGTGAGATACACCTTGAGCGGGGCCTGCGGGAAGATCACCGTGCCCATGTCGCGGCCGTCTGCCACCAACCCGGGGAGCCGACGGAAATTGCGCTGTAAATCAATGAGGGCGCCGCGAACCGCCGGAAACGCGGACACCTTGGACGCGTCCATACCTGCCTCCTCGGTGCGGATGGCGTCGCTCACATCTTCGTTCGCCAGCCAAATGTGGCTGCCTTCAAAATGGATGGGCAGGCTTTGCAGCAGGGCCACGATGGCTGATTCGTGCGCGATGTCCAACGCAATGCCGGCGCGGCTGGCAGCCAGGCCCGTTATGCGGTAGAGCGAGCCAGAATCCAGAAAGTGGTAGCCCAGTTGCTCTGCCAGCACGGCTGCCAAGGTGCCTTTGCCGGACGCGGTGGGGCCGTCGATGCAAATGACAGGGATAGCCTGCGCATCCGCTGTGGCCACCGAAAACAGGGCCTCAAAGTAGTCGGGAAAGGTTTTGGCCACGCACTTGGGGTCTTCAATCCGCACCGGCACGCAGGCGGGGTTGAACGCCGCCAGCGAAAAGCACATGGCCACCCGGTGGTCGTCATAGGTGTGGATGCTGGCAGCTTTCCAATGCGCAGGGCTGGCTGGCGGGGTGACCTGGATGAAGTCCGGGCCTTCCACCACCGTAGCGCCCAGCTTGCGCAGCTCGGTGGCCATGGCTGCAATGCGGTCGGTTTCCTTCACACGCCAGCTCGCAATGTTGCGCAGTGTGGTGGTGCCATCGGCATACAGTGCCATGACCGCCAGTGTCATGGCGGCGTCGGGGATGTGGTTGCAGTCCAGATCGATGGCTTTGAGGGGCCACGCACCGCGCGCAATATGCAGCCAGTTGGGGCCGCTGACGATGTGGGCACCCATGGTTTGCGCGGCTTCCATGAAGCGGATATCGCCTTGAATCGAGTCGGCCCCCACCCCCTGCACTTTGATGCCACCGTGGTTTTCAGCCCCGGTGCTGATGGCACCCAGGGCGATGAAGTAGCTCGCACTCGAGGCGTCGGCCTCGACATGGATGTGGCCGGGCGACTGTAGTTTGCAGCCTGCAACGATGGTGAAACGCTGCCAGCCATCACGCTGCACTTGCACCCCAAAGCGTGCCAACAGGTTGAGGGTGATCTCGATATAGGGGCGTGAAATGAGTTCTCCCACGACCTCAATCACGATGGGCTGGGTGGCCACCAGCGGCAGGGCCATCAAGAGGGCGGTGAGGAATTGGCTGGACACATCACCGCGCACCCGGATAGGCGCGTCGAGCTTGAGTGTCGGCATGCCTAGTTTGAGGGGCGGGTAGCCTTCGTTGCCCAGGTAATCGATGGCGCAGCCGAGTTGGCGCAGTGCATCCACCAGGTCGCCAATGGGGCGCTCGTGCATGCGGGGTACGCCACTGAGTTCAAAGTCACCGCCGACCACTGCGAGCGCTGCCGTCAATGGCCGCATGGCGGTGCCGGCGTTGCCAAGGAATAGCTTGGCGCTGCCTTGGGGCAGTGTGCCACCCAGCCCGGTGATGTTCACGATGGCACCGGACTGCTCCACGGTGCAACCCAGTGTGCGCAGCGCAATGAGCATGACGCGGGTGTCGTCGGAGTCCAGCAGGTCGTGGATGGTGGTGGTGCCTTCGCTCATCGCAGCGAGTAGTAGCACGCGGTTGGAGATGCTTTTGGACCCCGGCAAGGTCACGGTACCGGCCGCGTGGTTCAGCGGCGGCAGGTCGAGAAAGGCGGTAGAAAACATGGTGACTAAGATTTGGTGGCCATAGACCAGTTGGCCCGGGTTGCGCTGGCTTGCTCAATCAAGTCCTCCAGCGCGTCCGCGTTGCTGTTGGAAATCATGAGTTCCATGGCCTGCAGGGTGCGCTGAAAGACTTTGCTTTGTGCCAATAGCTCATCGCGGTTGGCGATCATGATGTCTCGCCAGATTTTGGGGTCGCCTGCGGCAATGCGGGTGAAGTCCCTAAAGCCCGGCCCCGCCAGTGACAGGTAGTCCGCCCCCTGGGGCTGGCTGGAGATGCTGTTCATCAACGCAAATGCCAGCAGGTGGGGCAAATGGCTGACCGCCGCAAACGCCGCATCGTGGTGTTCAGGCGACATGTTCAGCACCCTGCAACCCAATGCGCTCCACACATCAATCGCCTTTTGAAGCTGGGTGGTCAAGGTTTGCTCCGTGGGCGTCAGGATGACTTGTCGGCCCACATACAAATCGGGGTCCGCATGTTCCACTCCAGCGACTTCCTTGCCGGCAATCGGATGGGCAGGCACAAAGGAACCCAGTTGTTCGCGCAAACCGCGCCGGCCTGCTTCAATCACATCCTGCTTGGTGGAGCCGACGTCCATGACCAACATGTCCGGGGTCACCAAGTGCTTGATGGCCTTGAAGGTGGATTCGGTCGCAGACACCGGCACCGCAATTAGCACAATGTCTGCGCCAGACACTGCCAACAGGGCTGACGGGGCCTCAATATCAATCACCCCGAGCTGGCGGGCGCGCTCGGTGGTGGAGGGCGACTTGCTGTAGCCCACTACCCGCTTGACCAGACCGGCACGCTTCATGGCCAATGCAAACGAGCCGCCCATCAGGCCGCAGCCGATCAGGCCGAGTTGTTCAAACATACAGGTATCCTGCGCTTCGCTCAGTCTGCCAAGGGATAGGTGCCCAGCACTTTGTAGAAGGCGCACAGCTGGGAAAGATCGTTCAACGCGGCTGCCACATGGGGCTGGGAGGGATGGCCCTGGACGTCCACATAGAAGAAGTACTCCCACTGGCCGCTGCGTGCGGGGCGCGACTCAAAGCGTGTCATGGACACACCGTGCTGTTTGAGCGGCACCAACATGTCGTGCACCGCGCCGGGTTTGTTGGGCACCGATACCACCAGGCTGGTGCAGTCTTTGCCTGACGCTTGGGGCGCTGGCAGAACGCTGGGCAGGCAGACCACGACAAAACGGGTGCGGTTGAACGCTTCATCCTGAATCGCGTGGGCGGCGGTGTGCAAACCAAATTCCGACCCTGCGCGCTCGCTCGCAATGCCCGCCCACGTGGGGTGTTCGGCGGCCAAACGGGCCCCCTCGGCGTTGCTGGAAACTGCGCGTCGCTCGGCATGTGGCAGGTGGGCGCTCAGCCATTGCTGGCATTGGGCGAGTGCCTGGGGATGTGCCAACACCACCTCGATGCCTTCTAGCGATGCGGTGGTACGCAGCAGGTGGTGCCGCACCAACAGGCTGATTTCACCCACGATGTGCAGCGGAGAGTTCAGCAGCAAATCCAGTGAGCGGGTCACCACACCCTCCGTACTGTTTTCTACGGGTACCACGCCGAATTCGGCGGCCCCAGAGGTAGCTGCGTGAAACACTTCGTCAAAGTTTGCGCAGGGCACATGCGCAATGCTGGCACCGAAGAACCGCAAGGCGGCTTCTTCGCTGAACGTGCCTTTGGGGCCCAGGTAGGCCACGCGTTGTGGTGCTTCCAGCGCACGGCAGGCAGACATGATTTCACGCCAGATAACGGCCACGCTGCTGTTTTTGAGTGCGCCGTCGTTGGCTGCTTGCAAGGTCTGAATGACCTGTGCTTCGCGCTCCGGGCGAAATACGGCAGAGCCCTCCTGTCGTTTGATTTCGCCTACTTCATTTGCCAATGCTGCACGCCGGTTGAGCAGCGCAAGGAGTTCGAGGTCTAAGGCGTCGATCAGGACGCGGAGTTCGGGGAGTGTTCTGGCCATGGTGGTTTACCCGTGTGTGCGCTCGAACTCTTGCATGTAGGCCACCAGCGCCTGCACGCCCTCCAGGGGAAGGGCGTTGTACAGGCTCGCCCGCATGCCACCCACCGATTTGTGCCCCTTGAGTTGGAGCAGCCCGGCTGCTTTGGCCCCGGCCAAAAATGCATCGTTCAGGCTCTCGTTGCGCAAGTAAAAAGGCACGTTCATGCGCGAGCGCGCATTGCGTGCGACGCCGTTGATATAGAAACCCGAGGCATCAATGGTGTCGTACAACAGCGCCGCCTTGGCGATGTTGCGGGCTTCCATGGCGGCCACGCCCCCTTGGCGCTTGAGCCACTGGAACACCAGGCCCGCCATGTAAATGGCATAGGTGGGCGGCGTGTTGTACATGGAGTCGTGGTCGGCCACCGTTTGGTAATTGAATGCACTAGGGCAGATGCTTTGGGCGTGGCCCAACAGGTCTTCGCGCACCACTACCAGCGTCAGGCCAGCCGGTCCCAGGTTTTTCTGGGCACCTGCGAAGGCCAAGCCCACGCGGGTCCAATCTACCGGGCGCGAGGCCACATGCGACGAAAAATCGATCACCAACTCCGCCTTGGAGCCCAGTGCTTTGAGGTCGGGCAGGCTTTGGAATTCGATGCCGTTGATGGTTTCGTTGCTGCACAGGTGCACGTAGCTGGCTTGGTCTCGCAGTTCCCAGCGCGCGGCGGGGGGAATGGCGGTAAACCCTTCGGCCTGACCCGTCGCGGCGAGGTGGGCGCTGCAATACTTGCCCGCTTCCTGCAAGGATTTCAGGCTCCAACTGCCCGTCACCACAAAATCTGCAGCACCCTGTCCGCTGGGGGACCGGAGCGTGCTGAGGTTGAGGGGAACAATGGCGTTTTCTGCCAACCCGCCGCCCTGCATGAACAGGATCTTGAAAGTGGCAGGCACCGCCAGCAGCTCCCGCAAGTCCGCCTCGGCGGCCTCATAAATGCTCAGGAATTCTTTGCCCCGGTGGCTCATTTCCATCACGCCCATACCGCTGGGGCGGCCGGTGGCATCGGGCCAGTTCACCATCTCGGCAGCAGCTTGTTCCAATACTTCGGTGGGCATGGCGGCCGGACCGGCCGAAAAGTTGAAGGGTCGTTGCATCAGAAGCTTCGGGGGAACGTCGGGTGAAGGTACCTGGGTTGGGAGGGCGGGAAGGTTCAGCGTGGGTTAGTCGGCGCTTGGCGTGTCGTTTGGGGCACCGGCGGCACCAT
>JARXAM010000006.1 GCA_029865845.1 Rhodoferax sp. | reverse complement strand
GGCACGCTGGGCGGCAACGTGGCCAACGGATCGCCCATTGGGGACTCCATGCCACTGCTGATTGCGCTGGGTGCCAGCGTGGTGCTGATGGCCTGGCGCGGCAAAGGCAAGCAAGCGCACGCGGTGCACCGCGAACTGCGCCTCGAAGACCTCTACACCGGCTACCGCCAAAACGTGATGGCCCCTGACGAAGTACTGGCCTGGATCAAGGTGCCCAAAGCAGTGCCTGCAGAGGGATCAAGCGCCGCGCCGGGGGGGCGCACCTCACACGCAGCGGCCGAGTTTGTTCGGGTCTACAAAATATCCAAACGCTTTGAAGACGATATTTCTGCCGTCTGCCTGGCGCTGAACCTGCATGTTGAAGAGGGTGTGGTCACCCACGCCAGCATCGGTGTAGGGGGTGTAGCGGCCACGCCGGTGCGTGCCGTACAAACGCAGGCGGCCTTGATGGGCAAGCCCTGGAATGCGGCCACGGTGAAAGCCGCCCAGGCCATCTTGCGCCACGAGTTCCGCCCGATCTCTGACATGCGCGCCAGCAGCGCCTACCGGGTGGAGGTGCTGGGCAACCTGCTGCAGCGCTACTGGCTGGAGCGCCAGGGCCACACCGCCATCAATCTGGAAAGCTATGTGCCTGAAGGAGAGACCGCATGAGCGCTACGCCCTTCAACCCGTCGTTGAACCCCACCCTCTCCCCCGAGGTGGCCGCCGCTATGCCCGCCCCGCGCGGCCCGGCTGCCGGTGTGAACCAGTTCCATGAAAGCGCTGTGGCCCAGGTGGCTGGCGCGGTGCACTACATCGACGACCTGCCCGAGGTGCGCGGCACCTTGTACGCCGCCCCCATCCTGTCCACCCACGCGCACGGCACGCTGCGGGGCGTGGACAGCAGCGCCGCGCGCGCCATGCCCGGCGTGGTGGACGTGGTGCTGGCCCAGGACATTCCCGGAGACCCCATGCTGGCCGCCTTTGCAGGCGACGAACCGGTGTTTGCCATGGACACGGTGCAGTTCGTGGGCCAGGTGGTGGGGGTGGTGCTGGCCCACACAGTGATGCAGGCCCGCCATGCCGCCCGCAAAGTGCAACTGGACGTGGAGCCCTTGCCGGCTATTTTGTCGGTGCAGGAATCCCTGCGCGCCCAAAGCTTTGTGCTGCCGCCCGTGACCGTGCGGCGCGGCGATGCCGACGCCGCGCTACAACGCGCGCCCCACACCTTGCAGGGCACCCTGGAGGTGGGCGGCCAGGAACACTTCTACCTGGAAGGCCAAATTGCCTACGTGCTGCCGCAAGAGCAAAACCAGTGGCTGGTGTACAGCAGCACCCAGCACCCGGGTGAGGTGCAGCACTGGGTAAGCCACGCGCTGGGCATAGACAACCACGCCGTGCGGGTGGAATGTAGGCGCATGGGTGGCGGCTTTGGCGGCAAAGAAACCCAGGCCGGTCACTTGGCCGTATGGGCTGCCGTGGCCGCCGCCAAACACCGCTGCGCTGTGAAGCTGCGGCTGGACCGGGACGATGACTTCATGGTCACCGGCAAGCGCCACCCCTTTGCCTACGAATACCGGGTGGGCTTTGACGACACCGGCCGCCTGACTGCCCTGCAACTGCAGATGGCGGTGAACTGCGGTTTCAGCGCCGACCTGTCCGGCCCGGTGGCGGACCGCGCCATCTTCCACACCGACAACGCCTACTACCTGCAGGATGTGGACATCACCTCCTACCGCTGCAAAACCAACACGCAGAGCCACACCGCCTTTCGCGGCTTTGGCGGTCCGCAAGGCGTGGTGCTGATCGAGGCGGTGATGGGCGACATTGCACGTGCGCTGCACCTGGACCCGCTGGATGTGCGCATGCGCAACCTCTACAGCGACGAAGCCATCCCCGGCACTGATACCGGCAATCCCATCCGGCGCGACACCACGCACTACCACATGAAGGTAGAGGACAACATCCTGCACCCCCTGCTGTCGCAACTGGAGGCAAGCGCCCGCTACCGCGAGCGGGTGAAAGCCATTGCGGCCTGGAATGCGAGCAGCCCGGTGCTCAAGCGCGGCATCGCCCTCACGCCGGTGAAGTTTGGCATCAGCTTCACCGCCACGCTGTTCAACCAGGCCGGGGCGTTGGTCCACGTGTACACCGACGGCAGCGTGCAGGTCAACCACGGCGGCACCGAGATGGGCCAGGGCCTGAACACCAAGGTGGCCCAAATCGTGGCGGACGAACTGGGCGTTGCGTTTAGCCGTGTGCTGTGCACGGCCAGCGACACCAGCAAAGTGCCCAATGCCTCGGCCACCGCCGCCAGCGCGGGCACCGACCTCAATGGCCGCGCCGCCCAGTTTGCCGCCCGCCATGTGCGCGACAACCTGGCTGCGTTTGTGGCCGGGCTGGACGGTTGCGGCGCAGGGGCGGTGCGCTTCAAGCACGGGGAAGTGTTTTCACCCACCACCACCCGCAGCTTCGACGAGGTGGTGAAGCTGGCCTACGCCAACCGCATCCAACTCTGGAGCGATGGCTTTTACCGCACCCCAAAAATCCATTACGACAAGACCACCCTCACCGGTCGGCCGTTTTACTACTTTGCCTACGGCGCTGCGTGTACCGAGGTGGCCATAGACACCCTGACGGGCGAGAGCAAAGTGCTCAAGGTGGACATCCTGCACGACGTGGGCCGCAGCATCAACCCGGCCCTGGACGTGGGGCAGATTGAAGGCGCGTTTGTGCAGGGCATGGGCTGGCTCACCACCGAACAACTGGTGTGGAACGACAAGGGCGTTCTTGCCACCCACGCCCCCAGCACCTATAAAATCCCCACCGCCGCCGATGTGCCCGCGCACTTCAAGGTAGACCTCTGGCACGAGCCCAACCGCGAGGACAACGTGTTTGGCAGCAAGGCCGTGGGCGAACCGCCCTTCATGCTGGGCATCAGCGTGTGGGAGGCATTGCGCGACGCGGTGGCCAGCGCGGCAGGCCCCCGTGCTGCCGCATCGTTAGACGCGCCTGCGACGGCAGAGAATGTGTTGAAGGCCTTGCACCTGGGGGCGTTGAGACATCGGGCTACAGCCTGAGCAGACCCACACGCCCTTCACCACCACCCTCGCTGGTAAAACACCCCACACGCAACGCTATGCAGCGCCTGGTGGCGGACCGACAGGACTTGCATCGAGCGCGGTATGGGGGTGCAACAGGCGGGCCAGCGCCGCGAGTTGCAAGGTGTCGGCGAGGTGCCGGATGCGCCGCGCCAGCGGGCCATGCCCCAAGGGCTCGGCATGGCGGCGCACCCACGCATCGACCGCCAGGCCGTCGCCCGACTGCGCCAGTTGCAAAAGCTCGGTCCAGTTCAGGCGCGGCGGCAGCACGCCTGCCAGCAACTGTTGCAGATGCGACGGGTTCAGGGGAAGCAGCAACTCACCATCGCACAGGGCGGCTTGCTCGGGGGGCAATGGGCCCAGCGACCATAGGCACAGGCCGGGCACTGTGGCCTTGGCCCGCTGCAACTGCGCGGGCGAGAAGTCTGCATGGGCATGTGCGTGCACGATCAGGATCTGCACCCCAGTATCCCCATCGGGCCCCACGCCATCGGCGGACACCAAAAGGGGCAGGGCCTGGGCCCCGGTGCCCACCTGCTCCACCCCCAGGCCGTGGCGTTCCAATGCGCTCACCAGGGGCAGCAGACTGCCAACCGCATCTCCCACCAGCACCACACGCCCCAGCGTGCGCGCCCTTGTGGAATGTGTTGCGGCGTGCGTGGCAAGGCCCTCGCCGGGCTGCGCTAACAGCGGCATGGGGGCTGTCGCGCCAGGGGCCATGGCGACATCGGCACTCCAGCCAAATGTGCTGCCTTGCCCCGGCTGCGATTGCACTGCGATGTCGCCCCCCATGATGCGAACCCACTGCCGTGCGATGGTGAGCCCCAGGCCAGAGCTTTGCGCTGAGTTGCCCGCCCCCACCTGCTCGAAGGGCTCAAAAATGCGTTCCAGGTCGTGGGCGGCAATGCCGCGTCCGGTATCAATCACTTTCACCTCCATCCGCGCCAGGTTGTCCGCTGGCAAAGGGCGACACACCCACACCAAGGTCACCACGCCCCCTTGGGTGGCGGCAAATGCATTGGAGAGCAAATTGATGACGACTTGCTTGACCCGGTCTGCGTCCATGTGGACCTCGTCGCATTCGACCAGTTCGTCCACCACGAACTGGTTTGCGCTGTCTGCCGCCAACCATTGCGCGGTGATGGTGATGTCGTGCAGCAGCTCGTGCAAGTTGGTGGGTGCGAGGTTCAAGCGCAACTGCGTCAGGTTGCCACGCGCTAGGCTCAACAGCTCCTCAGCCAATTGCAGCACGTACGACGAACTGCGCTTGACCGCGTGCAGGCATTCGGTCAGACGGGAGCGCATGGCCGCAGGCTCCAGGGACACGACCCTGTCCAGGTAGCCCAAACACAAATTGGCATTGCCGATAAGCACATTCAGGGGGGTGCGCAGGTCGTGCGAAACCCGCGCCAAAAAGCGTTGCTTGAACTGCACCGCAGCCTCTGCTTTGTCCCGCGCCACCGTGAGTTCGCGGGTGGCCGTTTCGATGCGGCTCTCCAGGGTGAGCTGGTAGGTGTCGCTTTCCATTTTTCGCAAATGCTCCAACAAGCGTATGCGCTGCGCCATGGCCAGCAACAAAATTGCCGATGTGACGACGCCCGACAGGGGAACAAACCAGTGGTCCACCCACTCCCGGCTGGGGGCCAATCCGTTCAAAATGATCCCGCGCGCTAGGGTGGACAGTGCCAACAACAAGAAACTGACCAGCAGCAAAAATGCAGACGCATCGCCACGCCGCCAGGCACGCCACGCCAGCCCCATCAAGAGCAGCGGCAAGAAAACCCCGGTGACCTCCAGCACCACAATGCCCACCTCAAAGCCCGCCGCTAGCACCAAGGCAAAACCCACGATGCTGGCGGCCATCAGCCCATAGGCGACGTAGCGCCCCGCCGCAGGCAGGTAACCCCGGCGTATGAACTTCACAAAAAACCACACCCCGGCGCAATGGGCACCGGTGAGCGCCAGCGCCATCAAGACGAGTGTGGCCTGCGGCGAATGGGGCAACAAGAGTAGTGGGGCTTGCGCCATAAAGCAGGTCTGGTGCAGCACCAGGCACATCAGTTGCACACAAAAGACCATCCAAATAGACCTGCGCATCAATATGCCGGAGGCAAACGCCAGCAGCGTGGTCACCCCCATGCCGCCCAGGTACAAACCGAATGCAAGGGTGTCTGATCGCTCCTGCTGCTCCAGTTGCGCGCGGGTTCTGATGAACACCTCGGGGTCGAGCACCGTGCGGCTTTGTATGCGGAACACCACCGTGCTTTCACCGGAGGGAAAGTCGGCCTCCCACACGATAAAAGCCGTCGGGCTAGGCCGCTGCGCTGGGGGAATGGTCAGGCCGGTAAGCCCCAAAGAGTGCCATTGGGCGGGTGCCGTGCCGTGAGATACCCAGGCTTGCACCGCCTCAAGGCGCGACGGTCCAACCCCCAGATAGCGCCGGACTGCCGGGCCCGCATTGTTCACCTTGAGCACCATCCACACTGCGCCCGGCAATCGCCCATAGTTGCGGGTGCCTTGTGAGAGGTGTTTCAATAGCTCGGGCGACTGGTCCAAATCGCCGGTGCCGTGGGAGGCGGCAAATGCCTGAGGCCACTGCTGGATCGTCCACCGGCCCGACGGGTCATGCCAAACCGATACGTCGCGAGACACATTGAGCGGCGAAGCAAGCCCCTGCTGTATGTCTACCCCCGCGATGGCGTGCGGCAGGTGCAGTAAACAAAAAAGAAAAAAGGCGGCGCGCTTACCCTGATGAATGAGCGCTTGGAGCATTCTTTCGGTAATGAATGGGAGATACCCCAAAGTGCTCTTTGAACGCGGTTGAAAAATTTGCCGGATTGTCATAACCAAATCGTTTTCCAATCTCTGCAATCGGCTCCGGCGTGTCGCGGATGTGGCGCGCAGATTCATTCAGCCGCGCTTCGCGCAGAAATACAGCCGGGGTTGTATTGAGATAAAGCCGAAACGCTTGCTGCAAGCCATAAACAGTGGTACCGAACTCGCGCGCCACAGTAGATATTTCCAAAGGCAGGTGGACCGAGGTTTGCAAGTATTGAATGCATTTTTTAAACCAAACCGGCATGTTATTGCCAACCTTGCCATCATGCATCATGCGTGCCAGCTTGATATGCAAGGCGACCCGCGCCACCAACTCCACGGCGTTAAATGGCTTGACAATAAAATCTCGCGCACCAGAGTCAAAGGCATCCAGCTTGGTAGGGATTTCATCATTACCACTCAGAAACAACACGGGTATGTGTTTCAACTCTGCATTGTGGTAAAGGGCGGAACATACCTGTATGCCGGTAGGAGGCGGCATGCATACATCCAACAACACAATATCCGGGTGCATTTGCTGAATAAGCCGCATGGCTTCAATACCATGCACCGATACAAGCACCCGTGCACCCGCGTCTGTCAATATTCTGGCGATGAGACGCAACTCGTCCGGCATATCATCGACCACCAACACGCAGGCATCCTGCAAAAGCTGCGCGGAACTGGATGAGGTGGCGTGATTTTCACGATCCAAAAATAAGACATCTGCCATGGATTGCACTTATATTTTCATATTCGTTGGAACTCTCAAAATGATAGTAAATCTTTATTACGTTTTTTTTCAATTGTTTTTCGCATATCCATTATAAAAACTTGCATATGCTATTGCGGCTGTGTGACGCTAGCGTGCACGAGCCCACAAAAAAACGCTTGGGCCCGTAAAGGCCCAAGCGCTGGCAAACACGGGGTATGCGGCGCGGTTTACTTGCAGCTTATGCCCTGCATAAACCCTGTGTAGATGTTGGCACCCGTGACTTCGCCAACCACCAGGCCATTTGCCCTTTTGCCGGAGGCGCAACTGTATTGGTAGGGGAAATTGCCACCCGTGTTGAACAGGTCGCTTTTCGTACTACCACTGCAGCTGAGTTGGATCGTGGCCGTAGAGTTCGGATAGGTCGACTTGCCGTTACTACCACCCACCCCGGTAGCCCACTCGCCCGCAGGACAAGTGAAGTCGTAGCTGGCGGTTCCCCCTGTGCCGCCCACGTTCGACTCTGCTGGCTGAATCGCGGCGGCAGTGTTTACCGTCGTTCCGTCGAATGGGGCGCAACGTAATTGGATTTTGTCAATGATTCCGCCGTACTTGCCGCTGATACCCACCAACACATGGTCTTGGGGGCAGTTCACCGCTTGCGACGCATAGCAGTCCACGTCCACCGTGCTAATGTCTGCGGTGGCGGTGCCCGTGCCATTGCTCACATTGCAGCCCTGGCCTTCCGGCTGGGTCAGGATTTCCACCTTGTAATCCTTGGCGCGCGCCGGGAACTGAAAGCTCCCGTTTGCGGTAAGCGACAGGTTATCGCCTGCGTTATTGCGAAGCGTGACAAATTTGCCTGTCGCAAGCCCCGTCACTGTGCCCCCAATACTGAAACCGTTGTCTTTGCACTCCACCCTGACATTTTTGATGTCGGCCTTGATGCCAGAAATAGCACCGTTGAGCACGGTACAGGTTTGGTTGGCAGGCTGCTGCACCACATTCACCGTAGCGTCACCATGGAGGGGCAGTTTGCCGTCGAACTGGAATACGCCATCGGAGCTTTTGGAGAAGTCGTTGTTGTAACCCACGATACCCAAGCGCACCGAGGTGCCGGCCTTGAGCCCGCTCACCGTGCCCCCCACCGTATACGACAGCGCCGGGTAATCGGTATTACCGCCGCCGCAACCCCACACGGCCATGCAGACCACCAAGGGTGCAATACAAGTCTTCAGCATTTGGACATTGAAATGGATGTGTTGCATACGCTACCCTGAATTAAAAGTTGTACCGCAGGCCAAGCGAGAACACTTCAGCCTTGACATAATCACCGCGTTCATATTTACCGGCAGTTCCGAGGTTGTCGTAATCCACCGTGAGATCTACCCGCTCATTCAAGCTATAGCGCGCGCCCAAACCCCAAGTCACCACGTTCTGGTTGGAGGTAGCCCAGTATCCCGTGGCCGGCACCGACACTTTCAGGTCGGAGTACCCCAATCCCACACGGCCTAGCAAGGTGATGTTTTCTTTGACAGCAACATTACCCGTCAAGCCAACCGATACAAACTCACCTTTGTACGTGGCTTGGCCGGTTGCAGTATTCAAGTTGGCACCCGGAAACTGGTACCACGTCGCTTCTACGGCCAACCGGGGTTTGAACTGCAGGCCCACGGTAATGCGTGCGTCTGAGAAGTTGGACATACCCTCTGCACGCAAGTTCATGGCCATGCCCGTGTTACTGGGGGACGTCATTTGGGCACCACCCAGCGACGCTTGCACATAAGGCTTTGTCTGGAAACCCCAGTTGGTTGCAGGCGCGTCGGCCGTTTGGGAAAAAACCGGCGACATCAGCAGGCAGGTCGATACCGCCAAACAGCGGCTTACTAATTTCAATTTCATATATCCACCAGTCAAATAAATAAGTATTCAAGCGGGTCTGCGTAGGCTGTGGCAGACCATCCTGTTGATGCGCGACTAGAAGCTGGCGATCCAGCGCATGTGCAGCATGGTTTTGTTTTGGTCGGGTGCGATCGAGTCTTGGGCGAAGGCAAGGCTGGTTTCACCGTAGACGTGCTTACCAATACGCCATTGCCCGCCCACACCCACACTGGCCAGGCGATTGGGCTGCACGATGGCGGAATGGACAGCGCCGTAGTCCAAAAAGCCAAACACGGTAGTCACCGGATTTACCACCCGGTTCATCTGGACGGACAGCGTTACGCCACCATCACCGGCCAGTGCACCGGCCTCATAACCACGCACGGTGCTCGCTCCACCGATTTGGAACGAGCTGGCGGACGGGAGTTCACGTCCATCGGAGTTTTGCCACCCAATGCGCAGGTTGCTACTCCACAGCGCGTCCCAGGCCGTGTCCCAATTCAGGTCGCCGGTGTAGAGCACAAATTCCCGCTTGAGGTTGTCGTTGTGGGTGTCGTCATGCCCCTGCGAAATGGTGAGCCCGCCCTTGAGCGTGTTGCCCTCCCAACGGGTTTCATAGTTCAGCCCCACCGCCAGGGTGTCTACAGAAGACTCGTTGAGCAGGACCTCGGCCGCATAGTTGCGTGTACGCCCCTTGGACCACGCGCCCGTGGCCGCCAAGTGCGTGTCCAAGGTCGTCCACAGCGGAACGCTGCCATTCACGCCATAACTCTCTGACTTGCCTGTGGATTTCAGGGATGTGAACGCGCCATCAATGACCTTCACAGAACTCTCAGAGGCATTCACACCCAGGCGCGCGCCCTCGCGCCCGACCGGTACATCCATACCTACGTTAGTGGCCTGCAGCCCGTCCGCATACGACAAGCTGGCCGTCAGCCGGTCGTCGGTGCCCAGCAAACCCATATGGCGCCAGACCGCTCCAGAGTTCAACACGCCGGTCGATTTGAAGCCCGCGTTGCTCACATAAAAATCAAAGCTGTTGCGCTCTGGCTCTTGCACGGCAATCACGGCATCGGTGGTGCCGAAGGTCGCACCGGGCACCAAGTTTGCCGACAAACGAACTGCACTGGTGTTGTTGAAGCGGGTGAGCGCAAGCTCTAACTGCTCCAGATCGACCGTGGCGCCCGCGTCCACCCGTTCCAGGCGCTTGCCCAGATAGTCTGAGCCGACAAGGGTATTCCCCTCAAAGCGGATGCTTCCAAACTTGCCCTCCACCAGATCGATACGGACGGCCCCATCCCGCAAGGTTTGGGTGGGCAACACTGCGGCGGCGGTAAAGATTTTTCGCCGGGTGTACGCCTCGTTGATCTGGTCTACCAGTCGCTGCAGATCCGCAAATGACACCGACTGCCCCACCAGCGGTGCCGCATAGGCCTGCAGCTCCGCCTCGGTGAAGAACTTGCTCTGCGCAAACTCCACCCGTTGCAGGGTAAAGCGAACGCTGGCAGCGTCGGCAGGCAGCTCCGTGGACGTCGCTTTCTTGCCGACAACGGGCTCCGACGCCGGGGTGTGGCTGGCGCCGGACTCTGCGCCCTTTTCCAGCTGTCGCTGTACTTCCCTGCCCATCGCAGCCGGATTGGTGGAAAGCGCGTTTGTCTGCGCCACAGCGCTGATGCCGCCCCACAGTGCACACACCACGGCGGTGGTTTTCAATGTTTGGGTATTCATAAAGACCATGTTCCTGTGTTGTGTAGGAGTTACTCGTTCTCGTCATCTGCCAAGTTCACGGCACGGCTCGGTGCACTCACCAAGGACGCAACCGGCGTGGCGGCTCCCATCCAGGCCACGGTGGCCATGGGCAAGGTCAGGTCACGGGTGAGGCGCTGGTCTCGGTGTTCGGTGGGTCGGTTGATATCAAACACCCCAAAGCCACTGGTGACATCGGTCGTCGTGCGCACGCCCAAAGCGGGACGGAAATAGGTAGGTGCTTGGCTGTTGGCCAGTACCTTGCCATTCACGTCGATGCTGAACGACTTGCCCGGAATGAAGTACTGCACCGGCTGGCTGAACTCCAGCGTGGGTGACACGTTGTTCATGTATCCCGAGATATGGGCGGTAGAGAAGCGCATGGTTTCTCCCACCGTGCCCTGTACGAACCGCAGCCGATCGGCATCCGTCTGCACGCTGGCGGTGCGGGTGTTGAGCTGCTCCACGTTGACAGTGGCTGCATCGCGCACGGCCAACACCACATGGTCCGCTTGTTTGCCTTGCTGGTCGGTCACCACCACGTTCAGCGGCGTGGTGTTGTCCGTCTGCTGCACCTTGGCCTCCACAGAGTTGGCTTTGACCGTGAGGTTTTTGGCCACACGCACATCGCCAATCACGAGGTCCGTGGTCGCAGGGCGCAAATCGCCCCCCACGGTCAGGTGCACCGATCCGTCGCTGGCATACACGCGGTCTGCGGTCGCCTTTTGCTGGTTTTTGATCGTCACGTCCCCGCTGAGGGCGACCGCGTTGAACTTGGGCGTATCCAAGTCCATAGCGGCGCTGGTGCTGCCCACATCGTTCATTGCAAACAAGTCGATAGAGCCTTTGCGGCTGGACAAGACCTCGTTGGTGCCCGCCATCAACACACTGCCTTCCTGCGAAGTCAAAGCGAGGTTACCGCTGGCATGGCTGTCGCCCACGCGCAAGTCGCCTTGGGTGGCAGTGACATAGGCGGCGTTGTCCACCAACACACGCACCTCGGTCTGCGGCTTCATCACCGAGGCGAAGGCCTGGTCGGCAGAACCCATGGCCTGTGCCTCAAACCAGAACTTGCCATCAAGCTGCGTGTCTGGGGCGCTTTGGAAGCTGCCTTGGTGTGCCGTCAAGGTAGCGCCCTTGCCGATCTGCACGTCGTGAACCACAACATCGGTGTTCACGAAATCTGCATGCATCGAGCCAGGTGCACGGACATACTCCAGCTGCACTGCGGCACCGTTATGCCCTGCGACCTGAATGGGCGCTGCGGCAGTGCCAATATTGCGGCCGGCATCGATGTACAGGCCTCCTACCTTGGAGCTGGCCACACCCTTTTCAGTGCCGTTGACCACATCGCGCCCGGCATAGACATACAAAGTTTTCTGAACGTCCAGGTCTTTAAGGACCACGTCTTGCGACGCGCCCAAGTGGTAGTCCGCCAAGGACTTCACTGCTACCGGGTCTTTGGCCTCCACCACCAAGTCATTGCGCTGCAGCAAGCTGACGTGGATGGTGTTGGGGTCTTGGGGGTCCACGGTTAACTTGGCCGAGCCAGGCTTTGCGTTTGCCAAGAAGGCACGCAACTGCGCTGCCGAGTACTGTTCACCGGCGCTGGTTTGCTTGACCGTGGGCGTATAGCTACCGGGTGTGCGGGTGAGCGTGAACTCCACAGGCACACTGGGGGCTACGGACTTCGTAACGTCGTTGTTCAGCAGCACCTTGCCGTTGGATGCAACCACGTTGGGCTGCGCTCCGGTCGATGGACGACCGCCTTCAGCACCCGCATTGATGATCGCCCCCAACTGCTCTTTGGACCACTGCGCGCCACGGGTAAGGCTTTCGTAGGTCACGACCTCGGCACCGCTTCCGCTTTGGGCGGACGCGGTGGCACGCACCATGCCGTTATCTGGGGCAGGTGCACCGGTTGCCACGTCAGGCCCCGCCCGCTTGGCGGGGGCCGATGCCGCTTGCAACTGGTAGGTGGTGGCCAAGGTTGTGTCTTCGGTGGCCAACTGCGATGCGGAGATGCCCTGCACCGTGGTCAAGAACCCATAAGCCGACTGATAGCGCTCGCGAATGGCCGTGTTCACCTCGTCGCGGGTGGCCTCACGGCCCAGCGCCACGTTGACTTGCAAGCGGAACAGATTGACGCCGTCATCGTTCAAGGTGAAGCCCGACACACTGCTGTCGGACGCAAGTTTGCGCATGAACCAGTAGTCGTTATAGAGGCGCTTGACCTTGTTCTCGTAGCCGGTCACCGCCTGGCGGGCCAAGGTGTTGTCCTTGTCGCCCACGATCTTCATGGACTCCCACAGCTTGATGCGCTCTTGCATGTCCGCCTCGAAGGTGTCAGCCCGTGGGGCCGCGCCCACAATGTGGCCATCGGGCGCACTCAGTGCCACATCGCCAAACGCCGACTGCACCAACCCCACCGACAAATTGCCCTGGTTTTGCTTGATGGCAATGCTGCCGTGGGACGACGCATTCAGCTCTTTGACCTGCGCCACTATGGGCTTGTCGACTTCACCAATGCCCTTGCCAGAGGCCGCCTCGATATGCAGCACATCGGCGGTAATGGCGACACCCGTTTGGCCCTCAGCCTGGCGCAAGGACTCAGTGCTGCGCACATTCACCGCTTGCCCTGCGGCGGCAATGGTGTCAATCGCGGCATCCCCGCGCACGGCCATATGCACACCACCCTGGCCAGAACGTGCCTTGATGGTGACCGGCGCGCCACTGTCGGCCATGAGGTTGAAGGTGTCTTGGGCCTTCACGCCGCCCACGCGGCCTGCGTCTGCCTGCAGGTCGACCACCTGGGTGCGAACCATTGCCGTGCCATCAGTGACGATGTCACCCTTGGTGGCCACGACCTGCGTCAGCCCCTTGGTATTGCGCAGATTGCCGCCCACCGTCACGGCCGCGTTGGACTTCACGGTGATCTGGGCCTTGTCCGCACCCTTGAAGACCACCGGAATGGGGTTGTCTGCTTTGAGGCTGAGGTTCACATCGAGGTCGATGTGGTTGTAGAACCGTATCTGCGTACCTTGCAGATTGCCCCATTCGCCTGAGCCACTTGGGTTGTCACCAATTCCGTCACTCGAATCACCCACCGTCAGCGTGTTGTACAACGCCTTTGTGACATTTACAGACTGGGTCAACACACCCCCTGCATCACTGTTGTCGTGCCCCGTGGTCACAGTAGCGGCGTTTCTTTGGTACTTCTGCCCCTTCTCAGTTGCAAACCCGTCGGCTACGTGCCAACCATCGTTAGATGCGTTCTTGAACACACCTTCACCGTCAGGGTGCAGTTCGCCAAACCAAGGCACATCACCCAACACGGTGACACCGTCTTTTTTGAGGTTACGCTGGACACTATAGGTGTACGACCAGTTGTAGCGCGTGCCTTGCAACGGGTTGTAGCTGGCGGTTTGCACCGTGTCCGCAAGTTGTGCGGTGTCGATGCTGTTGCCGCCATTGCGGTTGTCGTACACCTTGATGTCGGTACTGTCGGCCTCGCGCACAAACCAGGTGGTTTTGTATTCCCCTTTGTCTGTCTTGGCCTGCAAGGTATCGGTCACCTTCACGAAACCGCGCCCGCCATTGCCGGCGTCCAGGTTCTTGACGAGCAAGGCCTCGCCGGTGCTGTTGTCGATGTCAATTTTTCCGTAGCCGGAGTTGACCGTGAGCTTGCCCAGCGCGTTGCCGGTGTTGATGATGCCCCCAGTCAGCGTGATCGATCCGCCACCGCTGGCGTCTATGCCTGCCACCTCAATGCGTTGGTCCGCTTGGTTCCAATACACCTTGGGGCTTTCCGATGGGGAGCCGGCGGTAGCCGTGGCGGCCTCACCGTTGACTTTGGCTGCCACAGACTGCAAGCGGTAGAGCTCGGTGCCGTTTTTATGCTCCGCAATTTCGGCTGCGGTGTTGCTGTCGAGCTTGAGTGCCACATCGGTGCGACGCCCGGCTTCCACTGGCGCATTGATGTTGATGAACTGCGACTGGATGTTTACCGACTTGCCAGCGTAAATGCCGGGTGCAGGACTCTGCACAGGCTTACTCGAATAACCCGCTTGATGTTTGGTTTGACGACCATTGATCATGGCGTAGTACATCAGCGTGAAGTCAAGATTGTCTGAAGCACCTTCATCCTGAATTCGCCAACCCGACCAATAGAAGGCGTCACCCGCAGTTCCTATCGCGTCTTTGAGGTTGTCACCTTGCCTCTCAATGAAGACCACATTCTCAATACCAATATCGATTCTGGACCATCCATACGTGGAGTCACCGATATACAGATGCTGCAACTTGTTTCCGTCCGAACCACGAACCGTCTCCTGGAACAACTCCTCCTTGGATTTGGAACCATCCGGGTTAAAGCGCGCGTTGGCAGCGAACTCTGCCACCGACTCCTCTAGCGTTCGCGCAGAGTTCCCCGAGCCGAAAGTTTCCTGCGGCAGCCACTGCTTGACCAGCTCGTACCACTCCGCGGACGGATCCAACACGCTGTAGACGTCGTTACCCCCGTTGATGTACACCGAGCCGTTGGGTGCCTTCATGTCCAGCGCCAGTGTTTCCACCCGGCCGCT
>JARXAM010000141.1 GCA_029865845.1 Rhodoferax sp. | reverse complement strand
GCAACCTTGCCCGTGGTCGCCATGACCGCCAATGCCATGGCCTCGGACCGCGAGGCCTGCTTGGCCGCCGGGATGAATGACCACGTGGGCAAACCCTTTGAGATCGACCACCTGGTGCACACGGTGCTGCGCTGCATCGCCCGTTAGGGCGTGTGCCGCGCAAGGGCAGGCAGGGCGCGGCGCTTAGCCGGTATGCCCCAGGGCTTCCCAGCGTTCCAGCGCCGCCATCAGCGCGTCGTCGATCTCGGCGTTGCGTGCACTCAAGGCCAGGGCGCGGGCATTGTCGGTGGCAAAGAGGCTGCCGTCTGCCAGGGCATCGGCGATGTCTTCTTGCTCGGCCTCCAGCGCTGCAATCTGCGCGGGCAAGCCATCCAACTCGCGTTGCTCTTTGTAGCTGAGCTTGCGCGTTTTGCCGGGCGCGGCTGCCACAGGGGCGGTGGCGCTCACCTGGGCGACGGCCTGTTCTTGCTTGTGGAGTTGCTCGCGCTCGTAGTGAAAGGGCTTGGCGGTGGCCTTGCCCTGCGACGCGGCAATGGCGTTGGCGCGTTGGGTCTGGATCAGCCAGTCGCTCACGCCGCCCTCGTACTCGCGCCATTTGCCATCGCCCTCGTAGGCAATAGTGCTGGTCACCACGTTGTCCAGGAAGGTGCGGTCGTGGCTGACCAGAAACACGGTGCCGTCGTAGCTTTGGAGCAGGTCTTCCAGCAGCTCCAGCGTGTCAATGTCCAGGTCGTTGGTGGGTTCGTCCAGCACCAGCACGTTGGCGGGGCGGGCAAACAGGCGCGCCAGCAACAGGCGGTTGCGCTCGCCCCCACTCAAGGATCGCACCGGGGAGGTGGCGCGGGCCGGGGAGAACAAAAAGTCACCCAGGTAGCTCTTGACGTGCTTGCGTTGGTTGCCGATCTCGATCCACTCCGAGCCGGGGCTGATGAAGTCTTCCAGTGTCGCGTCCAAGTCCAGCGCGTTGCGCATCTGGTCGAAGTAGGCCACCGTGACATTGGCCCCCAGCCGCACCGTGCCCCAGGGGCTGTGACCGGGTTCGGGTTTGGGGGCGTTGGCAGGCGCCGGGTCGGGTTGGTGCTCGCCCAATATGAGCTTCAGCAAGGTGGTCTTGCCCGCGCCGTTCGGACCCAGCAGGCCAATTTTGTCGCCGCGCAGGATGGTGGCGGTGAAGTCCTTGACGATCATGCGATCGCTGAAGGTCTTGCTCACATGCACCATCTCAGAGACCAGCTTGCCGCTCTTGTCGCCGCTGTTGACATCCATGTTCACACTGCCCACCACCTCGCGGCGGGCTTCTCGGGTGGCGCGCAGCTCTTGCAGGCGGTTGATGCGGGCGGTGGCCCGGGTGCGGCGGGCTTCGACGCCTTTGCGAATCCACACTTCTTCTTGGGCCAGCAGCTTGTCTGCCTTGGCGTTGATGACCGCCTCTTGCGCCAGCTGCTCCTCTTTTTGGGTGAGGTAGGCGGCGAAGTTGCCGGGGTAGCTCATCAGCTTGCCGCGGTCCAGCTCGACGATGCGGGTCGCCACGTTGTCCAAAAAGGACCGGTCGTGGGTGATGGTGATGATGGAGCCTTTGAACTCTTTGAGCAGGCCTTCCAGCCATTCAATCGAGTCCAGGTCCAGGTGGTTGGTGGGTTCGTCGAGCAGCAGCACATCGGGCTGGGCGACCAGCGCCTGGGCCAGGGCCACGCGTTTTTTGGTGCCGCCGGAGAGGGCGCTGACTTGTGCCGAGGGGTTGAGGTGCAGGCGTTGCAGGGTCTCGTTGACCCGCTGTTCCCAGTTCCAGCCATCCAGCGTTTCGATCTCGCTTTGCATGGCGTCCAGATCACCTTCGCCCGCGCAATACTGCTCAATCAATCCGATCACGCGCTCCAAGCCCGCGCGAACCGCCACGAACACGGTAGCGTCCGCCTCGAGCTGCGGCTCTTGTGCCACATAGGAAATACGGGTGCCGGTTTGCACCTGCAAGGTACCGTCGTCGGGTCTTTCCATGCCGCCCAGAATTTTGAGCATGGACGATTTGCCGGCGCCGTTGCGGCCAATCAGGCCGACGCGCTCCTGCGTTTCGAGGGAAAAATCAGCGTGGTCGAGAAGAGGGACGTGTCCGAATGCCAGCTGCGCGTCAAGAAGGGTAATAAGTGCCATGTGGCCTTGATTATCCTATCCACGGCAGCGCAGGCCGGGGTGTCTGGCTTACATCACCCGGTTGCGCCCGCGCTGCTTGGCCAGGTAGAGCGCCTTGTCCGCTTCCAGGTACAGCGCATCCATGCTCAGTGCCTCTGTGGGTTTGGCGCAGGACATGCCAATGCTGGCGGTCACGGCAATGCGCTGGTTCTCCCAGAACACCTCGCTGTGCTGCAGCTTGTGCCGCAGTTTTTCGGCAATGTTGCGCCCCATTTCTGCAGAGGTGTGCGGCAACAGCACAATGAACTCTTCCCCTCCCAGCCGACCCACCAGATCGGTGCTGCGTAAATTGCTCACCATGGTGTGGGCCACGTGCCGCAGCACGGCATCGCCGGCCGGATGCCCCCAGGTGTCGTTGACCCGCTTGAAGTAGTCCAAGTCGATCAACAGCACGGTGGTGTTGCTGCCCTGCCGCTGGGCGCGCCGCAGTTCGTTGCGACCCAGCTCCAAAAAGGTGTTGCGATTGAATAGCCCGGTGAGACCGTCCTGGCGCACCAGCCGATCCAATTCGCGCTGCTTGAGCTGAAGTTCTGATTGGCTTGTTTCCAGCGACCGCCGCAACGCTGATTCTGTGGAAAACCGGTGCCACAGCAGGCCAGACAGCCCCCATCCACCGGCGCATGCCGCCGCTCCAAAGAACCACCATGTCCCCAGCGTCGCCTGCTGAGTGGGAGCCCACGCCACACCCACGCACAGTGCCAGGCCACAGGTGGCATACCAAACCGCTGCCGCGCGGGGGCGCATCAGCACGGCACCGGCTGACAAGGTGCACCACAGCGCGAACGGGACAAGGTCAGGCGCTTGGGTCGTGTCAAGCACACCCAAGCCGACCGACAAAGCCAGACCCAGGCCCAAAGTCACAAATGCAAGCGCCTGCGCCCCCCAGGTGTGCCGCCTGTCGTCCAGGGCGTTGCCCCAGCGGATGACTCCTACAAAGGCCAAGGCCGCTAGCGCACACCACGCACCCGCAAACACCGCAGGCCCTGCGGGCAAAGGCTGCGCGCTCTGCCAGGCAGCCAGGCCCCAAAACCACAGGGCAGCCACCGCACACCCTTTGGCGAACCACGGGGCCAGGCGACGCGCATTCTGAAAATTAAAGGCGCGCGCCTCACCCAGGGTGTGTGGCGATTCGGAGGTGGAGCGGTCCATGGCAAGTGGCCGGTCAGGAATGAAAAATGGAGGCATGCACTTGCCAGCCAATGTAGCAGAGCCGGGCCATATCTATGCGCATGATGTTCTCATTTTGATAGCACGCCGCGCACGTTGCCGCAGCGTAGCAATTCTGTTGCAATGGCAGCGTTGAGACACGTCAGGACCTCCCATGTTGCACCCCCTCATTCCCCGCTTGCATGACCTAGGTGGCGGCTTTACCGTGCGCCGCGTGTTGCCGTCGGTGCAGCGCCAGGCAATGGGGCCGTTTGTGTTTTTTGACCACTTCGGCCCGGTCACCGCCCACCCCGGCGACAACCACGATGTGCGCCCGCATCCCCACATTGGGCTGGCAACGGTAACCTACCTGTTGGAGGGCGCGATGGTGCACCGCGACTCCACCGGCGTGGTGCAGCGCATTGAGCCGGGCGCCATCAACTGGATGACGGCCGGGCGGGGCATCGTGCACTCCGAGCGCACCCCTGACGACTTGCGGGAAGTGAGCCGCACCAGCCACGGGTTTCAGCTGTGGTGCGCGCTCCCTGCCGCGCATGAGGACGATGCACCTTCGTTTGCGCACACCCCCGCCAGTGCCATCCCCGAGGTGGCCCTTGCGGGCGCCACAGTGCGGGTGCTGGTGGGCAGCGCGTGGGGGGTGCAGTCGCCGGTGCGGACCTTGTCACCCACCTTGTACCTGGCCATCACGCTGGAAGCGGGTGCGTCCATCGTCGTGCCTGCGGCCGCCGCGGAGCGGGGCATTTACAGCGTGGACGCCGATGTAGGGGTGGACGGCGACGTGCTGCCGCGCGCGCAGATGCTGGTGTTGGAAGAGGGCGTTGAACCAACCATTCAGGCCCCGCAAGCCACGCGGCTGATGGTGCTGGGCGGCACGCCGCTGGGGCACCGATTCATGGTGTGGAACTTTGTGTCCAGCCGCAAAGAACGCATCCTGCAAGCCCAAGACGACTGGGAGGCGCAGCGCTTCCCCACCGTTCCTGGTGAGACAGAGTTCATCCCTTTGCCGGCGCGGCGTCCCTGAGCGCTGCGCTGTCCTGTGCCGCCCGGCGCATGGCATGTGCCGCAATGTCCAATGCGCGCAGGCGCAAGGCGGGGTCGTAGATGTCACACACCAGCATTAGTTCGTCGGCATGGGTGGCATCGGCCATGGCCAGCAGGCCTTGTTGCACAGTGTCTGGCCCGCCGATTACCGCTTCACCGAGGAAGCCTTGGATGGCAGCCCGTGCATCGGGGGGGCACTGTTGCAAAAACTGCGGCACCGGTGGTGGTAACGCCCCGCGTTGCCCAGTCAGGATGCCCAGCACCCGCTGGTAAATGCTGCTGGCCAGCAGCTCTGCCTCTGCGTCCGTCTCTGCCGCCACCAAAGGCACTCCCACCATCACATGCGGCGTGGCCCGTGAGGTGGAAGGTTTGAACAGGCTGCGGTACATCGCAATCGCTTGGTGCAGGTAGCGTGGCGCGAAGTGCGATGCAAACGCATACGGCAGCCCCATATGGCCCGCCAGTTGGGCGGAATACAAGCTGGAGCCCAGCAACCACATGGGCACCTGCGTGCCCGCGCCCGGCATGGCCACCAGCGTTTGCCCCGGTTGCAAGGGGCCTAGCAGCGTTTGCAGCTCGGCCACGTCGCGTGGGAAGTCGTCTTCGTGCTCCACCTTGTTGCGGCGCAGTGCCCGCAGGGTGGCCTGGTCGGTACCGGGGGCCCGGCCCAGGCCCAGGTCGATACGGCCAGGGTACAGCTCGGCCAAGGTGCCAAACGCTTCGGCCACGACCAGCGGCGCATGGTTGGGCAGCATGATGCCGCCCGACCCCACCCGAATACGCTGCGTGCCCCCAGCAATGTGGCCCACCAGCACCGCCGTGGCCGAACTGGCGATGCCCGGCATATTGTGGTGCTCGGCCAGCCAGTAGCGCTCAAACCCTAGCGCCTCGGCATGTTGCGCGGTGCGTAGGGCAATGCGCAATGCCTCTCCCACCGTGCCGCCTTCGCGAACGGCGACCAGGTCGAGCATGGAGAGGCGGGGGAGGTGGTGTGTGGACATGGGAAGATTGTGCGCACTTTCCCAAGACCATGCGACACCACCCGTCAAGGCCGCCAGCCTGCTGGCCGCAACGCCCCCGACGATGCGATAAGGCCAGCGCTTATCGGCTACTCGGGAAGCTAAACACCGCGCCTTCCCGCACCCCTGCCGAGGGCCAACGCTGGGTGATGGTTTTGCGCTTGGTATAGAAGCGCACCGCATCCGGGCCATAGGCGTGTAGGTCGCCAAACAGGCTGCGCTTCCAGCCGCCGAACGAGTGGTAAGCCACGGGCACGGGCAGCGGAACGTTGACGCCCACCATGCCAACCAGAATGTTGTCAGTAAAAAAACGGGCGGCCTCGCCATCGCGGGTGAAGATACAGGTGCCGTTGCCGTATTCATGGGCATCAATCAGGTCCATCGCCTCTTGCAAGGTCTTGACGCGCACCACACCGAGCACCGGGCCGAAGATTTCTTCCTGGTAAATCACCATGCCGGGTTGGACGTTGTCGAACAGGCAAGGGCCCAAGTAGTAGCCATCTTCATGGCCGGCCACCTTCAGGCCGCGACCGTCCACGATCAGCGTCGCGCCTTCTTTCACGCCTTGGTCTACGTAGCCCTTGACCTTCTCAAAGTGCGGCTTGGTCACCAGCGGGCCCATGTCCATGCCCGGCGCGGTGCCGGGGCCGACCTTCATCTTGGCAATCTCTGTCTTCAGGCCTTCAATCACTGCGTCGGCCGTTGCGTCACCCACGGCAACCACCAGCGGAATCGCCATGCAGCGCTCGCCGCAGGAGCCATAGGCCGCACCCATCAGTGCGCTGACGGCGTTGGCTACGTCTGCATCGGGCATGACCACCGCATGGTTTTTGGCACCGCCCAGGGCTTGCACACGTTTGCCGTGGGCGCAGCCGGTGGCATAGATGTACTCGGCAATCGGTGTGGAACCCACAAAGCTCACGGCCTTGACGCGAGGGTCGGTCAGCAGGGTGTCCACCGCTTCTTTGTCGCCGTTCACCACATTAAGCACACCGGGTGGCAGGCCGGCTTCGAGGGCCAGTTCGGCAATGCGCAGGGTGGAGCTGGGGTCGCGCTCGGAGGGCTTCAGGATGAAGGTGTTGCCACAGGCCACCGCCATGGGCCACATCCACAGCGGCACCATGGCCGGAAAGTTAAACGGGGTAATGCCAGCGGTCACGCCCAGCGCCTGGAACTCGGACCAGCTGTCGATAGCAGGGCCCACGTTTTTGCTGTGCTCGCCTTTGAGCAGCTCGGGCGCATAGCTCGCGTACTCCACGTTTTCAATACCGCGCTGCAGTTCGCCCAACGCATCGGACAGTACCTTGCCATGTTCGGCGGTGATCAGGGCGCAGAGTTCTTCGGCGTGCTTTTCCAGCAGCACTTTCAGGTTGCCCATCACGCGGGCGCGCTTGAGCGGTGGCATGTTGCGCCAGGCAGGGAAGGCGGCTTGCGCGTTGGCAATCGCTTCTTCCACCGTGGCCTTGGGGGCCAGCAGCACGCGCTTTTCGGCTTGGCCGGTGGCGGGGTTGAAGACGTCCTGAGTGCGGTCGCCAGTGGTGATGATCTTGCCGCCGATGAGGTGGCCGACAGTAGGGAGTTGGGACATGTAGGGGTTCACTTAAACATGGGGCAGCCAGCACCCACGAAAGGTGCTTGCTTGCCAGAAAACGAAAAAAGGAAGGACTGCGACAGCCGACTTAGGCAGTCTCGTTGATGGCTTCGCCCAAGGCGTTCACGAGGCTGTCGATCTCGGCCTCAGTGGTGATGAAGGGCGGCGCCAGTGCAATGCAGTCACCGGCGTAGCGCACGTAAAAGCCCTTGTCTAGGCAGCGCATGGCGACCTCGTAAGGGCGCTTGGCGGGCTCGCCCGGCACGGCGGCCAGCGTGATGCCAGCGGCCAAGCCGAGGTTGCGGATGTCGGTGATGTGCTTGGCCCCGCGCAGGCTGTGCACGGCGTTCTCAAAGTAGGGGGCCAATGCTGCCACGCGTTCCACCATGTTTTCCTTCACCAAAATGTCCAGCGCCGCAATGCCCGCAGCGCAGGCCACCGGGTGCGCAGAGTAGGTGTAGCCGTGGGGAAACTCCAGCATGTAGTCGGGGCCCCCCTGCGCCATGAAGGTGTCGTAAATCTCTTTCTTGGCCACCGTCACCCCCAAGGGCTGCGCGCCGTTGGTGATTTGCTTGGCCGCGTTCAAGATGTCCGGCACCACGCCAAAGTAAGCCGCGCCGGTGTAAGCACCCAGGCGACCAAAGCCAGTGATGACCTCGTCAAAAATCAGCAGGATGTTGTTCTGGGTGCAGATCTCGCGCAGGCGCTGCAAGTAGCCCACGGGCGGCACCACCACTCCGGCCGAGCCGGACATGGGCTCCACGATCACCGCGGCAATGTTGGAGGCGTCGTGCAGCGCAATCAGGCGCAGCAGTTCGTCGGCCATGTCGCCACCTTTTTCAGGCAGGCCTTTGCTAAACGCGTTCGATGCAAGCTGGGTGTGGGCCAGGTGGTCGGCTTCAATGCCTTGGCCGAATGTCTTGCGGTTGGCGGGCAGGCCGCCCACTGAAATGCCGCCGAAGTTCACGCCGTGGTAGCCCTTTTCGCGGCCGATCAGGCGGGTTTTGCTCCCCATCCCTTTGGCACGCCAGTACGCGCGCGCCATCTTGAGCGCGGTGTCGGCCGACTCGGAGCCCGAGCCGGTGTAAAACACATAGTCCAGGCCCTCCGGGGTGAGTTCCACAATTTTGTTGGCCAGCGCAAACGACAGCGGGTGGCCGAACTGGAAGGCAGGTGAGTAGTCCATGGTCGCCATCTGCTGGCTCACCGCGTCGGTTATTTCACGGCGGCCGTGGCCCAAGCCCGCGCACCACAGGCCAGAGAGACCATCAAAAATGCGCTTGCCGTTGGAATCCATGAAATAGGCCCCTTGGGCACCCACCATCATGCGCGGCTGGGCCTTGAAATTGCGGTTGCCGGTAAAGGCCATCCAGTGCGATTCCATCCATTCGCGGGACATGGGGAAAGTGGATGCGCTGGTCACGGTGTCAGTGGTGGCAGGAGCGTGGGGGTCATTGAGCTTCATGGGGCATTCCAGTTGGTAGTGTGAGCACGTTGTTCAGGGCGACGGTTCATTGTGCGTAGCTCTGTTACTCTTATAAAGTTACAAATAGCACTCCTTACTTCGCAAGGTATGAAAGTTTTCGCAGTTCGCCCGTTGCTTTGTCTCCTCTGGCGTAGTTGCTCCGTATGCAGAACGCGGCCGTGGCGGGCTGCGCTGCGGAGCGCTCTTCGTACTCTGGCGGCCTCCTGATGAACGCGTCGTCTTCCAAAAACAAAGCGGTTCTTGGCCACATCAGCGACATGGATCTGCGGCTGCTGCGGGTCTTCAAGACGGTGGTGGATTGCGGGGGCATGGCCGCGGCTGAGTTGGAGCTCAATATCGGCACCTCTACCGTGAGTCGCCACATCAAAGACCTAGAAACCCGTTTGGGCCTGACCCTGTGTCGGCGTGGCCGCGCGGGGTTTGCGCTCACGGCCGAGGGCGAAAAAATCTATGCCCAGACCATCCAGCTACTCGCCGCGACCGACGCGTTTCGCAGCAGCGTGGATGACATCCACCAGCGCATGGGCGGGCAGTTGCAGGTGGCGGTGTTTGACAAAACAGCCAGCAACCCGGCCAGCCACATTGCCGAGGCCATCGCCCGCTTTCACGCACAGGCCCCGGATGTGGGGCTGAACCTGCACGTGGCCACGCTCACCGCTATTGAGCGGGGGGTGCTGGACGGGCAGTTTCATGTGGGCATCATTCCGGGGCACCGCGCATCGGATGTGTTGGACTACACCCCGCTGTTTGACGAGCACATGCTACTGTACTGTGGCATCGGCCACGCGCTATGGAGTGCGGACCAGAGTCGCGTGGACTGGGAGACCTTGCCCCAACACGAGTTCGCGGGGTTGGGCTACCACTCGCCCAACATGGAGTTGAGCCAACGCATGCGCCTGCCACGCCGCGCGACGGGGTTTGACCAAGAGTCGATTGCCACGCTGATCCTCTCGGGTCAATTTCTGGGGTTCTTGCCCGACCACTATGCCGAGAGCTTTGTGCGCCGCGGCCTCATGCAAGCGGTTCGCCCCGACGTACTGGGCTATGCCTGCCAGTTCTTCGCCATCACCAGAAAGTCCCCGCACGCCAGCCGGGCGACGAGGGCGTTTCAGCAGTGTCTGGCGATCGCCCATACATTGGATCGTTAACTTTCCATTCCAACTAAGGGCACGGTCCAGGCAAGTGGCGGTGCCGACACTTTGTAACTACTTTGTCACTGAGTTACGCCGAATGCAAACGTGCCATGAACGCCGTTTCCGTCAGTCATGTACACACGTCCCACAATTTCTGTAGCGCTTAGCGTTCCCGCCAATTTAAAGTCGCCGCGGAAAGTGGTGGGCGTAAATGTGTTGAGGGGTGGATTCACTCCAAAGGTAAAGGTTGGGTTCCCTGTAACCTTAAAAGTTGCATTGTCGGAGGTGGTCAGAGTAATAGTTGGATTGATAACGGGTATTGGATTCCCACTCGGGGTACCGGTGGTGTCATAGGAGTCACCACAATTTGCGAGTGTTAGTACCACCGTGCGCGTGGACTCAGCGACAGACATCGTTGCAGAGGCATTGCAACGCATCCACGGAAAGCGCGTGCTGCTTGCCAGTACACCGATCGCTCTACCGGAAGTGCCGCTATAGGTTCCACTGGAAACGGTGGCGGGAACCTGATTCACAGCTATGTAGGGCATGTCTATGTACTCAATGGTATTGCTGCTCCCGGTGGTTTTGCGGGCAGTCGAATAGGTGCCAAAACGCGCTCGTGGCCATAACGCCGCACCGCCGGTGGTGAACCTGCTGAACTCAGGCATAGTTACTGCTACATCGTAGTAACCAGTCAGTGGCGAATTTTGACCACTAGAAATCGGGGTCGCACTAAAGGTCACACTTCCGTTGCTTAAGGTGTTAAGGGTGGTGGTGAATAAACCCGAAACGGAATTGGCTGGAATGCTTTGTGCGGATGGCGTGGCTCCTGGAAAGGATGTATAGGTACTGTCGGTGAAGGTCACTACGGTTTTAACCATCATTGGTGAGGTGTCAACCGAACTCTGGTCCCCACCTCCTCCCCCACTTCCCCCTCCTCCACATGCGCTTAATACAGCGACGAAAAAAACAGAACCCAGAACTTTAAGCATGAAGACTCCCTAAATAAATGAACCACCCGATGAATACGGCAAGCAAATCTAAAAAGGAAGGCGAGCAGGGTACAGCACTGCGGCTGACGATTTACATAGCGGCTGAATGAGGAGTTGGTCGCGTTGGCGTCGGTTGTGCTGCGCGTTTATGGCGTGTTGCATCCGTAAAACCTGAAGTTCATCTCCGGCTTTTCCCCGTGGATCAGCTCCGCAATCGCTTTGCCAGACCCTGCGCCATGCGTCCAGCCCAGGGTGCCGTGACCCGCGTTGACCCACACCCCGCGCACCGGGGTTTGGCCGATGTAGGGAATATTGGTGGGCGTAGCAGGGCGCAGGCCGGTCCAGTAATGGGGCTGGCCGCCTTGTTCTGCGGTGCGGGTGTCGCACACGCCGGGCAGCACCTCTTCGATGCGGCGAGACAGCATGTGACAGCGGGCCTTGGCCACCGGTGAGTCCAGCGTCAGGTCGAAGCCCCCCACTTCGATTGTGCCGGCCACGCGCAGCTCGTCGCCCAAGCGGCTGATGGCGACCTTTTTGGCATCGTCAATCGTGGATACGAGCGGCGCTTGCTCGGGCCTCAAAATCTTGAAGGTGGCGCTGTAGCCCTTGCCGGGGTAGATGGGTAGGTTCACGCCTACCGAGCGCAAAAGCGGCGCGGTGTACGAGCCGGTTGCCACCACGACGTGGTCGGCTTTAAGTACCTGAAGCGGCCCGTGCATATTCAGAGCAGCAGCCTCTGGCTGGGCTGCGCGAACCGTCACTGATGGGAGCGCGCCGCCTTCCGTGTTCAGCGCTTGCACGCTGTGTCCATACAAAAATTCCGCGCCACGGGCGGCGCAGCGCTTCGCCAGTTCTTGGGTAAATACGCGGCAATCACCCGACTCGTCGCTGGGGGTGAAGGTGCCGCCTACGATGTGGTCTGCAAACGAGCGGTAGGCAGGCTCGATCTTCAGGAACTCTTCTTTGCTGATGACTTGGCGATTTACGCCGTATTTGCGCATGAGCGCGGCGGCGTCGCCTGCCGTGTCAAACGACTTTGGGTCGCAGTAGTAGTGCGCAATGCCACGCTCGAGCCGCTTGTACTGGATACCGGTGCTGGCCACCACATCCTTCAGCGCCGCGTGGCTGTAGGCACCGAGCGCGACCAGCTGTTGTACGTTGCGCTCAAAGGCGGTGTCGTTGCAGTTCGCCAAGAACGACAAGCCCCAGATGTACTGCTGCAAGCCGGGTCCAAAAGGGTTTTGGGGTCGGAACAACAGTGGGGCTTCCTTGCTCAGCATCCACTTCAGCGCCTTGAGCGGTGCCTCCTTGTTGGCCCAGGGCTCGCAGTAGCTCACGGAGATTTGCGCGCCGTTGGCGAAACTGGTTTCCAAAGCGGCGTCTGCTTGGCGCTCGACCACCGTGACGTCGTGGCCGAGTTCCAGCAAATGCCACGCTGTACAAATGCCGATAGTGCCTGCGCCGAGAACAATGATTTTCATCTGCGCAGTGTCAGCCAAGCGGAAGCCTAGTAAAAGTAAAATTAACTGATTAGCGAAAACATTAGCCGCATTAATAAGAACACACCATGCGTACTTTCGACGCGGACGCCCTCGAATGCCTCGCCGCCATCGTGGAAGAGGGCGGCTTTGAGCGCGCAGCGGTGCGCCTGTCCATTACCCAATCCGCCGTGTCGCAGCGCCTGCGTGCGCTGGAGGCGCAGGTGGGCACCGTGCTGTTGGTGCGCAGCCGCCCGGTGAAGGCGACTGCGGCAGGGCGCTTGTTGATCAAGCACGCCGTCCAGATGCGCCTCTTGCGCGCAGACCTGGAATCCGACCTCAAAGACCTCGCGCCCAGCACCGGTGCCGTGCGCGAGGATGAGCGCATCTCTATCGCCGTCAATGCCGACAGCATCGCCACCTGGGCCTTGCCAGCGCTGGACCCGCTGCTGCACGCGGGTTTGCCCCTAGAAATCATCACCGACGACCAAGACTTCACCCACGAATGGCTGCGTGAAGGCCAGGTACTGGGCTGTGTCACGACTCTGAAGCAGGCGCTACGGGGTTGCAAGGTGCAGTCTTTGGGTGCTATGCAGTATGTGGCGGTGGCCAGCGCTGACTATGCACAGGCGCATGGCCCCCAGGGGCTGACGCCGCACAACTTTCGAAGCATTCGATTCGTGGCGTTCAACCGCAAGGATGACCTGCCTACAGAATTCGTGAGTCGCGCACTCAACCTGCGCCGTGTATCCCTAAGCCAGCGGTTTGTGCCCAGCTCCGAGGGCCAAGTGCGCGCCGTCTTGGCTGGCTGGGGGGTGAGCATCGTGCCCGAACTGCTGGTGGGCGGCTTGCTGGAAAGCGGCCAACTGGTGAACATGGCGCCGACCATGCGCTTGCCCGTGAATTTGTACTGGCACTGCTGGAACCTGGATTCTGACGTTATCGATCGACTCACCCAGGCCCTGTCTGGCGCTGCTGCGCGATGGCTGGTGGAGAAAACCAAATAGTCACAAATTAGTCTTTGTATCCACATTCCGACGGCCAAGGAATAAAATGCGCACATGACCGATTCCGCTCTTGTTCGCGCTACGCCCTCGTCGCCCGCCAAAGTCTCCTTCAAAAAGCAGATGTTGCAAGCCCGCGAGGACGCCATTATTCGGTCGGTGAACTTGCTGTTGGCTGAAAAAGGCTTTGAGGCCATGACGGTCGATGAGGTGGCTGCCAGCGTGGGCATAGCCAAAGCGAGTTTGTACAAGCACTTTCCCAGCAAAGAGGATTTGGCCGCCGCCGCGATGGCCCACCTCATGGGACAGGCCCAAGCCTTTTTGGATACCTTGCCCGACGATATGTCGCCCCTGCTACGCCTGCGTGCAGTGGTGCGCTGGACCATGGCGCTCAAACTGGCGGGCGAGATGCCCTCGCTGCCCAGTCAGAACAGCACCTTGCGCGCCACCTTAATGGGCCACAAAGCCTATATGGACGGGCTCATGGAGGTGAGTGAGCGCTTGGGGGGATGGATAGAGGCGGCGCAGGCACAAGGCCAGATCAACCCCGAGCTGCCGGCCATCGCGGTGCTCTACACCCTGTACGCCCGCGCGTGCGATCCTGTGTTGGAGTTCTTGCGTTTGGGTGGCCAGCATACGGATGCGCAGATCATTGATTTGGTTTTGCGCACCTGCTTCGACGGGCTCCTGAGTCGCTAGTTACCGCACCAGCAGCACCGGTGTCTTGCAGTGCGCGAGCACTTGGGTGGCGACCGAGCCCATCACCAGGTTGCCAAGGGCAGTATGCCCGTGGGAGCCCATGACTACCAAGTCAAATGTGCCGGTATCTGCCCGTTGGCCAATCAGCGCGCCTGCAGCGCCCACCTTCCAGTCCAGCGTGGCACGGATGCGATGCCGCTGGAGGAACTTCGCAACCGGGGTAAGCACTTTGTCTGCCTCGTCCGCGTAGTACTGGTCGACGGTGGACTTTCCCAGCGCCGCCCTGGCGCGCGCGGGTAGTGCTGCTTGGGCGTGAAAGACAGTGTAGGTGTGTTGCGTGCCCAGCAGCGCGGCATGGGTGCTGAGGTATGCGAGCATTTTTTTGCTGTAGGGACTGCCGTCTACGGCGAGCAAGATGTTCATAAACCGTCTCCGGTAATGGGCTTTCAGTCTGGGTCTACACCGTTACACTGCCTTGCGCTACGTCAAGAACGGTCCATCCCACCCTCGGAGCCTTCCGCATGACCCCGTTTGATCCCCATCATCGTCGTGTATGCCTGCAGTGTCTGGGCGTTGCCGCACTCAGCACCCTGCTTCCGATCCCGGATGCGGTGGCCGCTGATCTGGGCCGCCTCCCACCATTGATGCTGGCCGGTGAATACCACCCCGACTTTCCCGCTGATCGGGCCCGTGTGAGTGAAAAGTACGACGGCGTGCGCGGCTACTGGGATGGCCAACGTCTGCGCACGCGGGGCGGCAACCCCATTGCTGCACCGCCATGGTTTACTGCCGGTTGGCCGTCGCATGCCCTTGACGGCGAACTCTGGGCCGGTCGCGGTCGTTTTGCCGAGGCGGTGTCCACCGTTCGGCAGCAGCTGCCAGACGACACAGCTTGGGCTGCCCTGCGGTACATGGTGTTTGACCTGCCATCCCATCGGGGTGGTTTTGTCGAACGCTATGCAGACCTGCAGGCGGTAGTGCGCGCGCTGGGACAGCCTTGGGTGCAAGCGGTTGAACAGGCCCGCGCGCCCGGTACGGATGGCCTTGCCGCGTTGTTAGAGCGTACAGTGGCGGGTGGGGGCGAGGGCTTGATGTTGCAGTTGGATTCCGCGCTGTATGTGCCAGGCCGCTCCAAAGAGATCGTCAAGCTCAAACCTTTTCAAGACGCCGAGGCCCGTGTAGTGGCCCATGTGCCGGGACAAGGGCGTTTGGCAGGTAGTACGGGTGCCTTGTGGGTGGAGTGGTCCGGCGGTGAAGCCGGCAAGGCGCAACGCTTCAAGCTCGGAAGTGGCTTGTCCGACGCAGACAGGCGCGCGCCACCGGCCGTTGGTGCTTGGGTGACTTTTCGCTTTAGAGGTTTAACCGCGCAGGGCGTGCCGCGTTTTGCCAGCTACTTGCGGCCGGCAGAAGCGCCTGTGCCGTGACGATCAGGCGCGTGAGACGAGGCGTGTTGGATGCACATGCGTGAGCCCACGCCTCAGTGGCCGATCTCAATCAATAGCTCAGGTCGGTAGCCCCGCTGTTCGTTTTTGCGCAGATAGCCCAACGGGTTGGCCACCACGCGGCAGGTGCCCAGGCGGTAGTCGCTGGGGGCGTGCAAATGGCCATGCAGCCAAAGGTCTGCCCGTGGCAATAGCGCATCCAGCGCGTTGCAGAAGCCGGCGGTGCCCGGCACCAGCCCGTAACGCGGGTCTGCGCTGAGAAGGCTTGGGGCAAAGTGGGTGACCACGACGGTCGGCCCGGCATGTGGCTGGTCCAAGGCCTCACGCAGCCACGCTTGGCATGCCAGCGCCTGCTCGCGCAATCCGTGAGCCAGCCACGGCTCGCCTGTCCGGGTCGTGCGTGCTTTTTTTAAGTAGTAGTTGGCTGCGCGAAAGGCCTTGTCGCGGGCCTTGAGTTGGCGCTCGGAGGGCTCTTTGGCCGCGAGTGCGTCAAAGTCTGTCCATAGCGTAGTGCCTACAAAACGCACGCCGTCTAGAACTGCGGTTGCCCGTTCCAGCCACAGGATGCCCAAGCGCTCACATGTGGCGCGCAGTCGGGCATGGGCCAAGTCAAAATCCAGGGTGTCGTACTCGTGGTTGCCTGGCACAAAGAGCACTGGCACTGGCCAACCACGCAAGGGCGAAAAGCGTTCCAGTCCGAAGTCATCCCCGGCCAGTTGCGAACCCGGCTGGTAGGAGCCGATGTCGCCAGCGAGCACCAACACATCAGCGCCCGGCAGGGGCGTGGCGTGCAAATCTGGGTGCGCCTCCAGATGGAGGTCAGACAGCAGTTGAATCTTCATGCGGAAAAAATGGTCTCACCCAGGGCGGCTACTTGCGATCGTAGCCATGCGTGGGGGCTGGCGCCATCAAGCCGCTGGTGCCACAGCGCATCGACATGGATGGGGGGTACCGTGAAGGGAAGCTCACGGATGACCAGTTGGTCGGCATACCCGGTCACATTCACAAAATGGCGAGGAAGCACGGTGAGCAGCTCGGACTGCACGACCACCTTGCCAGCAGTAAAAAACTGGTTGACGGTAAGCACGACGCGACGGGTGCGTTTGAGGCTGACCAGCGCCTCGTCAATGAAGCCGAATGCCCTGCCCGAAAAACTCACCAGCATGTGGGATGCAGCACAAAAGCGGTCTAACGTGAACTCCCCCTCGGTAAGTCGGTGGCCTTTGCGCATCACGCACACGTAGTCGCCCACAAACAGGCGGTGGTGTACAAAAGTCGGGTTAGCGCCTGCCTGGGCACGCGCCGTCAGGTCTGCCACCACGGCCGGGAAGTGGCCAATCGCCAGGTCTGCTGCTCCTTCTTCCAACACTTTGCGGGGGTCGCGCGTGGTCAGGGGCAGCACCCGCAACGAGACGCCAGCGGCATCCCGGGCCAGCATATTCACCAAGCCGGGCATTAGCTCTGCAGCGGTGGCGTCTGCCATGGTCAGTACAAAGGTGTTGGTGGCCAAAGCCGGGTCAAACACACTGGGTGCCAGCGAGGTCTGCAGCTTTTGCAAAGTCTCGCGTACGGCGGGCCATAGTTCTTGCCCGCGTGCGGTCGCTTCTAAGGTGCGCCCATTGCGTACCAGTAGATCGTCGTCCAGCGCCTCGCGCAGGCGGCGCATGGCGTTGCTGACGGCAGGCTGGGTCAGGTGGAGCTGCGCTGCGGCACGTGTGAGGCTGCGTTCGGACATGACAGCGTCAAAGACCTTGAGCAAGTTCAGGTCGAATGTCCGAAAGTTAATGCGGTTGCGGGACATGGCTAACTATAAGTCTGGTGAATACCATCAATCACTAGCATAAAGTGGAGCGGCACTCGGGTAAACCCTATGATTCGTCCATCTCAAAAACATTGACCAGTGAGCATCAACCTTTCCAAGGAGTTTGCCATGACACACGTAATCCGCACCCCATACCTCACGAATTCCGCTTCCGTGCCTCACGCACCCTATGTACAGCGCGAAACGGTGGAAGCGTCCCGCACGCTGTCTGGCATGTTGCTGGCGGCGGTGTTGTCTGCCCTGTTGGTGGTGGCTGACCAATTGATAGACACTTGGGTCGATGGCCATATGTTGGCAGCGTGGGTTGCGCTGTGGACGGTAGCATTTGCGACTCTGGCCTTGTTCGTGAAGCCGTTGCGCAAAGTGTCCTCTGGGGTGGTGCGTTGGATGGCGGCGGGCGCGCAGGCTTACAAGGCACGCCGTATGGAAGAAAAGATGTGGGAGTATGCCCACCACGACCCCCGCGTCATGGCCGAGCTGCAACACGCATGGTTGCGCAGCCAAAATCAAGTTTAAGCTGTCACGCTGCGATTCGCACTTGAACGTGCGGGTTGCCAAAACAAAGAAGCCACCCTGCGGTGGCTTCTTTGTTTTGGGTAGGTGGCCGCCATGCGCGCCGCGCTGCATGGCGTGCGGCACCCTCAGGCAGCGAGTCGCTGGGCCAGTTGGTCTTTGGTTTCCTCGAGCGCTTTCGGCAAGTGGTAGGCCAACTGGGAAAACAGCGCGGTATGCAAGGCGATTTCTGCCTTCCAATCGTCTTTGTCCAGGGAGGTGACCGCATCGAATTGGGCAGGGCTGAAGTCCAAACCGCTCCAATTGATTTCGGTGTAAGTGGGTGCCACGCCGAAGCCGGTTTCGGTGCCGACGGCCTTGCCTTCAATGCGGTCAATCATCCACTTCAAAACGCGCATGTTTTCGCCATAGCCGGGCCACACAAACTTGCCGTCCGCGCCTTTACGGAACCAGTTGGTGGTGAAGATCTTGGGTAGATGCGCGCCAGACCGGGCCAGCTTGTCGCCCATATGGAGCCAGTGCTGAAAGTAGTCGCTCATGTTGTAGCCGATGAATGGCAACATGGCAAAAGGGTCTCGGCGCACCACGCCTTGCTGGCCCACTGCAGCCGCAGTGGTCTCAGACCCCATGGTGGCAGCCATGTACACCCCTTCGGTCCAGTTGCGGGCCTCGGTCACCAGCGGCACGGTGTTGGAGCGGCGACCACCGAATAAGAACGCGTCTATCGCCACACCATTGGCATCATCCCACTGGCTGTCCAATGCGGGGTTGTTGCCAGCGGCAACGGTAAAGCGGGCGTTAGGGTGGGCGGCTTTTGCGCCGGTTTCTTTGGCGAGGGCCGGTGTCCAGTCCTTCCCCTGCCAGTCGATCAGGTGATCGGGCATGCCGCCGGTGTCTTTCTCCATGCCTTCCCACCACACGTCACCGTCGTCGGTGAGCGCCACGTTGGTGAAAATCACGTTCTTGTTCAGGCTGGCCATGCAGTTGGGATTGGTGTGGAAGTTGGTGCCGGGGGCTACGCCGAAGTAGCCCGCCTCCGGGTTAATCGCATAGAGCTTGCCATCTGCACCGGGCTTGATCCAGGCAATGTCGTCGCCGATGGTGGTGACCTTCCAGCCCTCGAAACCGGTCGGAGGCACCAACATCGAGAAGTTGGTCTTGCCGCAGGCGCTGGGAAAGGCTGCCGCCACGTGGTACTTTTTGCCCTCAGGGCTGGTGACACCCAAGATGAGCATGTGCTCGGCCAACCAGCCGGGGCTTCCTGCGGGGCCGTCCGATGCAGCACGCCCCATGTGCGATGCGATGCGCAGCGCAAAGCACTTTTTTCCCAGCAGGGCATTGCCGCCATAGCCGGACCCGAATGACCAGATTTCGCGGGTTTCGGGGTAGTGCACGATGTACTTGGTGGTGTTGCAAGGCCACTTCACATCGGTCTGTCCTTCTGCCAAGGGGGCACCCACGGTGTGCACGCACGGTACAAAAGCACCGTTCACACCCAGCACGTCAAGCACGGCCTTGCCCATGCGAGTCATGATGCGCTGGTTCACCGCCACATAGGCACTGTCGGACAACTCGATGCCGATGTGCGCAATGTGGGAGCCCAAGGGGCCCATGGAGAAAGGCACCACGTACATTGTGCGTCCCCGCATGCAGCCATCAAAAAGGGCTGGCGTGCCGTTGGCTTGGCCAGTTTGCAGAATCTGGCGCATCTCGGCAGGTGCCATCCAGTTGTTGGTGGGCCCGGCGTTTTCTTTGTTTTCGGAGCAGATGTAGGTACGGTCTTCCACGCGGGCCACATCGCTGGGGTCGGAGCACGCCAAGAAGCTGTTGGGGCGCTTGGCGGGGTTGAGTGCTTTGAAGGTGCCAGCATTGACAAGCTGTTGGCACAGGCGCTGGTATTCCTCTTCGGAGCCATCGCACCAGTAGACATCTTTGGGTTTGCACAAAGCCACCATGTCTGCCACCCAGGCAATCAGGCGGGGGTTTTTGACATAGCCAGGGGTTTGAAAAGCCAGGCCCTGCATTACGGGTGCATTCATGAATAGCTCCTAAGTTTGAAAAACGTTTTTTCAAAATCGGGTACCGCTGTGAATGACACCGCCGAAAACTTTGAGAAACCGGTTTTCCTGTCTGGGGTAGCCTGCAAGCCAGACGGAGAACGCAGATTCTATGGATAGGTATCCAAAGTTACCAAGCGATTACGCCTAAATTTTATGCAATATATGTATGACTTAATGCATTGTTTTGGCGGGTGACAAAAACTTTCACTGCATGTAATGCCCATGAAAAAAGCGGCCGAAGCCGCTTTTTTGGTCAGGTGATGTTTGGATCGCCGCCCCGTTAGGCAGGCACCCTAAGGCCATAGCCCTAGGCCATGGACACTGCGATAAACGCCAGCAAAAACATCAGCACTGCTCCGACGATGGGCAGCACGATGGGCATCAGTGGCACCACTTCGTCAACGGGATCAGTGCCAGAGTGGTCGGAGTTAGGGGCCGGTGCGGACATGGTTGCGCCTCGATAAGTTCGTTGGAATAACCGCATTTTAGTCCTTCAACCGCTACCACCACCACTATTGCCGAGGATGCCAGGCGCGATGACGCAGCACTGCGCCAGATCCCCAGTTACACGATGCCGACGTGATGTGGCGCTGCGCGGCAAGGGGTAACGGGGGATTAGAAAGAATATGGAAAGCGAAAGAAAAATCGAAACTTTCTATCCAAACGCCTATAAAAAGGTAGAAAAATGAAAACCGAGAAAAGATGCTTCACTCTTTGTGAAGACTGCGATATCGTGAAACATTGTTTTGGTGAGGCCGGAGCACTTGAATGACCAAGCGCGTGCACTACTTTCCCCAAGACGGCCATCTGGTGCCGTCGCCGGGATTGGAGCGTGCGCCGATTTTGGACCTCATGTGTTCGCATTTCGTCTTGACCTTGGCCGCACGGCAAGGTGCGCGCTTCAATGTCAAGCGCGATTTCAGCGGCGTGGTGGGGCTGGCGGGCCGCCATTTGGTGTGGCCCGATACGGTACTGGTGCGACTGCGGGAATATCTCACCCGGCGCTGTACGGGAAGCGAGATCTGGCGGGGCCACGAGGCGCTGGATCAGCATGAATTCATGGCGCGCCACGGGGCATGGTGTGGGCCCTTTGATGAGGCCACCATCTTTTATTTTCTGGACGAATACGCCAAAGACCAGCCGAAAGACCTGATCAGCGTCATCACCGTCACCGCACAATGGTTACAGCAGGCGCTCAAAAAGCAGTCCACCTTGGTGGAAAAAAACATCAACGCTTTGGCGGGGTTGCTGCAGCTCAATAAAGCCGAACGCGCCCTGTTGCTTTACGGAACCTTGGCGCGCTACCAGCGTGACATGCGCAGCATATTGGTGGAGTTCAAGGTAAACAATGCGGCCGAGGCGTATGCCGCCATCGCGGAGGTCGCCCATGTGAATCCGCAAGAGTTGGGTGAAGCGTTGCGTGCAGGCTCGCGCCTGGAGCGCATCGGTTTGGTCGAAAACCTGATCTCCGAGCACAACATCACCGATTTGGCGGACCTCATGAAAGTGAGTGAAAAGCTGCCGCCCGTGCTGCTACGCCATTACCACGACTCGGCGGAGCTCATGGCCGTGTTCACCCGCTTGGCCACCAAAAGCCAGCTAGGGATCGACGACTTTGGCTACGTCGCGGAGGACGCCAAGGTATTGAGTCGGTTGCTGCACCATGCCGTAACCCAGAAAGAGCCAGGGATCAACATCTTGTTGTACGGTCCGCCTGGCACAGGAAAGACAGAGTTCGCCAAAGTCATTGCGCAGCACACGGGTCTGGAGCTGTTTGAAGTGGAGTACTCCGATCGCGATGGAAATTCGCTCAGCGGCCGGGACCGGTACCGTGCGTTGCAAATCGCCCAAGTGTTCCTCAAAGGCAGTGAGCAAGCGGTCTTGCTGTTTGATGAAGTTGAGGATGTGTTTCCCCGCATCAGTACCGAAGCGGCACGTTATCTCGCGCGCTCGGAGTCCCACGCGATTTCGAGTGGTCCGGGGGTGAGTGGCAAAGCTTGGGTGAACCAAATTTTGGAAACCAACCAAGTGCCCACCATCTGGATAACCAACGAGATCGACCAAATCGATCCTGCATTTCGCAGACGGTTTGCGTACCACCTGGAGTTGAAATCGCCGCCGGTTAGTGCACGGCACGGCGTAGTGCGCAAAACCCTGGAAGGCGTCACGGTCAGTGACGACTTTGTCGCCCGGCTGAGCCATCGCAAGGGGCTGACCCCCGCCCAAATCAGGACCGCCGCACGCTTTGCCCGGTTGGGCGCGCCCCAGGGGACCCCGCAGGAAGAGCCGCTGATGGAGGCGCTCATTGAGCGGCAACTGAAAAACGCAGACCAGGCCTTGGGCCAGAGCGCTGCCACGCACACCGCCACGCCGCCATGGATGCCGTACGACGCGGCACATGTTCACCTGGCCAGCACGCATTCGTTGGAAAAGATGATCCAAAGCCTGGCGGCGATGGGCCAAGGCAGCATGTGCTTCTTTGGGCCACCTGGAAGTGGCAAATCGGCCCTTGCTGCACACATCGCAGCTGAACTTGCGCGCCCGTTGTTGGTCAAACGGGCCAGTGACCTGTTGAGCAAATACCTGGGAGAGACCGAGCACAATATGGCAGCCATGTTCCGCGAGGCTGAGCAGGAGGGTGCTGTCTTGCTGCTCGATGAGGCCGATGGCTTCTTGCTGGACCGTCGGACCGCCCAACGAAGTTATGAAGTGACCGAGGTGAACGAAATGCTCCAGGGTATGGAGCAATACCGGGGCGTATTCATTTGCACCACCAACCTGCTGGACAGGATCGACGAGGCAGCGCTGCGCCGATTCACCTTCAAACTCGAATTTCTGCCGCTGCGCCCGGAACAGCGCGCGCAGCTCTTTGCCGCAGAGTGCTACGGCGGTGAACCCGGCCGTTTGACCACGCGAGACCAAGACGTATTGGGCCAGCTTGATCAGCTATGCCTTGGCGACTTTGCCAATGTGAAACGTCAACTCGCGCTGATGCAAGAGCCCGTTACACCCGACGGATTTCTCAACCTTCTGGTTCAAGAGCACCGGCTCAAGCCAGAGGTTCGGCAGCGCCGCTCGATAGGGTTTACCGGCTAGCCCCACTCCGCCGGGGTTATCGCAAAAAAATCTTGTTTCAGCGTGTCAACCAAGGGGGAGGCTGGCGCGTGAAATGCCCATGCGGGTGCACCTGCGTAACCTCATACCGAGGTACCGGGTGTCGCACCAGGCCCTATTTGTTTTCTTACGACGCTCCCTATGCAAAAAAATACCATTCCGGTACCAGAAAAAGGCACTTACAAGTGGCAGCTATTTGAATACTGGTCGGGCGAATACCGGCAGACCCACGCCGGCCACAATGCGTACATCGCGTTGAACTTTGCCGGGGCCTTGGACGCCTGCAAGTCTAAGTTTTCAGCCTTGGTTCTCAAGCACCGCGCGCAATTGGCGGATGTCGCCACCGGTGCGCGTCACCTGCGGGCCATTGAGCGTTTGCAAAATACCATGTCGGGCGCGGCAGTGGCCTACGAAAGCGGTTTTCACCGGCACTGAGCCGTCTGGCGCGCTACTGGAGTGCCACCACCTTGAGCACATCGCCAGCGTAGGCATCTAGCTTCTTGGCTCCAATTCCACTGATTCCCTGCAAGTCATCCAGCGTTTGGGGCGCGCGTTGGGCAATGGCGGCCAGCGTTGCGTCGTGAAAAATGACATACGCCGGTAAATTGTGCTGCTGGGCCACCTCTGCACGCCAAGCCTTCAGGGCGGAATACCGCAGCAGGCCTTCGCTGTCCAACTGAATGGGCGCTTTGACCACCGCCCCCAAACGTGCTTGCCGCCGGGGCTTGCGTTCGGTTGGGCTGGACACGGATTCGCGAAGCAAGACGGCGATCTCGCCTTTCAGCACGGCGCGCGACTGTGCGGTGAGCGCAAGCGTGTTGAACGCTTGGGCATCTACTGCCACGGCACCCATGGCGATGAGCTGGCGCAACACGCCTCGCAACTGCAACTCTGAGAAATCATTCCCGATACCAAAAGTGCTGAGGCTCGCATGTCCGTACTGGGTGACCTTGTCGGTTGTCTTGCCCCGCACAATGTCCATCAGGTGGCCAGCACCAAAGCCCATCCCACTCATTTGTTGGATCCGGTAGATGGTGCTGAGCAACTTACGTGCAGCATCTGTGCCGTCCCACACAGCCGGCGGGCTCAGGCAGTTGTCGCAATTGCCGCAGGGCTGGCTGCGCTCACCGAAGTAGCTCAGCAAGCGTACGCGTCGGCAGTCAGTCGCCTCTGCCAGACCGAGCAATGCATCGAGCTTGCCGCGCATGATCTGCTTGAACTCTTCGCTGGCCGGACTCTCGTCGATCATGCGGCGCTGGTTCACCACGTCTTGCAAGCCATAGGCCATCCAAGCGTCGGCGGGCAGGCCATCTCGGCCCGCGCGCCCGGTTTCTTGGTAGTAGCCCTCTATGTTTTTGGGCATATCGCGGTGCGCAACAAAGCGCACATCGGGCTTGTCGATCCCCATGCCGAATGCGATGGTGGCCACCATGACAATGCCATCTTCGCGTAAAAAACGGTCCTGGTTGTGTTGTCGTACCCGTGCATCGAGCCCTGCGTGGTAGGCCAGCGCCTGGACGCCCGAAGCCACCAAGGTCTGTGCAGTCTCCTCGACCTTTTTGCGGCTTTGGCAATACACGATGCCCGCCTCGCCCTGGTGTTCGCGGGCGATGAAGCGAAGCAACTGTGCCGTGGAATCTTTCTTTTCGACGATCGTGTAGCGGATATTGGGCCGGTCAAAGCTGCTCACAAAGGCGCGGGCGTCTTGCAGTTGCAACCGCTCGAGAATGTCTGCGCGGGTCAGGTCGTCGGCGGTGGCAGTCAGGGCAATGCGGGGCACGCCGGGGTAGCGCTCATGCAGTACCGTAAGGTTGCGGTAGTCGGGGCGAAAGTCATGTCCCCACTGGCTCACGCAATGTGCCTCGTCAATCGCAAACAAGCTCAGTTTGCCGCGTTCAAACAGCGAATCCAACAGCGCCAAAAAGCGCGCATTGCTCACCCGCTCAGGCGCGGCGTAGAGCACGGTGATCTCGCCACGTAGCAGTTGTTGCTCGATGTGGTACGCCTCGTCGCTGGTGAGCGTGGAGTTCAAAAATGCCGCGCTGACGCCCGCCTCATGCAGGGCACCCACTTGGTCGTGCATCAGTGCAATCAGGGGAGAAATAACGAGTGTGGCCCCCAATCCGGCCTGCTGTCGGGCGATGGCGGGCACCTGGTAACACAGGCTTTTGCCACCTCCGGTAGGCATGAGCACCAGCGCGTCGCCGCCTGTAATCACGTGCTCCACGATGGCCTGCTGGGGGCCTCGAAAGGCCTCGTAGCCGAAAACACGGTGAAGAATTTGGTGATGGGGCACTGAAAAAACAATCAAAACACGAGCTGCTTGCACGGACCGAGCGTGCGGGAACCCAGCCCCGAGCCACGCATTCTCGCTGCGGTGACAGGGACGGCATGCCAAGGGCACAGCGGCTATTGTCGGGCAAGCCGGAGCACACGGGCTGCGCCACTTCGCATGGGGCCATGCCCTTGGTTGGCTGTGTGGGGGGGTAAGGCGTCTGCTTGTCGTTTAAAATTTGCGGCACCCAAGGGGCGCTGCAGCCGGGCTTGCGATACCGCACGACCGGTCAGGCTTGGGGACCCCAACTGCGCTCACTTGTTTCAATCCACACAGTGAGCCGCACCATGAAGCCCATCACCTACACCCGCGCCCAGGCGCTTCCCGGCATTTTGGCCAGCCGCATCGCCATTTTGGATGGCGCCATGGGCACCATGATCCAGCGCTTCAAATTAGGCGAAGCGCAGTACCGTGGTGAGGGGTACACCGGGCCGGGCAACCAGGGCGACCGGTTTCGAGACTTTGCAAGCGATGTCAAAGGCAATAACGAGCTGCTGAGCCTGACGCGCCCCGATGTCATCACGGCGATTCACGAGGCCTACCTGGCCGCCGGCGCGGACATGATCGAGACCAACACCTTTGGAGCTACCACCGTGGCCCAGGCGGACTACGACATGGCGGACCTGGCCATCGAAATGAACTTCGTGTCGGCCAAACTGGCCCGGGCAGCGTGCGACAAATACAGCACCCCCGAGAAACCGCGCTTTGTGTGCGGTGCCCTGGGCCCAACGCCCAAAACCGCCAGCATCAGCCCGGACGTCAACGATCCAGGCGCGCGCAACGTCACGTTTGAAGAGTTGCGGGCTGCTTACTATGACCAGACCAAGGCGCTGGTCGAGGGCGGTGCGGATGTGATTCTGGTGGAAACCATTTTCGACACGCTCAATGCCAAAGCCGCCTTGTTTGCGGTGGATGAGTACTTTGAGGCTAGCGGCGAGCGACTGCCCATCATCATTAGCGGCACGGTTACTGATGCGTCGGGACGGATTTTGAGCGGCCAAACCGTCACGGCCTTTTGGCATAGCGTGCGCCATGCGCAGCCGCTCGCCATCGGGCTGAACTGCGCGCTGGGTGCGGCACTCATGCGCCCCTATATTCAAGAGCTCAACAAGGTCGCTACCGACACGTTCATCAGCTGCTACCCCAACGCCGGCCTGCCCAATCCCATGAGCGACACTGGGTTTGACGAAACACCGGATGTCACCAGTCGCTTGGTGCGCGAATTTGCGGAAGAAGGCTTGGTGAATATTGTGGGGGGCTGCTGCGGCACCACGCCGGACCACATTGGCGCGATTGCGCAGGCCGTGCATCCCTTGGCCACGCGCAGCTTGCAACGCCCGTACTTCTACCGGGAATGAGCGCGGCCCGCCCGCTCACGGGCGCTCGGCAGGAGCTAGCTCGCGTAGTAGGATCAGCACAACGCAACCGTAACCAAGGGAAGGAACCGTGCTGTGAAGAAAATACTCTGGATGGTGGGGGCTCTATGCATTAGCGCGGGCGCGGCGGCGCAATCGGAACACCAGAGGCTGAACGCGGGTTCCCCGTGGCAGTTCTTTGGTTCACTGGGGGTGAACTTTGGTGATGGCAGCGATGAATTCATCAAAGGCACCTATGCCAACTCCGGTGACTCCTATTCCATCAAGGCGGGGAACGGCCTTACAGTGGCTGCCGGCGTGAGCTACATGCTCACAGAACGCATTGATGCGCAATTCTCGGTAGGCCACGAGCGCACGTCTACCAGTGGAAGCAATGGAGATTTTGCGTTCACGCGGGTACCCGTGGAGTTATTGGGCTTCTACAACCTCGGAAACCATTGGCGACTGGGCGGCGGGCTTCGCCTTGCCACCTCGGCCCGTTTTGAGTCGTACGGCGTCGCCGCCGGTGTGGGCGACTACAGTTTTACCCCCCGAACAGGCATGGTCTTGGAGGCGCAGTACCTGACAGAGCGCAACAACCCCCGAGGCCGCTTTGGCGTGGCCTTCAAGCTGATTGACGAGTCCTTCGAGTACGCCCCCAACAATTACGTGGCCCGAGGGCACCATTTGGGAGTTTCGCTGATTTACTACCGTTGACGGCGCGTAGCCTGGATGCATCTTGATGAATAAAGTTCGCTGGGGCGTGTTGAGCACGGCCAAAATTGGAATGGAAAAAGTCATCCCTGCGCTACAGCGTAGCCAGTGGTGCGAGGTGCAGGCGATCGCCTCGCGCGCATTGCCGAGTGCGCAGGCAGCAGCAGCCAAACTGGGTATTCCCAAGGCTTATGGGTCGTATGCCGAGCTGCTGGCGGACCCGTCGATTGAAGCCGTCTACAACCCCTTACCCAACGACCAGCACGTGCCACTTACTTTGGCCGCTGCGCGCGCCGGCAAGCATGTGTTGTGCGAAAAGCCCGTGGCGCTGACGGCCACCGAGGCAGCGCAGTTGCGCGAAGTGGCCGACAAGGTGCACATCATGGAGGGCTTCATGGTGCGCTTTCACCCGCAGTGGCTGCGCACCCGTGCGCTGGTGCACAGCGGCGCATTGGGCGAGGTGCGGGTGGTGCAGGCCTGGTTTTCCTACTTCAACCGCCAGGCTGCCAACATCCGCAACGACGCCAGCAAGGGCGGTGGTGCTTTGATGGACATTGGGTGCTACCCCATCGTGGCGGGACGTTTTGTGTTTGGCGCAGAGCCCGTGCGGGTGATGGCCCTGGCAGACATGGACCCAGACTTTGGCGTGGACCGCACCGTGAGTGCCCTGCTGGACTTCGGGCAGGGCCGGCGTCTGGACTTCACGGTGTCCATGCAGTCCGCGCCCTACCAGCGGGTGCATGTCGTGGGAACCGACAAGCGCGTCGACATCGAGATACCCTTTAATGCCCCACAAGGCCAGGAGACCCGCCTATTTGTGGACGATGGCAAGGTGGTAGGCGGGCGTGATGCGGTGCAGGAGACCTTTGAGGCCTGTGATCAATATAGCCTGCAAGGCGACGCTTTTTCGCTGGCCATACGTGGCGTGCACCCGCTGCCTTATGGCGTGGAAGACGCCATTCAGAACATGCGCATCATCGACGCCCTGCGTGCCTCCCAGCGCAGTGGCAGGTGGGAAACCGTGGGTGAAACGGTCACGGCCACCTAAGCTGCGCGGTTAAAATCAGCGCTCCAAGGAGCGTTGCAGCAGACCCCGTGCGGTTTGTCAGGCTTGGACCGGGTGCTTGCACCCTCGCAACGACGCTCACCTGTACCCCATTTTTCAGGTGAGTTTATGACCCCAGCTTCCGTAACGTCTGCCCCCGCCGCCGCCGCCGCGCAGTCCGTGGCCCCCATGCTGCTCTCAGGCTTGGAGCCCATCACCATCGACAGCCGTAGCTTGTTTGTGAACGTGGGCGAGCGCACCAACGTCACCGGCTCTAAAGCCTTTGCCCGCATGATCCTGAATGGGCAGTTCGAGGAGGCGCTGGCCGTGGCCCGCCAGCAGGTGGAAAACGGCGCGCAGATCATCGACGTCAACATGGACGAGGCCATGCTCGACAGCCAGGCCGCGATGGTGCGGTTCTTGAACCTGATGGCCAGCGAGCCCGACATTTCACGCGTGCCGGTGATGATCGACAGTTCCAAATGGACAGTGATCGAAGCCGGTCTGCGCTGCGTGCAGGGCAAGGCGGTGGTCAACTCCATCAGCATGAAAGAAGGCGTGGACGAGTTCAAGCGCCAAGCCAAGCTACTGCGACGCTATGGGGCCGCTGCGGTGGTGATGGCCTTTGACGAAAAAGGCCAGGCCGATACTTACGCACGCAAGATCGAAATTTGTGAGCGCGCTTACCGCGTGCTGGTGGACGAGGTGGACTTTCCGCCCGAAGACATCATCTTCGACCCCAACATCTTTGCCATCGCCACCGGCATTGAAGAGCACAACAACTACGCGGTGGACTTTATCGGGGCCACCCGCTGGATCAAGCAGCACCTGCCGGGGGCCAAGGTGAGTGGGGGCGTCTCCAATGTGTCCTTTAGCTTCCGTGGCAACGATCCGGTGCGCGAGGCCATCCATACCGTGTTCCTTTACCACGCCATCCAAGCGGGCATGGACATGGGCATCGTCAACGCAGGCATGGTCGGTGTGTACGACGACCTGGAACCTGCGTTGCGCGAGCGCGTCGAAGACGTGGTGCTCAACCGCCGCGAAGACGCGGGCGAACGCCTGGTGGAGATTGCCGAGACTGCCAAGAGTGGTGCCAAAGATGAGAGCAAAAAGCTCGAATGGCGCGGCACACCCGAGGCCCCAGTGGCAGTGGCGCAGCGCTTGAGCCATGCGCTTGTGCATGGCATTACCGACTTCATTACGGAAGATACCGAAGAGGCTTACCGCGAGATTCTGGCCAAGGGTGGGCGCCCGCTGCACGTGATCGAAGGCCCGCTCATGGATGGCATGAATGTGGTGGGCGACTTGTTCGGCCAGGGCAAGATGTTCTTGCCGCAGGTGGTGAAAAGCGCCCGTGTCATGAAGAGCGCGGTGGCGCACTTGCTGCCCTACATCGAGGCCGAAAAACTCGCCATGGTGCAAGCCGGTGGCGAGGCCAAAGCCAAGGGCAAGATCGTGATTGCCACGGTCAAAGGCGATGTGCACGACATCGGCAAAAACATCGTCACCGTGGTGCTCCAGTGCAACAATTTTGATGTGGTCAACATGGGCGTCATGGTGCCCTGCCACGAAATCTTGGCGCGTGCCAAGGAAGAGGGGGCGGACATCATCGGACTCTCCGGCCTCATCACCCCCAGCTTGGAGGAAATGCAGTACGTGGCTGGCGAGATGCAAAAGGACGCCTATTTCCGCAGCCGCAACACCCCGCTGCTCATCGGCGGCGCCACCTGCAGCCGCGTGCACACCGCCGTCAAAAATGCACCGCACTACGAAGGCCCGGTGGTCTATGTGCCCGACGCCTCCCGCAGTGTCAGCGTGGCCCAAAGCCTGTTGAGCGAGCAGGCGGCCAGCTACATTGCCGAGCTGAATGCCGATTACGACAAGGTGCGCCAACAGCACGCCAACAAGAAGCAAACGCCCCTGTGGCCCCTGGCCAAAGCCCGTGCCAATAAAACGCCTATCGATTGGGCGGCGCACCAGCCCACAGTGCCCAGATTTATTGGTCGCCGCGTGTTCAAGAACTTCGACTTGACCGAGTTGGCCAGATACATCGACTGGGCACCCTTCTTCCAAACCTGGGACTTGGCGGGCCCCTTCCCCGCGATACTGAAAGATGAGGTGGTGGGCACCGAGGCCGTGCGGGTGTATGCCGACGGGCAGCGCATGCTCAAGCGCTTGATCGAGGGACGCTGGCTCACCGCGAATGCCGTGGTGGCGCTGTACCCGGCCAACACGGTGAATGACGATGACATCGAGTTCTACACAGACGAGAGCCGCAGCGAGGTCGCCATGACCTGGTACGGCCTGCGCCAGCAAACCGAAAAGCAAGAAATTGACGGGGTGATGCGCCCCAGCCGTTGCCTGGCCGACTTTGTCGCCCCCAAGGGCGTCAAGGCCGACTATGCGGGCCTGTTCGCGGTCACCGCCGGGATCGGTGTGGACAAGAAAGAAAAGTACTTTCTTGAGGACCACGATGACTACTCCGCCATCATGCTCAAGGCCATCGCTGACCGCCTGGCGGAGGCTTTCGCGGAGTGCCTGCACCACCGCGTGCGCACCGATTTGTGGGGCTATGCAGCGGGCGAATCGCTCAGCCCGGAAGACCTGATCGGTGAAAAATACCAAGGCATTCGCCCCGCCCCTGGCTACCCCGCCTGCCCGGACCACAGTGTCAAAAAAGACATGTTTGCGCTGCTGCAGTGCGACGAAGTGGGCATGTCCGTGACCGACAGCCTGGCCATGACCCCGGCGGCCAGTGTGAGCGGTTTTTACATCGGCCATCCCGACGCCACCTATTTCAACGTTGGCAAGATCGGCGATGACCAGGTCAAGGATTTGGCCGAGCGCCGCCACCTCGACCGGGCCGCTCTGGAGCGGTTGCTCGCACCTAATTTGTAAATGTTTGAGAGTTCAAAAGTTACGGTTCGTGCATTACAAGTATTAATCAGTAGGATCAGGTACAGCAGCGACAAAAGTATTTCAAAGTTTCTGGGTGGCTGCTTCTTACTAATCAGAAAGGTATTTGTATGTTCGGTATGAAAGCTGTAAGTGGGGCCGTATTGTGCGGTGCAGTTTTGTTGACAGGTTGCGCTTCAATCATGAATGACGACAATCAGAATATTAACGTTACAACTACGGGGAACAAACAGATCTCAGGTAACGTCGACGGCAAACCATTCACTGCACCAGGGGTGGTGAGCGTTAAGCGCGACAAAGTTGCACGAACACTGAATGTTGATACCCCCGGATGCACAAAAGAAACCAGTTTGCCGAACGAGGTTGATTCCAAATTTTGGATCAATATTTTGAGCGGCGGCCCGTTTGGCTCCAGTACAGATTATGGAACTGGGAAAATGTGGAAATACCAAGAGAACGTGGCAATTGCTTGCCAATAAATGTTCGTGAATTCCGTGAAAAGCAGCCTTGGGGCTGCTTTTTTTCTGCTTGCGTCGCTTGCAGGGAGTGCAACTGCATGGGCAATGGATGCAGTTCCGAGGTATCAGGATATTCAGACCCAAGCGCTTTCTCTGCACTTGCATGAAAACCCGCAATGGCTGGCGCTGATTCATCAGACACGTGGGGTCTTGTCCATTACCGATCCCGCCTTCATATTGAGTGGCACGAGTTTCTCTGCTTCGCATGAGTTGTTGAAAACAGTTGAAGCCCTGTTTTCAGGCCCGGATGCCGATGCCATGCGTTGTAGATTTCCGGCGCGGTATCGTTGGTTGACTCAGCATTTGGGTTTGGAGGAGCAACCCATGCCAACATGCCTCGCACTGACAGAGTATCTGCAAAAGGTCCCCGCAGATACCGTTCAACTGGTCTTTGCATCAGAAAATCTGGCACAGCCATCGAGCATGATGGGCCACGTATTCTTGAAACTGAGTGGAAAAAACCTTTCTGGTGAACGTCGTGAACACGCGGTAACTTTTTATACCGATGCCAACAGCATCAACCTACCGAAGATCATCCTGCAAAACCTGACAAGTGGAATGCCGGGCTTTTTTGGCATGCTGCCCTACGTCGAAGCGCTCCACCAGTATTACTCGGTTGAAAACAGGAAGGTGTGGGAATACGAAGTACTGGGGGACCGTGCTGACAACGAGTTGCTTCGTTTGCACTTATTTGAACTTCGCTCTGTCGACATCCACTACTTTTTTCACCGCTATAACTGCGCAACGCTGGTGGATGAGTTGATCACGATTCATACCAAGGTGCCGCCGTCTATCCCTTCTCTTTGGACGACACCCAAAGACGTGGTGAAAAGGCTGTCTACGATGGGGAGGGCCGGGGTCGCCGATGTAATAGTGCCCGCAGAATCCATGTTGAGAACCTTGGAAGAGCGTTTCAGTGGCAAGCAACTGACGACCCTTCGCAAGGACACCACGCAAAATCTATTGATCGACACCACCCTTTTCGATTCCGACGAGGCTTACGTCCTCGCCTGGGAGTTCTTGCATGCAGAGAATGACTATTCTTTTGCAAAAGGCCACAAAGACAAGCAGGCGTGGCGCGTTCGCAAGGAGGAGCTGGCGCGCATCCAGCCGCATAAAGACTATCAATTGGAGGTGCCCCAAACCGGCAGCCCGGTTGCGGCGATTGGAGACTCGCAGGTGTCGGTTGGGCTCATTCACCGAGATGGTTCGCACTATTTCGGAGCCAGTTATTTGCCCGCATCGCACGACGTGTTGGACGACGTGGACGCGGCACTTGCAGGCAGCGAGCTCAAGCTTTTTTATACCAAGCTTCTTGGTGATGTCGTGACGGGGCAGGTGTTTTTGGATCAGTTTGTGATGTATTCGAGCCAGATCCGGCCCCTATGGAGTCGCAGTTTTGGTGGCATTTCGCGTGGCTTTCGTATGGCCTACGAGCCCCAACGCTCCAGCACGCTCGAGTACCAGCACCACTGGAATGTCCTGGCTTCCGTAGGCCTCACCTTAGGGCTTGGGCGCGCAGCGCGTTTGATGTTCGATCTGGAAGGCGGCATAGGTGTGCAAGCGCACGGTGCTTATGTAATAGCAACTCCGAAGGCGGGGCTGCTTATTGACGCTACGCGAAACATCAAGACGCTGATCAGCGCACAAACCTCAGTCAACCCGTTTGGTCAGCAAGGTCGTGCGAGCAAGGTGGACGTGTTGCAGAGATTAGCCATCGATCGTCAACAGGGCATCGAGTTCGGTGTGGGCGTAGCGTCAGGCAGCGCTACCGCAGAAACTGCAACAAGTGCCTATGTGAACTGGAAGTATATTTTTTGACGTTTGTGCCTTAGTGGACTGAAGGTGGCCTCTCGCGGTCCCTGCGAACAAGGTGCGCAATGTGGAGGTGGGCTGCACCAATGGTTCGCGTGCTATCATTTTTCTCAGATCAAAAGGACGCGAGCATGAATTTGGCATCGGTGGCTTCGGGGGCATCCAATGGCCAACGCCAGCCTGGGGGACGGCCCGACAAGCTGCGCCTGGGCGACGTGCTGGTGCAGCAAAAGCTCATTTCACAGGAGCAACTGCAAGCGGCCTTGGATTTGCAGCGTGCCACCGGCAAAAAAATGGGCCGCCTGCTCATTGAAACCGGCGTCATTACCGAAGAGTTGCTGGCCAATGTGCTGGCCCGCCAACTGCGCATTCCGTTCGTTAATCTCAAGACATTCCCGTTCCGCGCTGATGTCATCAAGTTGCTGCCCGAGGCAGTGGCGCGGCGCCACAAGGCCTTGGCACTCGAAGACAAGGGCGAGACGATTTTGGTCGCCTTCGCCGATCCGCTGGACCTCGTGGCCTACGACGAACTGTGCCGCCTGCTCAAGCGCGACATCAGCATTGCCGTGGTACCCGAAGGGCAGCTTGCCTTGGCTTACGACCGTTTGTATCGCCGCACAGAAGAGATTACCGGGCTGGCCCGTGCCCTGGAGCGCGACCTGGGCGACGCGGTGGATTTTGGCGAACTCAGCGCCAGCGTCGGACTGGAGGGGGCGCCGGTGGTGCGCCTGCTGCAGTCCTTGTTTGAAGATGCCATTCAGGTCGGGGCCTCGGATGTCCACATCGAACCCCAGGAAGGCTTTTTGCAAATCCGGGTGCGGGTCGATGGTGTGCTGCAAACCCAAACCCAGGCAGACAAGCGCATTGGCAGCGCCTTGGCCCAGCGCCTTAAGCTGATGGCGGGACTGGATATTTCCGAAAAGCGCTTGCCGCAAGACGGCAGGTTTTCGGTCCGCCTCAAGGACAACACCATGGATGTGCGCTTGTCCACACTTCCAACCGCGTGGGGCGAAGCGGCGGTCATGCGCTTGCTCAACCACGGTGCGGGCACGCACCGGCTGGACGCCATCGGCATGCCCCAGGACATGCTCGCGCGCTTTCGGGAGATCTTGGGCCGCTCATCGGGCATGGTGCTGGTAACGGGGCCCACCGGCTCCGGCAAAACCACCACGCTGTACGCCGCGTTGGCCGAGATCAATGCGGCCGAGCTCAAGGTGATCACCGTGGAAGACCCGGTCGAATACCGCTTGCCCGCGATCACCCAGGTGCAGGTCAACGACAAAATCGATTTGAGCTTTGCCCGTGTGCTGCGCGCCTGCCTGCGCCAAGACCCCGATGTCATTCTCGTGGGCGAGATGCGGGACACCGAGACTGCCGAAATCGGCTCACGCGCGGCCATCACCGGCCACCTGGTCTTGTCCACGCTGCACACCCGCGATGCGGCGAGCACCCCCTTTCGCTTGCTGGACATGGGGGTGCCGCCCTTTATGGTGGCGACCTCCTTGCAAGCGGTCATCGCCCAGCGCCTGGTGCGCCTGAACTGCCCCGACTGCCGTGTGCCGCACCGTCCCACGCCGCAAGAGCAGTCATGGCTGCAGGCCATGGCAGCGCCGGGAGAGCACATCCAGCCCCTGCGCGGTGCCGGGTGTTCCAGCTGCAACGGCACCGGTTATTTTGGGCGGCAGGGCGTGTACGAAATGTTGGAGATGGATGCCACCCTGGCCCATGCGGCCACGCACGCAGACCCCGCCCGCTTCAAGCACGCGGCGCGTGAGCGCATGCGCGGGCGCACACTGTCACACCACGTGCTGGAACTCGTGCGCACCGGCAAAACCTCCTTGGGTGAGGCGCTGCGTATCGGCTTCGAAGCCGATGACGATGTGGTGCTGGACTGAGCATGCCCGCCTACGCCTGGCGAGGTCGCAACAGTCTTGCACAGCCGGTGTCTGGTGTGCTCGATGCGATGACCGAAAGCGCCGCTGCTGACCAGTTGGTGTCCATGGGCATCACGCCACTACACCTGGAGCTGGCAACTGACAGGGGAGCCATGGCTTCCGCGACACCCGCCCCCGGCACGTGGCGGCGGCAACCGGTGGTCGAGCAAGACATTCTCATTTTTTCCCGTCAGATGTACAGCCTGAACAAGGCAGGCGTTCCCATGCTGCGGGCGCTGGCCGGGCTGCAAGCGTCGGCCAGCAAGCCGGCCATGGTCGAGTTGCTCAAAGACCTGCGCGCCAGTCTGGACCAAGGGCGTGAACTCTCGGTGGCGCTGGGACGCCACGTGGCCTTGTTTGGCAACTTTTTTATTGCCATGGTGCGCGTCGGTGAAATGACCGGACGGCTTGCGGAGGTGTTTTTGCGCTTGGCCGAGCACTTGGAGTTTGAGAGCAGCGTGCGCAGCCGCATCCGCCAGGCGATGCGCTATCCCACCTTTGTGCTCATCGCGATGGCCGCAGCGCTGGTTATCCTGAACTTGTTTGTGCTGCCGGTGTTTGGCAAAGTGTTTGCCAGTTTGCACCACGAACTGCCGCTGCTCACCCGTGTGCTGTTGGGGTTTTCTGCCTGGATGTTGCAGTGGTGGCCTGCACTGCTTGCACTGGTAGCCGCTGCCATCGTCGGGGTGCGTGCTTATGTGGCTACCCCCCAGGGCCGACTGCGCTGGGATACCTACAAACTCCGGCTGCCGGTGGTGGGCGACATCATTGCCAAAGCTTGTTTGGCACGCTTTGCACGCAGTTTTGCCTTGTCCAGCCAAAGTGGTGTCCCCGTCGTGCAAGCGCTGACCGTGGTTGCCCAGACCGCCGACAACGCCTATGTGGGGGCGCGCATCGCGCAGATGCGTGACGGCATTGAGCGGGGCGACAGCATGTCCCGCTGCGCAGCGGCGACCGGGGTGTTTACGCCGGTCGTCCTCCAAATGATTGCGGTGGGGGAAGAAACCGGTGAGCTCGACGCCCTCCTGTTTGAAGTGGCCGACATGTACGAACGGGAAACCGATTTCGCCATCAAGGGGCTGGCCACGGCGGTGGAGCCATTGCTTCTGGCGCTGATGGGGGGGCTGGTGCTGCTGCTGGCACTGGGCGTGTTTTTGCCCTTGTGGAGTTTGGGTGAGGTGGCCATGGGGGCCAAAGGCTGACGCCATGGTCGGCAGCCCGGTGCAACCCTCCGGCCAGAGTCGACGCGGCTGGGAACGGGCGTGGCTCCTGCTGGGTATTGGCGGCTTGTGTGCGGGCTGGTGGGTGTATGGCCATTCGGTGCGTTCGGATGCCGAGCGCGTGGCGCTTCAGTCCTCTCTTGCCGCGCTGCGCACCGCGCTCGTGGTGGACGATATGCGCCGCGCTGCGGCACGGGCTGGCAGCGCCCCGGTGGCAGATGCACCGGGCCCGCGCAACCCTTTCGACCTCCTGGAACGCCGCCCCGCCAATTACGCCGGAGAGTCGTCCGCCGGGCGCTTGCCAGAGGTGACTGGGGGCAGTTGGGTGTTTGATCGCGGCTGCGCATGTGTGGGCTACAAGCCACACGACGAAGAGGCCCTAGAGTCTCCCGCAGGCGCACAAGCCCTGTGGTTTTCCCTGCAAGACGCCAGTGCAGGCACGCAGCTCCGGGCCATGCAAGCCTACGTTTGGCGCGGACACCGTATCGAGTGAGGTAGTGGCGCGTTGCCGGGGCCACCCGCGCCCTGCGCCGCACCATCGCCAAAATGCATCGCAAAATTGTTTCTATTAGGAAACAAAGCTATAGTTCCCCGCAATACCGTGCAGGCCTGCTTCGGGCCGCAGGACGAGCGGATCGGGCACCTCACCCGGTCGTTTTAGGGGCAATGGCAGAAATGGATTCCACATGAAACAAGTGCAGCGTGGCTTCACACTGATCGAGTTGGTCATGGTGATTGTGATTTTGGGTGTGTTGGCTGCGGTGGCGATCCCCAAGTTTTTTGACCTGTCGGCAGACGCCCGCCAGGCGGCGGTGCAGGGTGTGGCGGGTGCGCTGTCCTCGGGCTCGGCCATCAACTACGCCATGTACACCGCCAAGGGCACCGCAGGCGGCGCGCAAACCATTACGTCGTGTGACGACGTGAAAAAGACCCTGCAAGGCAGTGCCTACCCCGCCAGTGGCGGCGTCTACTCGGTGAAGGAGAAAGACGCCTTCAAAGACGCCCAAGCGATTGCCGGCGCGTCCAGCACCTGCACCCTCCAGCTCGAACCCCCCAATGGCGCGGTGGTCACGGCAACCTTCACCGCCATTGCGGCGCCCTGACACCTCCCGGGTGTGCCGGCACCGTGGCTTCACGCTGGTGGAACTGCTGCTGGTGCTCGTCATCATGGGCGTGGTCAGCGCGTATGCCGTGCCGCGCATGATCCGCCGCCACGACGTGGACGCCATGGGCTTGCACGACCAAGCGCTGGCCACCTTGCGGTACGCGCATGCCACCGCCATCGCTCAGCGGCGCAGCGTGTGTGTGAACGTCAACGGTGGATCGCTGCAACTGTCGGTTGCCGCCCAAGCGGGCGTGGCGGTCTGCGGGTTGCCCCTGGCGGGGCCCCAGGGGCAGGCGCAACTCACGGTGCCCCACGGGGTGGCATGGGCCCAGGCGCCTGCGGGGCTGGTGTTCGATGCCCTGGGCCAGCCGCTGGATGCCGCGACCTTGGCCCCACACGAGGCCGCCGTGGTGTGGCAGGTGGCCGGGCACGCGCGGTCCATCACAGTGGAGGCCCGCACCGGCTATGTGCATGAATAAAGACCGCAGCCTCCAAGGCCGCGCCCGCCACCGCCCCGCTCTGTACGGCTTCACCCTGATCGAACTGCTGGTCTTTGTGGTGGTGGTGTCCGTAGGTCTGGCCGGCATATTGGTGGTGATGAATACGGTGGTCAAGTCCAGCGCCGACCCGCTGGCGCGCAAACAGGCATTGGCTTTGGCGGAGTCGGTGCTCGAAGAGGTGCTGCACAAGGCCTATGCCGACCCCGATGGCACCGCCGACGGGGAGCTGGGGCACGACACTTGGGACAACGTGGACGACTACCAGGGCCAAACCAAAGCCGCTTGGAAGCTGCCCGCGAGTTTGTCGGCCTACACCGTGCGTGTGCTGGTGCGTGACGACATCACCACCCTGGGCATCCTTGCCAAACAAGTAACGGTGACCGTGGCCAGCCCGGTGGAATCGGTGACCCTGATCGGCTACCGCACGAACGACAGCGGACCATGACCCGGCTTGCACGCGCCCCGACCCGCCAGCGCGGATTCACCGTGATCGAGCTGATCTTGGTGATCGTGGTGCTGGGTGTAGTGGGCGGCATGGTGGCCGTCTTCATGCGGGCACCGGTCGATGCCTACGTCGCCACATCCCGCCGCGCGTCCTTGAGCGATGTGGCCGACACGGCCATGCGCCGCATGGCCCGAGACATGCGCAAGGCACTGCCCAACAGCATCCGCCTCAGCGGTGCGTCGGGTGCGGTGCAGAGCTGCCTCGAATTCATCCCCACCCGCACTGGTGTGCGCTACCGCGAAAACGACAAAGTGGCCGGTGACGGCTTGGGCCTGCGCTTCGATGCTCCAGACGCCACGTTCAATTTTTTGGGCCGCAACGCCGACCGCCCCGCCGACCAACAGGTGCGGCCCTATGACCTGCTGGCCGTCTACAACTTGGGCATTCCCGGTGCCGATGCCTACCGCGGCGACAACGTGGCCGTGGTGCGGGCGCTGCGCGCCGATACCTCGGTGCCCGCCTCCGAAGAAACCACGGTCGAGCTGCAAGCGCCGGTGCGCTTGCCTCTTGCGTCGGGTAGTCGGCGCGCGCACGTCATTCCGGTGGAAGAAAACGTGGTCGCTTTCGTATGCACCGGCACCACTTTGCGCCGCGTGGTTACGCCGGGCAGCACCGTGGGCAGCACGCCCCGCCTCCAGGCGGCAGCCGGTCACTACTGCAACGCCGCCGAGCAGCCTGCGTCCAGTGCGCCGCTGCTGGCCACAGGGGTCACCTACTGTGCGTTTGACTACCAGCCCGACAGCGACGCACAGCGCAACGGATTGGTCAAGATCGAGCTCCGCCTCGGCAGTGAAGACGGTGAATCCGTCAGCCTGTACCAAAACATCCAGGTCAACAACACCCCATGACGGCCCACCCCCCAACCCAGCAAGGTTTTGCCGCACTGGCCGCCATCGTGTTGGTGGTCGTGATGGCTGCACTGGGCGCATTCATGCTGGTGTTTTCCAATGCCATGCAGCTCAACGCTGCCAGCGATGTGCAGGGCTCGCGCGCGTACTGGGTCGCCCGCGCCGGCATAGGCTGGGCCGCTGCGCAGCTCAAAGCCGCCCCAGGCCAATGCCCCCAGGGCGCTCCCCACACGGTAGACGGGTTCAGCCTGGTGGTGGACTGCCGTGCATACCGCTATACGGATGGCGCACGTGTGGTGCAGGTCTTTGACCTCACCGCCACAGCCCGTTGGGGAAACCGCGTGGGCGGTCAATATGTGGAGCGCAGCATCAGCGCTGCGTTGGAACAATGACGCGCGGCCCGCATTCCACCCCATCCGCAGTTGCTCTGGGTCGGCTGCGCCGCAGCAGCTACCGCTGGCTGCGGGGGGCGCTTGGTGTGCTGTGGGGGGTAGTGGGCCTGGTGTCACTCGCGCACTCCCAAATCGTGTTGCGGGGCACGGCCCAAGCCGGTCTTGCTGCCAGCGGCAACCTGGTGGTGGGCGCACCCGCAGGCGTGGCAGAGCGCGATGTCTTGTTTGCCACCGTGGCCCTGGGTGCCAGTGGCGCAAGCGTAGTGCCCCCCGCCGGGTGGGCCCTGCTGCAAGACACTCCCCAAGCCACCGCCAACTCCCTGCGGGTCATGACGTTTTACAAAGTGGCCAGCGCGAGCGAGCCCGGCAGCTACGTGTGGACACCGGCATCGGTGGGCACCGGGGCCGTGCTGGGCCTGAGCGCCTGGGCCGGGGTGGACACAGCCAATCCGGTGATGGCCAAAGCGGCTGCCGCCACCGCACCCGCACTGCGCCACAGCACCCCCAGCGTGAGCCCGAGCGCGGCACACAGCGTGTTGGTAAGTGCCTACGCCTATGCCAGCGCCAGCCCATGGCAATTGCCTGCAGACTTCAGCCCGGCGGGCCAGGTGCAGGCACCTGCGCAAGCCGCTGCCCAAGGGGTCAGCCTGGCGCTGGGCTATGCCCAGTGGGCCAGCCAGCAGCCTACTGGCAGCCGTACCGCCACGGCCACCGCGTATGCCGATGCTGGGGCCACCCAAGCGTGGTTACTGCGCCGGGCGGAGCCGGCAGTCCAGTTGGTGGCCAGCGCGTCTGCGGCCACGCAGGGTGCGGTGGTCACGTTTTTGGTGACCGTGCCCAATCCCACCACCAGCGACCTGAATGATGTAGTCGTCACCGATGTGCTGCCAGCTTCCATGGCGTATGTGAGCAGCGCAGCGTCTATGGGGGCGGTGGCGTCCGCTGCCAACAAGCTGGTGTGGACCATCCCCACCATCGCACCGGGTGAATCGGCCCAGCTCACTGTGGCCGTGACGCTGGTGCAAAGCGGGGTGCTTGCCAACACCGTCACCAGCAACGTGGCCGGGTCGGCAACCGCCTCGGTGCTGTCCTTGGTGGGCAGTGTGAGCCATTACCGGATGGACGGGCCCGCCGGGTCCTGGAAAGGCACAGCCGGTGAGGTGCTGGACTCGGGTGGAGACAACCGGCATGGTCGCCTGCTAGCCACCACCAGCCCCACGCTTACCAACGAGGTGGTGCCCGGCACGACCATCGCCGCCCAGGTCAAGGCAGTCAACGGCAACTTTTGCAACGCGGCCAACTTTGACCGCAAGGGCGTGGTGGAGGTACCGCGCAGCACCTTTTTTGATTTCAAAACCCAGTTTTCGGCCTCTGCGTGGGTGTACCCCACCGCGCACCCCGCCACCACGGGTGCGGACATGCATTCCATTTTGTCCAACGATGTGAACTACGAGTTTCATATCGACCGCAACGGCAAGCTGTATTGGTGGTGGGGCGGGCCTACCCTGACCTCATCGACCCCCATTCCCCTGAACCAATGGACCCACGTCGCCATCACATTCAATTCGGCGGAGGGGCGCCAACGCATTTACATCAACGGCGTGGCGGACGCCAGCACGCGGGCCTGGAAGGGCAGCTTGTCCCCCAACCCATGCAACTTTTACATCGGGGGTGACGTGGCCACCGGCAGTTGCCGAGTCTTGCGAAACCGCAACTTTCCGGGCCTGATTGACGAGGTCAAGCTCTACAACACCGAACTCAATGCCGCCCAGGTGGAGGCCGACCGCACCATTGGCCGCTCGTGCGCGGGCACTTTCGATCACCTGCAAATTGAGCACGATGCGCAGGCCTCGGTGTGCACGCCCGAAACGGTGACCATCAAGGCCTGCCAAAACGCGAGTTGTTCGACCCTGTTTCCCGGCGACGTGCAGGTGCAACTGCTGCCCTCCGGGCGCTGGGTGGGGGGCGACTCCTTCACCCTGCGCGGTGGCGTTGCGACACGCCAGATCAGCCAAAGCAGCGCCGGTACCGCCGTGCTGGGTGCCTCGAACATGTCGCCTGGCCCTGGCTACCCCACCCGCTGTGTTGCCGGTGGCAAAGAGACGTGCGACCTGGCTTTTGCTGCGGCCTCGTGCACCTTTGACGCGGTGGAGCCGGGCGCACCGCCCAAGTCGCGCTTGTTCACCAAGTTGGCGGGCACGCCTTTTGATCTCGATGTGCTGGCCCTGCAAAGCAGCGGTGCGTTGAACACCGCCTACCTCGGCGCAGTCCGGGTGGACCTGGTGGATGCCAGTGCCGCCGACTGCCCCTCGGGTGCGGGGCTGGGGTCTGCCCAGAGCACCCAGTTTGACAGCGCCAGCAGGAGCCGCCAGCGTGTTGCGCTGCGCTATCCCGACGCGGCGGCCAACGTGCGCGTGCGCATGCAAGTGGCGTCGTCCGCGCCTGCGTGCTCCAGTGACAATTTTGCGATCCGCCCGGTCGGCTTTGCAGTGGCCAGCCCCGGCCTGACCAACGCCACATTGCAAGGTGGACCCACGGGCGTCGCAGGCAAGCCCTTCACCCTCCGCGCGGATGCCGGTGTCTCGCGGGGCTATACCGGCAGCTCCCCCACCGTCGTCGAGTCCCGCGTGCAAGACCATGCGGGCAATGCCATTGCACCGGGCGTGCTGCTTGGCGGTTTCACCGCAGGCAGCGGCAGCTACGCGCAGGGCGATGCCTTTCGCTACCTGGATGTGGGCAGTCTGCAGTTTGGTGCAGATGCGGTGGTGGACAGCGCGTTCACCGCGGTAGACCAAAAGGCGGGCGACTGCGTGGTTGGCAGCACCGCCACCACGCTGAGCAATGGCCGCTATGGTTGCACCATTGGCAGCACCCGTGCGCCGCGCATGGGGCGCTGGGTGCCGAGCCACTATTCGTTCTCGGGCACTTTGCGCTCCAGTTGTGCCAGTGGTGGCTTCACTTACATGGACGAAGACGCCCTGGGTATCGGCCTGACCGTCAAGGCCCATGCTCACAGTGGCAACACAGAGTCTGCCAGCGATCCCGTGGTGAGCCGCTACACCAGCGGCTACACCCCGCTGGCTGCGGTGCAGGTGCAGGCCAGCAACGCCGGGGTGCCGGTGGACGTGGCACGCCTGGTGCAGCCTGCCTTCCCGACAACACTGTTGACGACGGGGTGGAACAACGGTGTCTGGGCCGTGAACGACACCTTTGCGTTTGCCAAAGCAGCGGCCCCCGATGGTCCATTCGACGACTTCAAACTCCGGGCCGTCGTGCAAGACCCGGACGGGCGGCCCGTGGTCGGCACCGCCGACAGCAACACCACCCGGCTGCGCTACGGCCAGTTGCGGCTCACCAGCGCCTATGGCTCAGAGCGCCTGCCCCTGGCGCTGCCGCTGGAGGCCCGGTATTGGAACGGCACCTTCTTCGCGCCCCATACCGCCGACAGTTGCACACGCTTGGGCGTGTCCAGCCTCACGCTGTCTGACTACACCGGCACCCTCCAGCCTTGTGAAACCACCTTGCGCCCCCCCACCGTGCAGACCCTGAGCGCGGGCCGCTGGCCCGCACCGGGTGTGGTGCTGAGTGCACCCGCACAAGGCCACCGCGGCAGCGTGTTGCTCACCCTCAACACGGGTGGCACCGCTACGGGCAACACGTGTTTGTCGGCGCAACCCAGTGCGGCCAGCGCCGCCAAGCTGCCGTGGTTGGGGCCTGTGGCCCCCGCCCGCGCCACGTTTGGGGTGTACACCAGTCCCTACATTTACCTGCGGGAGAACTATTGAACGCCCTCGCTCTTTTCCTGTGCCTGGCATGCGTGCGGCCTCTGCCGCAGCGTCATGCCGCACCCTTATCGTTGTGTATGCGCCTGTGGCGCGGAGGTTTCCATGATGCATTGGCCCTGGCGACGTAAGCGCTCTGCGGATCGCATGGTGGTGTCTTGGTCGGGCGGCACCCTGGCCTACGTGCTCGCCCGTCGTGAAGGGGGGCGCTACCGGGTGCTGCGTGCGGGCGTCGAGCACCAGGGCGGTGACAGCCGCGAAGCGTGGGTGGCCCGCTTGGTCACACTGGGCCTCTCGGGCTATGCCACCGATGTGATGCTGACCCTGGAGCAATACCAGCTCTTCCACATCGCAGCGCCCGCCGTCGTGCCCGAAGAGCTGCGGGCCGCCGCACGCTACCAGATCAAAGACCTAGTGGATGTGCACCTAGACGACCTCACCGTCGATGTGCTGCACGTGGGCGATGGCCAGGGGCGCGCCGCCGCGCAGATCTTGGTGGTGGCTGCGCACCAGGCCGTGCTGCGCGAGGTGATGGCGCTGGCGGCCAGCATGCGATGGGATGTGCAGGTGATTGACGTGCACGACACGGCGCAGCGCAACCTGCAAAGCGCCCATGCCTGCGAGGACGCCAGTTGCGCGTTGTGGCTGGCCGACGCTACCCAAGCCTTGCTCACCTTTTGCAAAGGGGGCGAGCTGTTTTACAGCCGCCGCTTGGAGGTGCCCACCGGGTTCCTGCGCATGCCCTGGGCGTCGGCCCGGGTGGCGGACGCCGCCCTGCCCGATGCCTATACGCCAGTGGAGGAATATGTCCCCCAGTACGGTTTGGACGCGCTGGGCAGCGGCGTATTGGGTCCGGACGATGTGCGGCGTGGTGCCTCTGCACTGGACGCCGACCGCGCCCAGCGCCTGGTGGTCGAGTTGCAGCGCTCCATCGACGTATGGGAGCGCCAATGGGCCTCTGCGCCGCTGGCGGGAGTGAGGGTCTTGCCCGGTCCCCGCAGTGCCGAGTTGGCGCAGTGGCTGCAAGGCCACAGTGGCCAAGAGGTGGACACCTTGGACATGGGTGTCTCTTTGGACGGCGTGGACTGCATAGCCCCCCACGACCTGCTGGCATGCGGCCCGCTGCTGGGGGTGTTATTGCGTAGTGACAGCCTGCGTGCACAAGGATAGACCGCCATGCCCCAAAACATCAATTTGTGCACCCCCGCCTACCGGCCCCCGCGCCAGCCCTTCAACGCCCACACGCTGGCAGCCGTGCTGGTGGCGGCCATGGCGCTGGGGGGCGGTGCGTGCGGGTATGTGCTGACCAGCATGCAGCGCGACCGCCAAGCCTGGACGCTGGCCATGCGCACGCACGCCGATGAACTGCAGGCCCTGCAACGCGCCATTGCGCAGCGAAAAGCTGCGGCCCAACCGGCGGCCGCAGCAATGGAGCGTGAGCAGCACGACGCACAGGCCCAAACACAGCTACTTGAAAAGCAGTTGCAGGTATTACAAGAAGGGCTGTTGCCTGCCGGGCAGCGCCACTCCGACCGGCTGCGTTTGATCGCCCGCACCATTCCCGCCCCGGTATGGATCACGGGCGTGCGCGCGCACAGCGCCTACTTGGAGCTCAGTGGCTGGACGGTAGAGCCCGCCGCCTTGAATGCCTGGATGGCAGAGTTGTCGGCCAGTGCCCTGCTCAAGGGCGTGCCCTTGGCAGCAGTCAAGGTGCAACGCGGCGCACCCGTAGCAGGGGCACCGGCAGCGCTGGGCCTTGCTGCGCCGGCCAGTGCGGCGGAGGTGTGGTCCTTTCAGTTGGTCAGTGCGCCACCCACGGCTTCGCCCATGAACCCCCAAGGAGACCGGCCATGAACCCGTGGTGGACCCAACAGGCCCAGCGCATCAACGCCATGCGGCTTCGGGAACGTGTGTTTCTGTGTGTCACCGTGCTGGTGGTGGTGTGGGCCGTGGCCGACACGGTGTGGCTCACCCCTGCGCGCCAGGCCTACCAGCAGACCCGCAGCCAATGGCAGGCCCAAACGGCCGAGATCTCGCGCTTGCGTGCGGAGTTGGCAGCACGGCCTGCTGTGCCCGATGGGCAGGCCCACGTGCAAGAAGACCTGGCCCAGGCCCACGAGCGCATGGCTGCGCTGCGGGCAGACATCGCGGCCATGACGGCCGCAGCCCGCCCGCCGGGCGTGGGCTTGCAAGCGGCGATGGTCCAGTTTTTGAAGCGACGACCGGGCTTGCGCTTGGTGCAGTCGGGCACGGTGCCTCCGGTGCCTGGCGACACGGGGCTGCAGCCAGCGCTTGACAGCGGGCTGCGCCGCCACAGCGTAGAGATCACGGTGGCGGGCCCGTATGCCGAGTTGGTCCGTTACGTCCACGACCTGGAGCAGGCCCTCCCCGGCATGCGCTGGGGCCCCATGCAGCTCACGGTGGAGCAACAGACCCCGTCGCTGACGCTGCGCGTGCATTGGCTGGAGGTGCAACCATGAAATTCCCCCTGTGTGTTGTGCTGGGCGGCGTGCTGGGCTTGTGCCATGCCGCTGATCGTGACCCCACGCTCCCACCCGCCGCCGTCAGCGCAGCACCGGGTGCGTCGGCACCCGGGGCGCCCGCGCCGGCTTTGGCTGCGCAGATGCACGGCGTGTTGGTGCAAGACGGCCAACCCCGCCTTGTAGTGGGCACCCGCCTGTATGCGGTGGGCCAAACCGTGGGCACCGCCCGCCTGGAACGCATTACCGAGACCGAGGTGTGGCTGCGCGAGGGCAAGCGCCTGCACAAGCTGCCGCGTTTTGCAGGAATCCAGCGCCGCACCCACGGACCCTGCCCTGCCAATGTCGCCCCTGTGAAATCTGCCGCCCTTTGCGAGGACACCCAACCATGATGCCTTTCCCTATGCCCCCTTCTGATTGTTTCTCGATGTCGTCGGCCCGGCGCACCCTGGCCTGGGCCAGCGCTGGCGGTGTGCTGGTGCTGCTGGGTGCGTGCAGCGCGATGGACCGGCCCCTGCGAACGCCTGATGTGAGCGCGGCCATCAAGGCCGAGCTGCCCGCAGCGGCAGCACCCACGGGTGCCGCCGTGCCCGCGCACATTGCCGAGGCGGTGGCGGAGCCGGCCCCACCACGGGTGGCTCCCGCGCCCGAGCCGCGTGTGGACTTGTTGGTCAACAACGCGCCTGCGCGCGACGTGTTTTTGGCCCTGGTGGCAGACACCCGCTACAGCATGCTGATGCATCCCGATGTCAGCGGCACCTTGTCCGTGACCTTGCGGGGTGTGACGGTCGCGGAAGCCTTGGAGGCAATACGCGATGTGTATGGCTACGACTTCAAGGTGGATGGCCGGCGCATCACCGTGTACGCACCCACGCTGCAAACCCGCGTCTTCACGCTCAACTACCCCACCTCGCAGCGGCAGGGCAGCAGCGAGCTGCGGGTGTCCTCTGGGGCAGGCATGCCCACGGCATCGGCGGGGCAGGGGGGCAGCGGTGGTGCAAGTAGCAATGCGCAGCCCGAGAACAGCCGTGTGTCCACGTCATCGAAGTCTGACTTTTGGGCCGAGTTGTCCACCGCCGTGCAAGGCCTGGTGGGCACCGGCGAGGGGCGCAGTGTGGTGAGCAGCCCGCACGCGGGCATATTGGCGGTGCGTGCCATGCCCGAGGAGCTGCGCCAGGTGGACAAGTTTCTCAAAGCCACGCAATCGGCGGTCGAGCGCCAGGTCATGCTCGAGGCCAAAGTGGTCGAGGTGGAGTTGCGCGATGGCTACCAAAGCGGTGTCAACTGGGCGGCCCTGCGTACGGAGGGGTCCAACCAAGTGGCGGCCGGCGTCATTGGCAGCACGCTCAACATAGGCAACACCGCGCTGCAGGGCAGCACGACCATTTCGGGCGCGGCGTCGTTTCCGTCGGTGGCCAGCGGAGGGGGTTTGTTTGGTCTGGCGCTGTCGACCAGCCAGTTCGCCGCCGTGCTGGGCTTTTTGGAAACCCAGGGCGATGTGCAGACCCTCTCCAGCCCCCGTGTGGCGACGCTCAATAACCAAAAAGCCGTGCTCAAAGTCGGCACCGACGAATACTTTGTCACCAACGTGTCGGGCGGCACCACGGCCACCACAACGTCCAACACCACCGGCACCGGTACCACTTTGCCCACGGTCACGCTCACCCCTTTCTTTTCGGGCATTTCACTGGACGTGACGCCGCAGATTGACGATGGGGTGAATGTGACGCTGCATGTGCACCCCTCACTCTCTACGGTGACCGAAAAGTCGCGCCAGATTGACCTGGGTAGCGCGGGCAACTTCAAGCTGCCCCTGGCCTCCAGCGCGGTCAACGAAACCGATACGCTGGTGCGGATTCAGGACGGTGCCATCGTGGCCATTGGCGGGTTGATGCAGCTGGAATCGAGCCGCACGGCCTCGGGCTTGCCCGGCACCACCAGCCTGCCCGGATGGGGCGCCCTGTTTGGCAACCGCGCCAACCAGGGGCGCAAAAAAGAGGTCATTGTGTTGATCAAGCCCACCATCATCCGGTCCGCAGCGGACTGGGAGGCCCAAGGGCGGCGGGCGCGGGCGGCGCTGGACGATATGGACAGTTCCCGCGCGCGGGTGATCCAGCTTGAGGGTGCGGGCAAGTAATGTACTGGGGGCATTTTTCATTGCGCGAGGCCCCTTTTTCGATCACCCCGGACACCGACTTTTTCTTCGCCCACGCGGGCATGCAAGAAGTCCTCAACACCTTGCTGGTGGCCCTGCGCAGTGGCGAGGGGTTTGTGAAGGTGGTGGGCGAACTGGGGTGCGGCAAAACCGTGCTGTGTCGGCAACTGCTGTCGTGCTTGCAGGGCGAGTGTGTCACTGCCTACCTCCCCAACCCGGCGATGGGCCCCGACGCGTTGCTGCAGGCCCTGGCGCAGGAGCTGGGGCTGGATGCGCCGCCTCTTGAAACACCGGCCAGCGCTCTGCAACGCATCCACCACAGCTTGCTGCACCATGCCGCCCACGGGCGGAGGGTGGTGCTGTGCATTGATGAAGCGCAGTCCATGCCCGTGGCCACGCTGGAATGCCTGCGCCTGCTCTCGAACCTAGAGACCGAAAAGCGCAAGCTGCTGCATATGGTGCTGTGGGGCCAGCCCGACCTCGACGCGGTGCTGGGGCAAGCGCAGATTCGCCAACTCTTGCAGCGCATCACCTTTAGCGAGACCTTGGGGCCGATGGATGCGGCCACCGTCGGCGCCTACCTAGACCACCGCTTGGCACGCGCGATGCTGCCCGACGCCGTGGTACGCCCCTGGTTTACCCCGCAGGCGGTGCGGGTGCTGGCTGCGGCCACGGGGGGCGTGCCCCGCTTGGTCAACATCGTGGCGCACAAGTGTTTGATGCTGGCCTATGGCCAGGGTGTGTACGCCATAGAGCTTGCCCATGTGCACTTGGCCGTTGCAGACACACCGGCGCTGGCGGCTGTGCGCCTGCCGCGCCCGCGGTGGTGGAGGGGGTGGAATGTCTATGGCCTGGCGCGGGCGTGGCGAGCCATGTGGCGGCCCCAACAGCGGGAGAAACCATGAGCGTGATCAATCAGATGTTGCGCGACCTGGACCGGCGTCAAGCGCCCGGTCTGGAGCCCGCAATCCGCAGTGGCACCGCTGCCGTGCTCGCGCACCGTGTGCCAGCCGTTGCGGCGTCCCCAGGCCGCAGCAACGGGGCCCGGACGCTGGGGGTGGTAGTGGTGGTGGGGGCGCTGGTGGGGCTTGCGGCCATGGTGTGGTCGTGGCGTCACGCCCCGCCACCGAAGGCACTGCCCCTGGGCGTGCCCGCGACGGTGGCCCCAGCGCCGGTTGCGCAGGTCGCCGTGCAGGCCGACGCGCAGCCTGCAGCCGCGTCTGTGGCAAGTGTGGCTTCTGTGTCGCCCTTGGCAGCGAGTACAGCAAGTACAGCGTCGTCTGGCCCGCTGCGTGCCGAGCCGGTGCGGACCCAGCGCGCTGAGCTGCCAAGCTCAACCGCAATGGCCGATCCATCCGGCTTGCGCCTCAAAGCATCTGTTGGCATAGCGCTCACTTCACCCTCACCGTCACCGTCACCTTCACCTGCGGCTGCGGCTGCGGCTGCGGCTGCGGCTGCATCGACGCCACCTGGTCCTGCGGTGTCGGCACCGCCCCGGTCACGGGTGCCGGATGGGGCTGTGCAGACGCCCGACGATGCACGGCAGCGCCACGCGGTTGCGGAGGCCTTGTCCCTGGCCCAAGCACAGTTCAGCGCTGGCGCCCCTGATGCAGCGATCCACATCGTGCAAGAAGCATTGCAGACCGCAGAGCGCACCAAGGCACCCGCCGCCCTGCGGTGGAGCTTGGTGCGGGAATGGGCGCGTATGGAGCTGGCCCAAGGCCGACCCGCCACCACCTTGGAGGTGTTGGACCGCTGGGAGTCGCTGTTGGACGGACAAGCCGACGGGTGGGCCCTGCGTGCCAACGCCGCCCAGCGCGTGGGCCAGCATGCGCAGGCACTGCAGTATTACGCCGCCGCTTTACAGGGTCGACCCACCGAACAACGCTGGTTGCTGGGCAGCGCCGTGTCCAGCGCAGCGTTGGGCCAGTTGGACGCAGCGGGCGACTTCACCGACCGCGCCCGATCCGTGGGGGCGGTGAACCCTGAGTTGCTCAATTACTTGCGCCAGCAAGGGGTGCGGGTCACGGCGCGCCCATGACGCGGGGCCTTAGCCGGCGGACTTCAATACCCGTCGGTATTGCATGGCCTCGGCAATGTGCGTGAGCGCAGTCGTGTGCGCACCCGCCAAATCGGCAATCGTGCGGGCAATTTTGAGGGTGCGGTGCACGCTGCGGGCCGACCAGCCCCACTGTGCGGCGGCGGCCTGCAAAAACTTGTGGGCGGCGGCGTCCAGTGCCACATGGTCTTGCACCCCGGCGCTGGTGAGCGCATGGTTGCTGCAGCCTTGGCGCATGTGCGCGTGCTGCCGGGCAGCAGCGCAGCGCTCGCGCACGGTGGCGCTGTTCTCGGTCTGCGCCGGTTGCAGCAATTCGCTGGCGGGCAGGGCCGGTACTTCAATATGCAAGTCAATCCGGTCCATCAGGGGGCCGCTGAGTTTTCCTTGGTAGCGTGAGACCTGGTCGGGCGTGCATCGGCATGGCCGAATGGTGGAGCCCAGGTAACCGCAGGGGCAAGGGTTCATGGCTGCTATCAACTGAAACCGCGCGGGAAACTCGGCCCGGCGCGTGGCACGGGCAATCGTGATCGTGCCGGTTTCCAGGGGTTCGCGCAGGGCTTCTAGCGCAGCGCGTGGGAACTCGGGCAGCTCGTCCAAAAACAGCACCCCATGGTGGGCCAGCGATATCTCTCCCGGA
>JARXAM010000100.1 GCA_029865845.1 Rhodoferax sp. | reverse complement strand
GGCCCCACATGGGTGGGCCGGCCAAAGATCTGGAGAACCGGCATGGCCCGCTCGAAGATGGTGGCCTTGCCCCCCGCCATGATCGCCAGCGTGCCTTGCTCCGCCCCCAAAGTGCCACCCGATACCGGTGCATCCAGGTAGTCCACCCCGCGTTCGCTCAGGCGGGCGGCATGGTCGCGGGCTTCCACCGGTTTGATGGACGACATGTCCACCAGCAGCGTGCCCGGCCGAATGGCACTGGCCGCCCCCAGTTCAAACAGCACGTGGCCGACCACGCTGCCGTGGTCCAGCATGGTGATGACCAAGTCCGCCTCGGCCACCGCCTGGGCGGGGGTGGGGTGAACGGTGGCGCCAAAGGCGATAAGCCGCTCCGCTTTGGCCGGTGTGCGGTTCCAGACGTGGACCGTGTGGCCGGCTTCACAAAGCCTGCGTCCCATGGGGAAGCCCATGAGCCCAATGCCGAGAAGTGCGATGTTCATGGTGTCCGTGTGCTCCTGCACCGAAGAATAGCGTCCCCCGACAGGGCGTGACCGCGAAGGTGCGGCAAAGGCTGTCGAGGTGCTGACAGCCTTCACGGCAGGGGCTTACATCAGCAGGTGTTCGCCCGCGTTGTCGCCGCCCAGGGTCACATAGTTCACCTTGCGGATGTCCATGAGCTTCTTGCCACCGGCATAGCTGATGGAGCTTTGTACATCCTGCTCCATTTCAATCAGCGTGTCGGCCAGCTTGCCCTTGATCGGCTCCAGGATGCGCTTGCCTTCTACGTGCTTGTATTCGCCCTTGTTGAAGTCGCTGGCCGATCCGTAGTACTCCTTGTAGAGGCTGCCGTCCACTTCGACCGTCTTGCCGGGGGATTCTTCGTGGCCCGCAAACAGCGAGCCGATCATGACCATGCTGGCGCCAAAGCGGATGCTCTTGGCAATGTCGCCGTGGCTGCGGATACCGCCATCTGCAATGATGGGCTTGGTGGCCACGCGCGCGCACCACTTGAGCGCGCTGAGCTGCCAGCCGCCGGTGCCAAAGCCCGTTTTGAGCTTGGTAATGCACACCTTGCCGGGGCCCACGCCGACCTTAGTCGCGTCCGCCCCCCAGTTTTCCAGATCGATCACCGCCTCGGGCGTGGCCACGTTGCCGGCGATCACAAAGCTGCCCGGCAGGTGTTTCTTGAGGTAAATGATCATGTCGCGCACGCTGTCGGCATGGCCGTGGGCGATGTCGATAGTGATGTACTCGGGCGTCAGGCCCAGCGCCACCAGCTGGTCTACGGTGGCGTAGTCCGGCTTCTTCACGCCCAGCGAGATGGAGGCAAACAGGTCCTTGGCGTGCATCTCCTGCACAAACTTCACGTTGTCCAAATCAAAGCGGTGCATCACGTAAAAGTAGCCATTGCGTGCCAACCATTCGCAAATGGACTCGTCCACCACGGTTTTCATGTTGGCAGGCACCACTGGCAGGCGAAATTTGCGGCTGCCCAGCTCCACGCCGGCATCGCATTCAGAACGGCTCTCGACCCGGCATTTGCGGGGCAGCAAGAGGATGTTGTCGTAGTCAAAAATTTCCATGGTTCCCAAGCTCCTGTCCAAAGTTTCCAGATACATCACTGGGCACTTGGACTGACACCGGCCATAAAAAACCGGGTGCCAATTGCTTGGGCCCGGTGCTTGATTGTAGAAAGGTTGCACAGCCCCCGGTATAAGAATTTGCGTATGGTGGCCAAAACACCGACGCCCTCTCATATGACGGGTGCAGGCCGGGCTGCCCAGCGCCTGTCGGCGGTGCTGGCCAAGGCCTGGGGTTTCTACAATCGCCGTATGCATTCTTTCGCCACCGCTGGCTCCACGCCTCCCCTGTTACACAACCTGAACCCTGAGCAGCTCGCTGCCGTCACGCTGCCCGCCGAGCACGCACTCATTTTGGCGGGGGCGGGGTCGGGCAAAACGCGGGTGCTCACCACCCGCATCGCCTGGCTGCTGCAAAACGGCCATGTGTCGCCGGGCGGTATTTTGGCCGTGACCTTCACCAACAAGGCGGCCAAGGAGATGATGACGCGGCTCAGTGCCATGCTGCCGGTGAATGTGCGCAGCATGTGGATTGGCACCTTTCATGGCCTGTGCAACCGCTTTTTGCGCGCACATTACAAAAACGCAGGGCTGCCTCAGGCCTTCCAGATTTTGGATACGCAAGACCAGCTCAGCGCCATCAAGCGCTTGTGCAAGCAATACCAGATTGACGACGAACGCTTTCCGCCCAAGCAGCTGGCCTGGTTTATTGGCAACTGCAAGGAAGAGGGCTTGCGCCCCAAGGATGTGGTGGCCAGCGACCCCGACACCCGCAAGAAGGTCGAGATCTACCAACTCTATGAAGACCAGTGCCAACGCGAAGGCGTGGTGGACTTTGGCGAGCTGATGCTGCGCTCTTACGAGCTGCTGCGCGACAACGCGCCCATCCGCGAGCATTACCAGCGGCGCTTCCGCCACATCCTGATCGACGAGTTTCAGGACACCAACAAACTGCAATACGCGTGGATCAAGATTATCGCTGGTGTGGGGCAGGGCGGCAGCGACGAGGGCGGCGGCGCGGTGTTGGCCGTGGGCGATGACGACCAGAGCATTTACGCCTTTCGCGGCGCGCGCGTAGGCAACATGACCGACTTTGTGCGCGAGTTTGCGGTGCGCCAGCAGATCAAGCTGGAGCAGAACTACCGCAGCTACAGCAACATTCTGGACAGCGCCAACGCGCTCATCAGCCACAACAGCCGCCGCTTGGGCAAAAACCTGCGCACGGACCAGGGCGCGGGCGAGCCGGTGCGGGTGTTTGAAGCGCCCACTGACTTTGCCGAGGCGCAGTGGATGGTGGACGAGATGAAGCAGCTCATCCGCGACGATGTACCGCGTTCCGAAATTGCCGTGCTCTACCGCAGCAACGCGCAAAGCCGGGTGATTGAAACCGGCTTGTTCAATGCCGGCATTCCCTACCGGGTGTATGGCGGTCTGCGCTTTTTTGAGCGCGCCGAAATCAAGCACGCGCTGGCCTATCTGCGCCTCTTGGAGAACCCCAACGACGACACCAGCTTTTTGCGGGTGGTGAACTTTCCGGCACGCGGCATTGGTGCGCGCAGCATCGAGCAGTTGCAAGACCTGGCCCGCGCCACCGGCTGCTCGCTGCACGACGCTGTCAGCGCGCTGACCGGCCGCCCCGGTGCTGTGATTGCCGGTTTTGTCGCCACACTGGATGTCATGCGCGAGCAGACCGCCCACCTCAACCTCAAAGACATCATCCAGCGCATGCTGGCACACAGCGGCCTGTTGGAGCACTACCGCAACGAACGCGAAGGCGAAGACCGCGTCGAGAACTTGGACGAACTGGTCAACGCCGCCGAGAGCTTTGTGATGCAAGAAGGCTTTGGCCGCGAAGCCCCCGGCATGGCACCGCTGGTCAGCAGCCCCGACGCCTTGCTGCGCCAAAGCCCGGCCAGCCAAGGCTTGAGTGGGGAAGCGCTGGAAGCGGCACCTGACGAATTCGGTGACACCGGCGAAACCCTCTCGCCCCTGCAAGCCTTCCTGACCCACGCCGCGCTGGAAGCGGGTGACAACATGGCCGCTGCCGGGCAAGACGCCATCCAGCTCATGACCGTGCATTCCAGCAAGGGGCTGGAATTTGACTGCGTGTTCATCACCGGCATGGAAGAAGGCTTGTTCCCCCACGAGAACTCCATGAACGACCACGACGGGCTGGAGGAAGAACGCCGCCTGGCCTACGTGGCCATCACCCGCGCGCGCAAGCGCCTGTACCTTAGCCACTCGCAAACCCGCATGCTGCACGGGCAGACGCGCTACAACCTCAAGAGCCGCTTTTTTGACGAGCTGCCCGACGAGTGTCTGAAGTACCTCACACCCAAGCAACAGGCCATGCCCACTGGCGGTGGCTTTGGGAGCGGGGCGTACCGCACTAGTGGTTTTGGCGATGGCGCCGCGCAGCGTTGGGGCGGCGGTGGCCAGGGAGGCTATGCCCGCGCCGACGCTCGGGGCGCGGGCAGCCCATGGGGCTCGGTGGGCACTCCGCCTAAAGAAGTGGCGCGCAAAGAAGAACCCACAGGTTTGCGCAAGGGCCAAAAGGTGTTTCACGTTAAGTTTGGCGAGGGCACTGTGCTCACCCTCGAAGGCGCGGGTGACGATGCGCGCGCGCAGATCAACTTCCCCCGCCACGGCACCAAGTGGCTGGCCCTGAGCGTGGCCAAACTCACCCCGGTGCCCTGATCCCGTTATTGACACTCTGGAGCCCACCATGCACCAAGACATTGCCAACACCCCACCCGCACCGTACTACGCGGTCATCTTCACCAATCTGCGCACCGTAGTCGATGAGGGGTATGGTGACATGGCCGACAAAATGGTGGCGCTCGCCGCGCAGCAGCCGGGCTTTTTGGGCGTGGAGTCGGTGCGCGATGGGCTGGGCATTACCGTGTCGTATTGGAAAGACCTGGAGTCCATCCGCGCCTGGAAAGCGCACGCCGAGCATCAAGTGGCCCAGCAACTGGGTCACAAAAAATGGTACGCGGCCTTCAAGACGCGTATCGCCAAAGTCGAGCGCGACTACACGCTGTAAGGCTACGCACAAAAGCCCCTTCAAAGCACCATGGAGGTGCCGTGAAGGGGCTTTTGAACGTGGCCGTAACCACCACCCTGCGGACGGCGTTGCCACAGTCCGCAGGGTGTCATCCGGCGCGTGCCGGAATGAAGGTTGCGCTTAGCTACCGATCACGCCGCCATCTTGTTTGGTGATCACGATGGTGGCCGAGCGTGGGCGCTGGCCAGCACCGTAGCCTGCATTGGCGGGCCACTGGCTGGTGTACTTGGCAGGGTTGCCAATCTCGGCCATGGGGGTGTTTTCACCCGGGTGCTGGATGTTGATGAACAAGGCCTTGCCGTCTGGTGTTTCGCACAAGCCGGTGATTTCGCAGTCCACCGGGCCGACCAGGAAGCGCTTGAGGATGTCTGGCGATTGCGACTTGCCCATGTAGGTGTCGATGCGCTTTTCGCTACCGTCGGGGCGCTTGTAGCTCAGTGTCTTC
>JARXAM010000051.1 GCA_029865845.1 Rhodoferax sp. | reverse complement strand
AGGGTGATGCGCTGCACGCGGTGCTGTGTGCAGCTGGGTACAACATCCGTTGGTTGCTGCGGATGATCATCAAAAAGGGCCTGGGCCATTTGTTGTGTCTGTTGCAGGCGAGTGGTTTGGCGGGCTTGATTGAGAAATTGGCCGAAATCTTTGGCCTCAATCGACTGCAAAACTCAAATCAGCGCTGGGTGCTGGCTTGAAATGAATTTTGCATGGACGACACATTCACCACCGACTGGGCGCTTTGGAGGTGGATGTGCGGTGGGCCACCGACGCCACACTTGCCGTGCGACAAGTCAACATCCAAGTGCGCAACGGGGGCAGCGCGGCGCGGCACATCCGCTGCGTCGGCATGGTGGAGTGGATCATGGGGGCTTGCATGGCGGACCGGGCGACCACCCTGGCGACCCATGGCGGGCGGGGGCAGGCTACCGTGCTCTTGTGTACCCAAATGGAGCAGGCAGCGGGGCTGGCTGGAGGCACCGCCTTTTGGGCCTGTGCCACGCCGGGCGACGTTGCCGACACCGTGCAATGGACCTGCGATCGCCGGTCTTTTTTTGATGCGAATGGCGCACTGCGCCTTCCCGACATGCTGGACGGTCTGCGCCACGAGGAAGCGCCACCCACCGGGTGGAACGACCCGTGTGCGGCCTTGTCGGTGCAGTGGCGCATCAGCGCGGGCCAGACGTGCAGCCACACCTTGGTCATGGGTTTTGCCGCAGATGCACCGTCGGCCCTGGCCTTGGCGCTGCAAGCCGTGGAAGTACTACCGGCTACGCGGCGCAAGGCGGTGCACGCGCTTTGGAACGAACGTCTGGGAGTGGTGACGGTGGCAACCCCCGACCCGCTGTTCGATGTGATGGTGAACCGCTGGCTCCTGTACCAGACCATCGCTTGCCGCATGGCGGCCAAAGCGGGCTTTTACCAGGCCGGTGGGGCCACCGGCTTTCGCGACCAACTGCAAGATGCGATGGCCTTGGCCTTGTCCGCCCCCCAACGCCTGCGTGCGCAGGTGCTGACCTGTGCCGCGCGGCAGTTTGTCGAGGGTGATGTGCAACACTGGTGGCACAGCCCCACGGGGGCAGGGGTTCGCACCCGCATGTCAGACGATTTGTTATGGTTGCCCCAGGCGCTGGTCCGCTATGTGCAGGTCACGGCGGACATGGCGGTGTTGGACGAACCGGTTGCATTTCTCCGTGGTCCTGTGCTCCAAGCGGGGCAGGACGACACTTTTTTTGTGCCCGAGGTGACCGACCAGACCGCGTCTGTCTACGAACATGCGGCGCGCGCCCTGGACCGCAGCCTGGCTGTGGGGGTTCACGGCCTGCCCTTGATGGGTGGCGGCGACTGGAACGATGGCATGAACACGGTTGGCATACGCGGGCAGGGCGAATCCGTCTGGTTGGCCTGGTTTTTGGTGCAGTTGGTCGCCACCTGGGCACCCTGGGCGCGTGCGCGCCAGGAGCCAGCGCGTGCCCAGCGCTGGGAGCGTGCTGCCGTGGTGTGGCAGGCCGCGCTCGCCGGACCTGCCTGGGATGGGCAGTGGTACGCACGCGCCTTTTTTGATGACGGCACAGCGCTGGGCAGCCATACGCAGCAGGAATGTCGCATCGACTTGCTGGCGCAGGCGTGGGCCGTACTGAGCCAGGTTGCGCCGCCGCAGCGGGCGCTGCAGGCCATGCAGGCTGCGCACGCCCAGCTCTATGACCCACAGCTGGGCTTGGTCAAGCTCTTGTGGCCACCACTACAACACCACGTGCCGAGCGCGGGGTATATCCAGAGCTATCCCCCTGGCGTGCGGGAAAACGGCGGCCAATACAGTCATGCGGCGGTGTGGGCGTTGATGGCATTGGCCCAGTTGCATTGGAAGCAGGGCAGCGACGTGCCCTACCGCTATTTCTGCCATCTGAGCCCCGCCCATCGCAGTGCCCATCCGGTACACGGTCCGGTGTATGGCCTGGAGCCCTACGCCATGGCGGCGGATGTGTATGCGGCCCCGCCGGTGGCCGGCCGTGGCGGGTGGAGTTGGTACACCGGGTCGGCGGCGTGGATGTACCGCGCCGCGACCGAGTCGATCTTTGGGCTGGAGTTGCACGCACAGCGACTGCGCTTTACCCCGTGTTTTCCGACGCATTGGCCGCAGGCGCATATGCGCCTTCGGCTGCCCCAGTGCACCCTTGAAGTTCACTTTGTACGGGGCCCTGCGCCGGACAGACTGACAGTCCCGCAGGGGGCTGAGCACTGCCGCTCACTAGAGCCAGGTGCATGGCTAGATACCCAGCCGCTGCAGGGGACGCTCCACCTGCGGGTGCCCATGCCCTAGTGGCGTGGGTTCGACAGCGCACTGACGTAGCGCCATCGCCAACGTATGGTCACTGCTTCATGGACTATTTTGGGATTTAACGATGAACACGACCCTTCGAATCACCGTGCTGTCCGCCTTGCTGGGCGTAGCCTCTCTCACTTTCCATGGCTGCGCGGTACAGCGTGGCCAGGAAAGCGTGGGGGCCTATGTGGATGATGCAACCATCACGGCCCAAGTCAAAAGCCGCTTTATCGATAGCAAGCTTGTCGATGCGAGTGCCATCAGCGTCGAAACCATGACCGGCACGGTGTTGCTCTCAGGCTTCGCCAAGAACCCGCTGGAAAAAACGACTGCTGAACACATTGCGCGTCAGGTCCGAGGCGTGCGCTCCGTCAAAAATGAAATTGCCTTACGTCCGTGACCCCGGTGCGCAAGCAGCGCTATGTTCGACCACGTGCGTGGCTTGCGCCGGGCCACGCCGGCGAGTGACAAGCGTGATGGACGCGGGTGGGGCACCTGCGTCGGTGCCTTGGCAGGGGCCAGACCCCTGTGCGTGCTTATAGCGGCAGTGCTGTCGTGCATTTGATCTGCTCCATGGAGAAGGCAGACGACACCCCGGCGAGTTGGGCGAGTTGGATCAGCCGCTTGTAAAAGCGGTCGTAGCCCGCAATGTCTGCTGCCACCACTTTGAGCAGGTAGTCCACGTCGCCGCTCATGCGGTGAAACTCCATCACCTCTGGCATCGCGGACACAGCGGCGGCGAAATCGCGCAGCCAGGCTTCGTCATGCCGTTGCGTTCGCAGGCTCACAAACACGGTCACCGGCAGACCGGCCTGCTCGCGGTTGATGATGGCAACACGTTTTTCAATCAGGCCAGAGGCCTCCATGGCTTTGACCCGCTTCCAGCAGGGGGTGCCCGACAGCCCCACTTTTTCGCTGAGCTGGGCCACGGACAAGGTGCCGTCGCGTTGCAGCTCGCTCAGGATGGCTCGGTCCGTCCGGTCGAGTTCAAAATGATTACTCATGTCTATATCGCATAAATATAAGAATGTTCATTCTACTTTTCTGACTATTTGTAGAAAACAAAGGATGTTTATTTGAATCGGGCGTCTTACCATGGCTCACTTTGTTGCCCCCTACTTGACGAGACTGCCATGCCAGCACCTGACCAAGAAATCTACCTGGACTGCAATGCCACCACACACGTTTTGCCTGCCGCGCGCGATGCCGCCATGCACGCACTCATGTGCCAGTTTGGGAACCCCAGCAGCAGCCACAGTGCAGGCTTGCGTGCGAGAGCCTTGTTGGACGGCGTACGCGCACGGGCAGCGCGTGTGTTGGGGGCGGAGGGCGGACAGTTGCTGTTTGTGAGCGGCGCAACCGAGGGTATACAAACTGCGGTGTTGTCGGCCCTGTGCGATGCGCGCGCACGCCGTGACGCGGGTGAGGTTGCAATGGGCCCCATTCTGGTGGGAGCGACTGAGCACAAGGCGGTGCCCCAAGCCGTAGCCCATTGGAACGAGGTGCTGGGGTTGGACCTGCCCGTGTTGACCGTGCCGGTGAATGCACAAGGCCTGCACGACCTGGCGTTTTTGCAGCAGCATGTTGCCGGCGCGACACTGGTGTGCACGATGGCGGCCAACAATGAAACGGGCGTGGTGTCAGACCTCGTCGGCATAGAGTCCACACTGCGAAGCAGCCATTCGCGCGCCTTGTGGTTGGTGGATTGCGTGCAAGCCTTGGGCAAGCTGAGCCTGCACCTTGCGTCCACCCGCATAGACTACGCCCCCTTCTCGGGACACAAGCTGTATGCGCCCAAGGGCATCGGCATGTTGTATGTGCGCCAAGGCAGCCCCTACACCGCATTGATGGCCGGGGGAGGGCAAGAAGGGGGCAACCGCGCTGGAACCGAAAACATGCCCGGCATCGCCGCACTGGGCGCGGTGCTAGAGGTGCTTGAAGGCGGCGGCGAGGGCGTGTTCCGCTCGCACGCGCAACTCGCACGCGACCGCACACTGTTGGCGGATGCACTGCGCGCTGCGTTTCCCGGTGTGGTGTTTAACATGCCTTTTGAAGGCAGCTTGCCCACCACGCTCAACTTCTCCGTTCCGGGTGTGAGCAGTCAGACCCTGCTCAATGTGTTCGATGCAGCCGGCATGCGCGTCAGCGCTGGCAGCGCATGCAGCGCTGCCCACGCCGAGCCAAGTTATGTGTTGCGGGCGATGGGTTTGCCGCAGTGGCAGACGATTGGCGCGGTGCGTCTGTCCATTGGCGCAAGCACAGACGACGCGCTAATCCAGGAGGCCTGCACCCGAATTGCCCGATGCGGCCAGGCGTTGCGCATGGCACCCATTGTTGAACACCACGAGGAAGGGCAGGTATTGGCGGCGTATGCAGTGGATTCACACGACACCGTGGAGGCTGCGGCTGCCCTTTCGACTGGCGATTTGCAGTCCTTCTTCCAACGACATCCCGATGCCCGGCTGGTCGACGTACGGGAGGCAGCCGAACACGACGCGGGCCGAAGGATGCTGCCCTGGTGCCACTCTGAGATACTGCGCATGGTGACGATCAATCTGCCTCTGCGTGTATTGCAAGGGGATGGGCAGACGGGTGTGCTTGCGCCCGATGCGCCGTGGGTACTGTTTTGCCGCAGTGGTGCGCGCAGCCAAACGGCAGCGGCACTACTCAAAGCCCGGGGGTATCGCCACGTGTGGTATTTGCAGGGCGGTCTGGTCAGCGCACAGCCTCGCTACGACGGCACCGCCTGAGCTTACGGCGCAGAGGATGTGCCGATCAGACTTGTCGCCTTTTCAAACTCGAACGATTCAATGCATTGTTTGACGGGATCAAACTGCTGGCTCAATACGTTGCGAAAATGGAACTCGTACGTACGGAAAAAACGCAAGGCATTGGGGTCGCAATTCTCCAACAGGGTCTCTAGCGATGCGCCGAGATCGCTGGTATCTGGTGCACTTGCCTTTCCTGAGTCGCGCGGATCCACCGACCCCACCAGTTCGTTCACGATGCCAGAAAATATAAGCAGATTGGATTCAATGTTGGCAATTAACGACTCGGCAAGTTCGGGGTGCACACTGGAGTTGGTAATGACAGACTCCAGCAGATCTGCATAGTGGCGTATTTTGTAGATACCCAAAAGTGCAGATTGGCTGGATATGTTGTGAACCAGTATTCTTGCTTCTCTGGCTTGTCGTTGTTGAATATGGGAGCGTACCCGCACAGCAAAATCTGCCTGCTTTTTCATATATTCCATGTATGAAAAAGAAAGTAAGGACCTGTTGCCATTCATGCGCTGCAAGGCAGCATGAACATCTATGTTCAGAGCCTCAATTCCGTTGCTGAATTGGCTTGAATTTTGTTTCATCGACATTTTTCCTATTCACTCAGGGAGACCGGTTTGGTTTACAGCTACTTTGAAAAAACCTCTCACCGGCGCGTCAAAAGATCGAATGTGAACTATTTGATTAATGATGCGTTTACCTCTATAAATATGTAGAGTTATGTGTTCATCGTACTTGCTGTGTACTACAGGGATGGTCCGTCGCTAGGAGGAGGTATCACAAGAATACTTGCCATGCATTTACACTTGCGGTGTTGTTTTTCGACGGCATCCCCCATCACTTGCATCTTTCCCTCTGTGAAATGGCGTCGCGTGTGACTCAATTTTTGCATTGAGAAATAAGACAAAGACACCTTGTTGGATAAACCCCGCCCGTACAATATATAGGTTATGGTAAATACTCATCCAAGCCACCAGGTAGCCGAGCGGGTAGAGAGACTGCTGTTGCGCTATCAAGAATTACAGCGCACTAACGCGTTGTTGACCAGTCATATCGAATCGCTGGTACATGAGCGTGACGCCTTACGGTCGCGTCTAGGTTCTGCGAGGGCGCGTGTTGAGGCCTTGCTGGAGCGCCTTCCCGCCACGGATTTGCCCAAAGATGACAGCCAACATGAAACAACTTGAAGTGGAGATCATGGGGCAGCACTACTTGCTGGGCTGCCCTGAAGGCGGCGAGGCCCGTCTTATGGAAGCCGTGGCCAGCGTGGATGTGGCGATGTGCAAAATCCGCGATGCTGGAAAAGTGCGTGCGCGCGACCGAATTGCCGTCCTTGCCGCGCTGAATTTGGCGTTTGATCTCCACGACAAAGAGGTTGATCGGTCCGATGTCCCTGAAAGTGGTTCATCGATCCCGACACCTTCCATTTCCCCGCAGGACGCGCAAGATTGGAGCTCCATTGTGGCGCGCATTGATTCCGTGTTGGGTGAGGATGGGCAACTCCTGTAAGTAATGGGCACCTGGATCGCTTGGACAGGACCCGCACGGTTTTACAATAGCGGTGTCTGCGAACTGGCTGGTCCTTATATTTCCTTGAACCAATGCTCATTGAGCTCGGGCTTGGAGCATTCTTCGGCAGGTGTGATCATCTCGCGTCAGATGAACCCGACGTCGAAGCCGACCTCGCCCACCTGAACCCCGGTTCAGGATGCGGGGCTGGTCAGTTTGTGGACACCCGTTCTCTCTGGCGCTGGGGCGCTGCGGCCACCAAGCGTGTTCACGTTTTGCGTTTGTCCGATGTGTGAGATGCCTTTGGATTTTGCGAACTCCCACTGCTTTTGACGTTCTCGTGCGCTTGCTTTTTGCGCCTCACTCGTCGTTTCGTAGCACCGTGGGCAACTCACTCCCCGCTCATACCAAGCGGACTCCGTAGCATTCTCAGCCAGTGGCACACGACAGGCACGACATAAACGGTGCTGTCCTGGGTGTAATCCGTGCCCAACGGATACGCGCTCGTCAAACACAAAACATTCCCCGCGCCACAAGCTGTCCTCTGGAGGGATTGTTTCCAAATACTTCAGAATGCCGCCTTCTAGGTGGTAGACCTCGTCATACCCTTGTTCGCGCATGTAGGCGGTAGACTTTTCGCAACGGATGCCACCCGTACAAAACATGGCTACTTTGGTTTTTTTCCCGCTGCGGCCTAGCCGCTCGGACTGCGCGACCCAGGCGGGCAACTGGGCAAAGCTTTTGATGCCGGGGTCAATGGCACCTGCGAAAGTACCGAGCTCCACCTCATAGTCGTTGCGGGTGTCCACCAGTACCACATCGGGATCAGAGATCAAGGCATTCCAGTCTTCGGGTTTGACGTAAGTCCCTGCCATTTTGGTCGGACTGATTCCGGGCACCTGCAGGGTGACAATTTCTTTCTTCAGCCGCACCTTCATCCGGTAGAAAGGCGCTTTCTTGGAGTATGACTCTTTGTGCTGCAGATCGGCGAGCAGTGGGTCTGCGCGGAGATAAGCCAAGACGGCATGGACGTCATCCGGCATGCCCGCAATGGTGCTGTTGATGCCTTCACGCGCCAGCAAGATCATGCCTTTGACACTGCGACGTTCACAAAACGCCAATAACGGCACCTTGCGCTCGGCATAGTCCGGCAGGTCAACAAATTTGTAAAATGCGGCGGTCAGGTAAGCGGGGTGTGACATAGAAGTATTGTGCCTTCGCAGGCCATCTCACCATAACAAAAGCCGCCGGACTGGGCAGTGCCGGCGGCTCGTTTTCAAGGCAGAGAAGAAGCCTTTGCTACTTAGAAATCAGCTAAAAAAACTCTTGAGTCGATCTGTCCAACTGTCGCCGGTAGGGGAGTGTTTGCTGCCACCTTTTTTGAACGATTCGTCCAGCTCCTTAAGCAGCTTGCGTTGGTGCTCGGTAAGCTTGACGGGTGTTTCTACGGTGATGTGGCAATACAGGTCACCAGGGTAGCTGGAGCGCACTCCCTTGATGCCCTTGCCGCGCAGGCGGAATTGTTTGCCGGTTTGGGTCCCTTCGGGGATGTCGATAGCGGCCTTTCCAGCCAGCGTGGGCACATCAATTTCGCCCCCCAAAGCGGCGGTGATGAAGCTGATGGGCACCGAGCAATGGATGTCATCGCCGTCGCGCTCAAAAATGTCGTGTTTTTTGAGGCGAATTTCAATGTACAGGTCGCCGGGCGGGCCGCCGTTGGTTCCAGGCTCGCCATTGCCCGCGCTGCGGATGCGCATGCCGCCGTCGATACCCGCCGGGATTTTGACTTCAAGGGTTTTCTGGCGCTTGATCTTGCCCTGGCCACTGCATGCATTGCAGGGGTCGGGGATGACCTTGCCATTGCCGCGGCAGGTGGGGCAGGTCTGTTGCACGCTAAAGAAGCCCTGGCGCATCTGCACGGAGCCTGCACCGTTACAGGTGCCGCAGGTCTTGACCTGGGTGCCGGGCTTGGCGCCAGTGCCCTTGCAGGTGTCGCAGTTGTCCCAGCTGGGGATGCGGATCTGCGCGTCTTTGCCGCGTGCAGCCTCTTCCAGTGTGACCTCCATGGCGTAGCTCAAATCGCTGCCACGGTAGACCTGACGTCCACCGCGTGCGCCACCACGCTGTTGGCCGAACATGTCGCCGAAGATATCGCCAAAGGCTTCTGCAAAACCGCCATAGCCTTCACCACCGCCACCCCCGCCTCGGTTGGGGTCCACGCCAGCATGGCCGTACTGGTCGTAGGCCGCACGCTTCTGGGCGTCGGAGAGCATTTCGTAGGCCTCTTTGGCCTCTTTGAACTTCTCTTCAGCAGCTTTGGCGGCATCGCCCTGATTGCGGTCAGGGTGGTGCTTCATCGCCAGTTTGCGATAGGCCTTTTTGATCTCTTCTTCCGATGCGCCCTTGGTGACGCCCAGAACTTCGTAATAGTCGCGTTTGGCCATGTGTCTCTTTTGCCTGGTTACAACAGAAAAGCCGCGTTGAACCCCGATTGGCGTTCAACGCGGCATCTTTGTGCTGCGCTCGTGTGCCCGCTTAGCCTTTTTTCACTTCTTTGACTTCAGCGTCCACGATGTTGTCATCGTCCGCTGGCTTGGCGCCCTGTGCGCTCTGTTCTGCGCCAGCAGGCGGGTCACCGCCTTCGGCGGCTTGCTTAGCTTGCATGTCGGCGTACATCTTTTCTCCCAACTTTTGGCTGGCGGCCATCAGCGCTTCGCTCTTGGCCTTGATGGCATCTTTGTCGTCCGACTTCAGGCTGTCTTCCACGTCCTTGATCGCCGCTTCGATCATTTCCTTTTCGCCGGCCTCGAGCTTGTCGCCGTACTCGCCCAGGCTCTTTCGCACACTGTGGGCGTTGGCTTCTGCTTCGTTGCGGGCTTGCACCAGTTCCAGCTTCTTCTTGTCGTCGGCAGCGTTCAGCTCGGCGTCTTTCACCATTTGCTGGATTTCGTCTTCTGACAAGCCCGAGTTGGCCTTGATGGTGATCTTGTTTTCCTTGCCGGTGCCCTTGTCCTTAGCGCCCACGTGCAAGATTCCGTTGGCGTCAATGTCAAAAGACACTTCAATCTGGGGGGTGCCACGGGCTGCGGGTGGGATGCCTTCGAGGTTGAACTCGCCCAGCATCTTGTTCACGGCCGCGATTTCGCGCTCACCCTGGAACACCTTGATGGTCACGGCAGGCTGGTTGTCTTCTGCGGTGGAGAAGGTCTGCGCAAACTTCGTGGGGATGGTGGTGTTCTTGGTGATCATCTTGGTCATGACACCGCCCAGGGTTTCGATACCCAGGGACAGTGGCGTCACATCCAACAGCAGCACGTCCTTGCGATCACCTGAGAGCACCTGACCCTGAATAGCAGCGCCCACGGCCACGGCTTCGTCAGGGTTTACGTCCTTGCGTGGCTCTTTGCCGAACAATTCCTTGACCTTCTCTTGCACCTTGGGCATGCGGGTCATACCGCCGACCAAAATCACGTCGTGGATTTCGGACGCAGAGACGCCCGCATCTTTCAACGCGGTGCGGATGGGGGCAATGGTGCGCTCAATCAGCTCTTCCACCAGCGACTCCAGTTTGGCGCGGGTCAGCTTGATGTTCAGGTGCTTGGGGCCAGAGGCGTCTGCGGTAATGTAGGGCAGGTTGATGTCGGTTTGCGAGCTGCTGGAGAGTTCGATCTTGGCCTTTTCAGCGGCTTCCTTCAAACGTTGCAGGGCCAGCACGTCCTTGGACAGGTCTACGCCTTGCTCTTTCTTGAACTCGGTGATGATGAAATCAATCACGCGCTGGTCGAAGTCTTCACCGCCCAGGAAGGTGTCGCCGTTGGTGGACAACACTTCGAATTGCTTTTCACCGTCGACATCGGCGATTTCGATGATGGACACGTCAAACGTGCCGCCACCCAAGTCGTACACGGCGATCTTGCGGTCA
>JARXAM010000012.1 GCA_029865845.1 Rhodoferax sp. | reverse complement strand
CAGGTAGTCCACCGGACGGTACGTTTGCAAGGTCAGGCGGCCCACGGGGGTCGTCAATTTGAGAGAAGAGTCGCCACCGGCCACACTCCCGCGGTTCAGCGTGTCCAGGTTCATCGACGCAGCCACTTTAAAGCCATTGCCAATGTCTTCTGTCGCAGCAAAGGTCAGGGTGGTGGTGTCCAACCCCAAACCAGAGCTATCGCCAGCGGCATTGCCACCAGAACCACCGACAAACGCATCCGCCACACCCGCCAGCAGCTTATTTGTGGGGCTGTCAGTACCGGCAACGCTGGACTGTTTGTAGCCACTCACCACGGAGCCCGTCAGGGTGACCTCAGCGAGTGCTACGCCGCTGCTGGCAATTACTGCCATTGCAATCAATGTTTTTTTCATAAATGTTGTCTCTTCAAAATGATTGAATAACCTTAGAAAGGCCCGACAGCACCCGCAAGTGCTTCCTACTTCTGCGTAGAAGTGATTCACATTGAAACAAAAATTTACCTCGCCGTCACGCATTGACCCCGCAAAAAAATAGAACAACCGTGCGTTTTTAATTTTTCGTTGTAATAGCACCAATGGAGCAAATATTTCCACTATGCAAAAAGTAAGCAAGCATAAAAAAACCGCTCCCAAGGGAGCGGTTTTTTATGATCTAAACCCGCTGGCGTGTGCCAGCATGGAATTAGAAGGAGTGAGCCAACAACAGAGCTGTACGTGTAGTACGGTCAGCAGGGTTCAAAGCAGCTTCCCAGCTTGCGTAAGTAGCAGAGAGGCTGGTGCGCTTGCTCAGTGCGTAGGAAGCGGACAGGCCGTAGCCGGTACGGGTACCGTTTTCAGCGTCAGTAGCTTGGTCGTCCAGCTTGCGCGATGCCACGTCGGCTACCAAAGTCAGGCTGCCCAAGGGAACCGACACGCCCAACAGGGTATCAGTTTGCGTGCCCTTGGCTTGGTTCAACTGCACAAAACCGCCACCGATTTTGGCCACGCCCAGGTCGTAAGAAGCCTTGGCGCGTGTCAGGGACTTGTTACCCTGCTGGTCGTACTGACGCAGACCAGCAGTCACCGACAAGGGACCGGAAGCGTAAGAAGCAGTCAAAGTGTTGTGACGCTGACCGCTGTATGCGCCCGCTGCGCCCACGCCCAAACCAGCACCAGTGGTACCAGCTTCGCTGTGTGCCAAAGCAAAAGTGAAACCAGAGAAAGAAGGCGACTTGTAGGTCACGGAGTCAGATGTAGTCTTGGCGCCGAACACTTTGCCGTCCATGCCAACGTAATCACCAGACAGGTAATCCGAGCCGTTGCCGGTTTCCAGGGTCAAGGAACCGAAACCACCAGACAAGACCAGGTTGGAATCGCCACCAGCAGCAGCAGTGCGTGCGAAGCCGTCCAAAGACAGCTTGGCAGCGACCTTCAAGCCACTGCCCAGATCTTCGGATGCGGCAAACTGGATGAAAGAGGTGTCTACACCGAAACCAGACGCGTCACCGGTGAATGCCTTAGCTTTGGAGTCGTAAGCATTGGTATCAACTTGGTAGCCAGCAGCGTAAGAACCGGTGATAGTCACTTGCGCAAAAGAAGCGCCGGAAGCGGCCAGAACGGCCATAGCGATCAAAGTCTTTTTCATTTAAAGATACTCCAAGGTTAAACATTAAGCTCCGGGCCGATGGTTCGGCATTCCGGGCCAACCCCCTTATTCAGGAAGTTGGGCGTATTGCACCAGACCGGTGATCGCTTGGCAAAGAAAGGGCCCGAAAATCGCAGGCCGCCAGAGCGAAACGTTGCTCGTTTGCAACATGTGTAACACCCACCCGACAGCCCCCTTAGTGCCCCCGCGCTAGACTTTTGCTTTGTTCTGCGATTCAACTTTCAGCATTTGTATGGATTCACTCTTTATTGCCGCTGATTCGGCATTGCGCACCTTGTTTGCGGCACCGCTCGCGGCGCAACCCAGCCCGGCGGCGGCACACGCCCACGCCCACCTCACAGACTCCGAACGGCGCAAGGCAGCGGGCTTGATGCGGGTCAACCATGTAGGAGAGGTGTGCGCGCAGGCGCTCTATACCGCGCAGGCCTTGGCCACCCGCAACGCGGCACTGCGCAGCCACTTCACCCACGCCTGCAAAGAAGAAACCGACCACCTGGCGTGGACCGCACAGCGCCTGGAGGCACTCGAATCCCGCCCTTCGCTGCTCAACCCACTGTGGTACGCCGGGGCGTTTGGCCTGGGCCTGCTGGCAGGGCGTCTGGGCGATGCAGTGAGCCTGGGGTTTGTGGTAGAAACCGAGCGCCAGGTAGGGGCGCACTTACAAAGCCACCTTGCTTTACTGCCCGAGGGCGACCACGCATCGCGCGCCGTCGTGTCGCAGATGCAGGTGGATGAAGTACGCCACGCCGATAACGCGGCTGCGGCCGGTGCGGCCGATCTGCCCCAGGCGGTGAAGGCCCTGATGCGCGCAGCCGCCAAAGTGATGACGACGGTGGCCGAGCGGGTTTGAGCGCAGTCTGACGAACGCGCAAGACCTCCCGGCGAAATAGCAGGGGGTTGGTACATGGACAGCCGCACGAACTGCAGCACCGGCAAATACCACCGGCACATTGCAGTGGCCGATCAGACTTCCACCAAGTCAAACCCTGTCGTGATCTCTGCCGTCTTGCCCAGCATGATGCTGGCCGAGCAGTATTTGTCGTGGCTCATGGCAATGGCACGCTCCACCGCGCTGGCGGGGATGCCCTTGCCGGTCACGGTGAACTGCATGTGGATTTTGGTGAAGACCTTGGGGTCGGTGTCGGCACGCTCAGCAGTCAGCTTGACGGTGCAGCCTTGCACGTCATGGCGGCCGCGTTTCAGGATCAACACCACGTCGTAGGCGGTGCAGCCACCGGTGCCGGCCAGCACGGTTTCCAGGGGGCGTGGTGCCAGGTTCTGGCCGCCGTTTTCGGGTTTGGCCGCATCGGGGGCGCCATCCATCATCAGGGTGTGCCCGCTGCCGGTTTCGGCCACAAAGCCCATGCCAGAACGGGTATTGAGGCCGCCGGTCCAACTGACTGTGCATTCCATAGTGTGTTTCCTGTGTAGGCCCCGCGCGGGGCAATTTCGTTCATCGTTACAATGCCACGAATCGCTCCGCGCGGAGCGTCATGACTGCTTTTTCATCCCTCGGAGTGTAGCCCCGTGAGCACCAAGACCCCTCTTTCCCCCGCCGTCTCCGCCCCCCTCACACCGGCCGACTACCTGAAGAAAATTTTGACCGCCCGTGTGTACGACGTGGCCATAGAAACCGCGCTGGAGCCCGCCCGTGCGCTGAGCAGGCGTTTGCACAACACGGTGCTGTTCAAGCGGGAGGACCAGCAACCGGTGCGCAGTTTCAAGCTGCGTGGCGCGTACAACAAGATGGCACAAATGCCTGCCGAGCAAATTGCCAAGGGCGTCATTTGCGCCTCCGCGGGTAATCACGCTCAGGGCGTGGCCTTGTCCGCCAGCCGCATGGGCGTGCGCGCCATCATCGTGATGCCCACCACCACGCCCCAGCTCAAGGTGGATGCCGTGCGCGGCTTCGGCGGCGAAGTGGTGCTGTTCGGCGAAAGCTATTCTGATGCCTACGATCACGCGCTGGCCCTGCAAAAGAAAGAGGGGCTAACCTTTGTGCACCCCTTTGACGACCCGGACGTCATTGCCGGCCAGGGTACGGTGGCCATGGAAATCATGCGCCAAGTGCAGACCTTGGGTGCTGATAAGGCCGCCAAGTCCGGCCACAAAACGGGCAGCAAAACCGGTCCCGGCATTGACGCGGTGTTTGTGGCCATTGGCGGTGGCGGCCTGATCTCGGGGGTGGCGAACTACATCAAGGCCGTAGCCCCCGGCGTCAAAGTGATCGGCGTTCAGATGAACGACTCCAACGCCATGATCCAGTCGGTGGGCGCCCACGAGCGCGTGACCTTGCCCGACGTGGGACTGTTCTCTGACGGCACTGCCGTGAAACTGGTGGGCGAAGAAACCTTTCGCATCGCCCACGATTTGGTAGATAGCTACGTAACGGTGGACACGGATGCGGTGTGCGCTGCCATCAAGGACATTTTTGTAGATACCCGCAGCATCGTGGAGCCAGCGGGTGCGTTGGCGGTAGCAGCCATCAAGCAATATGTGGCCGAGCACAAAACCAAAGGCGAAACCTACGCCGCCATTTTGTGCGGTGCCAACATGAACTTCGACCGCCTGCGCTTTGTGGCCGAGCGGGCCGAGGTGGGGGAAGAGCGCGAGGCCCTGTTCGCCGTCACCATTCCCGAAGAGCGCGGCAGTTTCAAGCGCTTTTGCACGTTGATTGGCGACCTGCCCGGCGGCACCCGCAACGTGACCGAGTTCAACTACCGCATCAGCGACGCGGCCCACGCCCATGTGTTTGTGGGCCTGACAACCCAGAGCAAAGGCGAATCCGCCAAAGTCGCCAAGAATTTCGAGAAAAACGGGTTCAAGACCTTAGACCTTACCCACGATGAATTGGCCAAAGAGCACATCCGCCACATGGTGGGCGGCATCTCCAGTCTGGCCCAAGACGAGCGACTGCTACGTTTTGTGTTCCCCGAGCGGCCCGGAGCCTTGATGAAGTTTTTAAGCCTGATGCGTCCGGGCTGGAACATCAGCCTTTTTCACTACCGCAACCAGGGCGCAGACTACGGCCGCATTCTGGTGGGTTTGCAGGTACCTGCGGCTGACGACAAGGCCTTCGAGAAGTTTTTGCAGACCTTGAACTACCCCTACGTGGAAGAAACCCACAACCCGGTGTACCGCATGTTTTTACAACACGCCAAGCAGGCCTGAACGCGCAGGCCGCTCAGTCATCGTCTGGCACGACTTGGGCCGCGCTGTTGGGCACATCGCTGGATACCGAGAGGACTGTCGGGGGCGGTGGCAGCGTGAGCTCTATGGTTTCGCCCTGCCGCACCAGCACCGAGCGGCGCCCCTCAACACGCCGTAGCACCCACGCGTCTGCCACCTCTCGACCCACGCGAAAGGCTTTGGCCGCTTGTCCATCGACGGCAATCAGCGCCCCCCCCAGGGTGGCATTGCCGGTGACACCAAGCAACACAAACCTGGAAGACTGCTGCACGTTCTCGGTCACCGACGCGGTCTGCGCAGGGGCGTCGTCGGCAGCGCCCAAGGCACGGGCGACTACATCGGTTTGGATGGGTTGCTCGCCTGCTACCGTTCCGGCAGGTGGCATCACGGCGAGTGGCGACACGCGCCAGTGCAGCCCCCAATAGACAGCACCGGCAGCCGCCACGCAGGACAACGCGAATGCGCTAAGACGGGCAGGCCAAATGGACTCAAGGGATGACATGGGTGCATTATCATGGATGCCGCCTTTCTCAACCGCTCATTTTTTGCGAGTCGTCATGCCCGTTCACATGCCTCCCCCCACACGCCTTCGCTACGCTGTCACGCGTGGTTTTACGCTGATCGAATTGATGGTGGTGCTCGTCATCATCGGGGTGTTGGCTGCACTCATCGTGCCTAATGTGCTGGACCGCGCAGACGATGCGCGCGTCGCTGCGGCCAAGACCGACATTGCCAACCTGACGCAAGCGCTCAAACTCTACAAGCTGGATAACCAACGCTTCCCCACGAGTGAACAAGGGCTGCAAGCACTGGTTGCCAAACCCACGGCGGGGCCTGCGCCGACCAACTGGCGCCCCTATATCGACAAGCTCCCTTCAGACCCCTGGAGCCGTGCCTACCTGTACTTGCAACCCGGCCTGAAAAACGAAGTCGATGTCATGTCTTTCGGTGCAGACGGCAAGGCCGGCGGCGAGGGCAAAGATGCCGACATCGGCAATTGGTAGACCCGCGTCTGGTGGTTTGCGGCGGAGAGCCCCGCGTGGCTTTACCCTGCTGGAGCTGATGATCGTAGTGGCCATCGTCGCCATGGCCTCTGCCACGGTGGTGTTGGCACTGCGTGACAGCGCCCAGAGCCAGCTCGACCGTGAGGCGTTGCGATTGCTGGCCCAGCTCGAGACACTGCGCGCAGAATCCCGCGCCACTGGCGTCCCCCTGCTATGGCGCGCCAAAGACCAAGGCTACGAGGTTTCCGACGGCGTGACCACGCGCAGCGTTCGCTGGAACATAGCCGATCTGCAAGCCCAGGCCGACACATCAGTGCCCTTGGGCCCAGAACCCATCATTGGGCCGCACAGCGTGCGCCTGTGGATGCGGGATGCCCCTGAGCGCAGCCTATGGATCAACACCGACGGGCTTCGGTCTTTTGAAGTCAGCAACGTGGCCCCCACCGGGTCCGCGCGTTGAGCGCCTCCATGCCCTTGGTTCACCGTGCCGGCCGGCATCATGCAGGCTTCACCTTGATTGAGGTGTTGGTGGCCTTGGCCATTGTGGCTGTGACCTTGATGGCAGGTTTGCGCGCCAGCGCCACCATGACGCGCAGCACCGAGCGGCAAAGCGACCGCGTGCTGGCACAAATTTGTGCAGAGAACGCACTGGTGCATATCCGGCTCAACCGGCAGTTGCCTGACGTGGGTGATAGCACCCAAGAATGCAAGCAAGGGGGGCAAACACTGGGCCTGCGCTTGCTGGTCCAGCCCACGCCAAACCCCAACTTCCGACGCGTTGAAGCACGGGTTTCCCTCAAGGAATCGGTGTTGCTACAACTCAGCACCGTCGTGGGACGCTACTGATGCCCACCACCACACACGCTTGTAGCGCAGCACGCGGCTTCACCCTCATCGAATTGCTGGTGGCGTTGGCCGTGATGGCCCTCATGAGTGCCATGGGTTGGCAAGCGTTGGGGGGCATGCAGCGGGCGCTGGAGGTCAACCGCAGCCACAACGACGCGGTACTCACATTGGAGGCCGGCCTGCACCAGTGGGGGGCCGACCTGGATGCCGTGCAAGACATGCCCATGACCGTTCCCCTGGAATGGGATGGCCGTGCACTACGTCTGACACGGCGTAACACGCAGGCGCAAGAAGGCGTACAAGTCATTGCCTGGACACGTGCCGAACGCAATGGCCGGGCGCAGTGGTTGCGTTGGCAATCTGCACCCGTACAGACCCGCGAGGCGTGGCAAGCCGCTTGGGCCGCGGCGGCAGCATGGGTCCAAGGTGGCGGGGCGAGTGCTGCACCGTCCCGCGAGGTGGCTATCGGCGCAATCGATGCCTGGCAACTTTTCTATTTCCGTGGCGGCGCGTGGAGCAATCCGCTGTCCAGCGTAGGCGTACAAGAGTCGAGCGCATTACCCGATGGTGTGCGCTTGGTGCTGACGCTGCCCGCCGACCATCCCTTGGCAGGCACGGTCGTGCGTGACTGGGCCCGCAACACGCTAAGCGGGAGCGCCCCGTGACCCACCCGCGCCTGCCCCTGCGGGGCAGCTCCCCCCAACGTGGCGCGGCCATATTGACAGCCCTGCTCCTGATGGCACTGGTGGCCACACTGAGCGCCTCTGCCATGTGGCAGCAGGCACGCACCTTCGAGCTGGAACGCTCAGAACGCACCCGCGTGCAGGCCAACTGGATATTGCAAGGCAGTACCGACTGGGCCCGGCTGATCCTGCGGGAAGACGCGCGGTCCGGCACCATCGACCACTTGGGAGAGCCCTGGGCGATCACCCTGCAAGAAGCTAAGCTCAGCACCTTTTTGTCCGGCGGCGCAGCCAGTGACGAAAGTTTGGACAACGATGCGCTGCACAACGCCTACCTGTCGGGCTCCATCACCGACCTCCAGTCGCGCCTCAATGTCACCAACCTGGTCGCAGAGCGACAAATACACCCCCCGACCGTGCGCGCGTTTTCGCGGCTATTTACCTTGCTGCAGTTGCCCCAGGCCGAGTTGCAGTTGCTGACAGAGTCGCTGCGGTCCAGCCAAGCCCCAATCACCGAAAACGCGCGCTCGAGCGGTGCACCGTCAGGTGCTGGCGGCCCACTGACGCCGCGCCGCCTCGAGCAACTGCGCTGGTTGGGTTTGTCAGAGCGCACCGTTCGCCTTTTGCAGCCCTATGTGGTGGTGCTGCCTGAGCGCAGTGCGGTCAACCTCAACACGGCCCCCTCGCTGGTGTTGCAAGCGGTCATTCCGACGCTGGATGCGTCGGGGGCCCAGCGCCTGATAGAGCTACGCACCAAAAATCACTTTCGCAACCTGGCCGATGCCGCCGCCGCTACCGGCTTGGGTGAAGGTTTCTTGATCGACGGGCAGCACAGCGTAAAGAGCCGCTACTTCGAAGTTCGCACCCGCCTGCGCATCGGTAGCCTGGTAACCCAGGAGCGCACGGGGATTGAGCGCAATGGCTTGTTGGTGAAATCCCTCTGGAAAGAGCGCGAAGCGCCACCGGATGACTCCGTACAATAGGTTCCCATGCGTCCGATTCTGGTCATGCCCCCCGTCCCCCATTGCACTGAAGACGCAGTGTGGCACTGCGTGCGCGGCGGGTCCGACCCGGTCATTCACAGCACCGAAGGTCCCCCGGCAGACCCCCACCACGATACCGTTCTGATCGTTCCCGGCGCAGCGCTGTCGTGGCTCCAAGTCAGCCTGCCCCCCGGACTCTTGACCCGCACAGGTGCCCCGCGCAATGCCGC
>JARXAM010000080.1 GCA_029865845.1 Rhodoferax sp. | reverse complement strand
CAGCAACGAGCAAAGCACCGGCGTGTCGCAAGTGGGCGAAGCCATCACCCAAATGGACCAGACCACCCAGCAAAACGCCGCGCTGGTGGAGCAAATGGCTGCAGCAGCGAGCAGCCTTAAGAGCCAGGCCCACGAGCTGGTTCAGGTGGTGGCGGTGTTTCAGTTGTCACAAGATATGCATTCGCCGCACGGGGGCGCATTTGCTCCGGACGCCAAAACTGCGCCTTCATCTGCTAGTCAAGCGTTGGCCCAGATATTGCCCAAAGCGCCGGTTCGCGCACGTTCACCTCAACAACTGAACTACGCAGGCCCAGAGCGCCGCGCACCAGAAATGGCAAAAAACACCGCCTCACGTGGCGCGCCGCCACGTCAGGCGGGTTCTACCGCACGCCCTGCCCCCAAGACAGACAAGCCGATTCCGCCCAAGCCGAGCACACCGGCAGCGCGCGCAGACGAACGACAAGCCCAAGCAAAGGGCGACGACGATTGGGAAACTTTTTAGGCTAGGTGCAAGGCATCCAGGGACGAAACGTAAGCGTCGGCATCCACATCGTGGACTGGGTTGCCATGGTTGTACCCATAGGTGACGAGTACCACGGGGCAGCCAGCTGCCCTGGCGGCGACGGCATCGTTCACAGAATCTCCCACGACCAATGTGCGGGGCGCTGTCGTATGCATGCGCTGGCATGCCCACAGCAAGGCGGTAGGGTCGGGCTTCTTCACCGGGACTTCGTCTCCGCCCACTATCGTTCCAAACCACGGCAGAAGGCCCTTTTTCTCCAACAAGTCCCTCGCGAAAACACCGGGCTTGTTGGTAACACACGCAAGTGGCACGCCGGCCTGCGCCCACGCGGCAAGCCCTTCCATGACCCCGGGGTACACCGTGGAATGCCGCCCATTGCTCACAGCGTAGTGGCGTCGATATGCCTCCATGGCCGCGTCAAAAAGCGTGCTGCCCTGGGCCTGGGTGCACACCGCATCAATATGGGTCAGCACACTGTGCACCAGGTGCTCGCTTCCTTTTCCAACCATGGCGTGCACCATCGCTGGTGACACCTCAAATGCATTGAACGGTGCAGGCAAGTCGCTCAACATGCCTTGCAGTGCGCTCACAAAATCGCCGATGGTGTCCACCATCGTCCCATCCAAATCGACAATGATGGCGTCGATGCTCTGGCGTGGCCAGACGGTGTTTGTAGTCATGTCATGATCTCCTGATGTGGGGGTGCGTGGGCGGTTATCCAGTTTTCCAGCACTGCGATATCCATGGGGCGGCCGAACCAGTAACCTTGCCCCATGGCGCACCCCATCTCGGTGAGCTGCTGGGCCTGGGCTTGCGTTTCTACGCCTTCGGCAAGGGTCTCCAATGCCAGCGCAGTCGCAACCCGCAAGGTGGCCTCTATCAACACGCGGTGATATTCACTGTGGTCCACTCGGGCGGTGAATGCGCGGTCAATCTTGATGGAATTGACCGGCAATTCCTGCAAGCACGCCAGTGACGAATAGCCGGTACCAAAATCGTCCAGAGACAGCGATACCCCCAGCGCACGCAGGGCGCGCAGTGCGTGTTGTGTGGTGCTGTCTTGGGCGGCAAAACTCTCGGTAACCTCTAACACCAGTTGGTCGGGCTGCATGGCTGCCGCATGAAGTGCCGCCTGTACGATGTCTGGCAAATGCGGCACGCTGAGTTGGGCACGCGATAGGTTGACCGACACACTCGCTGGCGCTGCGGCCCCAAGGCGCATGCGCAGCCATTGGAAGTCGCGGCATGCGGTGCGCAACACAAAATCGCCCATCGCCACAATGAGACCGCTGGTTTCGGCCAGCGGTATGAACTCTTCGGGCGATACCAAACCGCGCGTAGGGTGCCGCCAGCGCACCAAGGCTTCCATGCCCGTGATACTTTGGTCACGCAGGCGGACCAGCGGTTGGTACACCACGTGCAACTCCTCACGCTTCAATGCCTGGCGCAGGTCACTCTCCAACTCTGCGGCGTCACGGACGCGCAAACGCATGGGGGGCTCAAAGATGACATAGCGGTCACGGCCTGCGCGCTTGGCCTCGTACATGGCGATATCTGCATCCCGCAGGATGCTGTCCACATCGTCTGCTGCCAGCGCGCTCGTCACCACCCCAATGCTGACCGTGGCGTTCGCCCAATGCCCATGGAGCTCGTATGGCGCGGCCAACACATCGAGCAGGCGTGCCGCTACGTGGGCTGCGTGATGTTCATCGCGAACGTGCTTCAACAATACGACGAACTCGTCGCCGCCAATGCGGGTGGCCACGGGGCACGCATGGCTTGGAATGCCAACGCTGTTGCCCGACTGAAGACAGTCCTCCAGCCGTCTGGCAATGTGGCGCAGCAGGGTATCGCCCACCGAGTGACCCAGCGTATCGTTGACCTGCTTGAAGCGGTCAAAGTCCATGAACAACACCGCGAACTGGTAATCCGGTTCCGCTCGCCGTTGGTCAATGGCGGACTGGATTTGCTCCACCAATACCGTGCGGTTGGGCAGATTTGTCAGCTGATCGGTACGCGCCGCTGTCCAGAGTTGCTGCTCTAGGGACTTTTGGGCATTCACGTCCATGGCAACCCCTGCCATGCGGCGATAGCGCCCATTTCCATCCGGGTCCGCCGCCCGGCCAACGAACAAAATCCATACCCACGCGCCACCAAAGTGCCGCAGGCGTACTGCCAAGCGGTGCTCGTTGGTCACGTTGTGCAAGTGCTGGCGCAATGACGTCTTCCAGAGCCCAATATCGTCGGGATGAATCAACAACATCCAGGTATCGGCCTGCGGAATCAATACCCCGTCAGGGAAACCCAACATATGTTGCATGCGGGCATTCCAGCCCACGCGCTTGTGCACAAGGTCCCAGTGCCAAATGCCCAGCCCCGCACCAGAGACAGCAAGGGACAGCGTCTCTTGCTGGGTTCGAACCTCGGTCAGATCCGTGATAGCCATGGCCCATCCGCTGACCGGTTCATCGCCCTCGCGTATGGGTTGCATATCAACCCACATCCAGCCTTGCGAGCCGTCGCGGCCCGTCAAGCGCAACTCATGTTGCAACCCTTGTCCGCAACGCAGTGCGTCCGTGAATGCAACGAGGTCCATTGATTCGGGGCTGCGCGCTTTCAACAAAGTTCCGATGCGGCGTCCTCGGGCCGACTCCAGCGTATAGCCCATCAGGTCGGCAAATGCCTGGTTGACCCACACAATCTGGTGCATCGCATCGGTGATGGCAATGGCGTTAGAACTGATCTCTGACGCCTTCGCCAGTCGCTTGAGCCGGTTGCCTTGGCGGGTCATGGTTTCATACTGTTGGCGCACCGCCCTCGCCATGGGCATTGCCAAGGCAAATGCCAACACCAAGCCCACCAGCAAGGTTCCCGCAACGATGGTCCAAATCATGGACATCCACTGCCGACTGCGTTGGGCTATGTGGGTACTGACGGCTTGGGACAACACATCCAGCGATGTCCCGGCGCGCTGCACCTGCTCACTCAGGCGCGCCCTCTCTGAGGGCATCCACACCTGCTCCTGATGTTGCTGCTGATAGGCCGTCCACAAGATCTGCTGCGCGGCCCGCCACTCCGCCAGCGTGGCCCCCAAATCCTCCGCATACAAGGCCTCAGGCGCCGCCCGGCTGGACACCAAGGCGTCCATGCGCAAAAACTCGCGGTGCAAGGCCACCATGACGGGCCCCGCGGCTTCGAGCTGACGGATCGACTCTACCCCGCGGCCAGAGGCATCAAGCGCCACCCCGAGTTGCTGTGCGCTAAGGCGCTGTTGATAGACAGATTGGAGTACGTCCACATCCATCTGCCGCTCATCAAGCCACTGCTGCGACAGCACCCCATGCAGCACCCCGAACACGGCGAGCAATGCCAGCACGCCCAACAACACCACACGCACACGGACATGCGGATGTGGGCCGTTGAGCCACGCTTTGGCGAGATGGTCTTGCCAGTTCCCGCCGGTAGATACCGGGGTTTCTGTCAAGCGCATTGGGTTCGATGCATCCTTAGCTGCCTAGCGCAAGGCGCATGGCGCGTACGACCGCGCCATAGTCGGCCTGCCCAAAAATGGCGCTGCCTGCGACAAAAGTATCGGCGCCCGCGTCGGCAACACGGCGGATGTTGTCAGCCTTGATGCCGCCATCCACTTCAAGACGAATGACTTTTCCCGAGGCCTCAATACGTTTGCGGACCGCTTCAATTTTGCGCAAAGAAGTGTCTATAAAACCCTGCCCCCCAAAACCAGGGTTGACGCTCATGATCAAAATCAAATCAATGTCGTCAATCACCCAGTCCAACACATCAAGTGACTCGGCCGGATTGAATACCAGACCCGGCTTGACCCCCTGATTTTTGATCGCCTGAATACTGCGATGGACGTGGGTAGATGCATCAGGATGAAAACTGATGTAGTCCGCCCCGGCTTCTGCAAAAGTCGCAGCCAGCGCATCCACTGGCGAGACCATGAGGTGCACATCAATCGGAACCGGCTGCCCGGACGCCGTCTTGGCGTGCGGCTTCAATGCGCTACAAATCATCGGGCCAAAAGTCAAATTCGGCACATAGTGGTTGTCCATCACATCAAAGTGAATCCAATCCGCGCCCGCCGCAATCACATCCCGCAGCTCCTCTCCCAAACGAGAAAAATCGGCAGTAAGAATAGAGGGAGCGATGCGGTAATCCATGGTGGCAATATCCTGTGGGAGTGGTCTTGTCGGGAAGGGGCTTTGAAGCTGTTATTTTCGCAGGTAGCATTACGGAATGTCGAAATATGCGTTTCTTGTAGAAGTCGTGCCCCGTTATCTTTCGGATCAATCTGCACCCCACGATAGCGTGTACGTATTTGCCTACACCATTACCATCACCAACATTGGCGAAGTGACTGCACAGTTAATCTCCCGCAGTTGGTTTGTGAATGACGCCAATGGCCACACCGAGCGGGTCAAGGGGCTGGGGGTCGTTGGGCAACAACCGCTTTTGCAACCGGGGCAGGCGTTTGAGTACACCAGCGGAACCCGGCTTCGCACCCCCACCGGCACCATGCACGGAAGCTACTTTTGCGTAGCTGAAGACGGCGAAAAATTTGACACCGACATTCCCATGTTCGTGCTGGACGCGCTCAGCGACTCCGGCGAACGACGCACACTGCATTAAGTCCGACGCGCTGCGGCAGTGGGCCCATGGGTGCAAGCCCGCATCCGTGAAGGGCGCTGGCATGCACTACTTTTTTCCAAACGCCCCGTTATGAAGACCTTTGCCCCAGAGCCCGCTGCCCCCCCCCCATTGGGCGAGTTTGAACTCATTGATCGTTTTTTTTCGCGCCCAGGGCACCGCCTTCCTACGCAGGTGGTACTGGGAATAGGGGACGACTGCGCGTTGCTCCAGCCCACGCCCGGCATGCAGTGGGCTGTAAGCAGCGACATGCTGGTATGCGGGCGGCACTTTTTCCCGGACGTATCCCCTCACTCTTTAGGGCACAAGGCCCTTGCCGTCAACCTGAGCGACCTCGCTGCATGCGGAGCAACACCGGTCGGCTTCACCTTGGCACTGAGCCTGCCCCAATCCGACGCCGCGTGGCTGGACGGATTCTCGCGCGGCTTGCTTGAACTGGCAGACGCCCACCACTGCTCGCTGGTCGGCGGAGATACCACCCGAGGCCCCTTGACCATTAGCATCACCGTGTTTGGGGAGATCCCGCCAGGGCAAGCGCTGCTGCGAAGTGGCGCCGTAGTGAGCGACGACGTCTGGGTGAGCGGGACTTTGGGCGATGCGGCGCTCGCCCTAGACTGCCTGAACGGCCACCGCAACATCAGTGCGCCTGCTCTCGCGCTTGCCCGCGAGCGTCTGGAGCGCCCGACCCCGCGCATTGGTTTGGGGACAGCGCTTCGCGGCATCGCGTCGTCCGCCGCAGACATCAGTGATGGACTCGCCGGTGACTTGGGCCACATTGTGCGTCGCAGCGGGGTGGGCGCGGTATTGGACGCCCACGCGGTTTTCTCGCTGTTCACCCCCTCGCACCTCAAAGATCCCGGGAGCGGTGGGGCATGCGATACAAGCCCCTCACCAGACGATGTGGCCCGCTACACCCTGTATGGAGGCGATGACTATGAACTGGTGTTCACCGCATCGCCCCTTCAACGCACCACGCTCGGGGCAATAGCATCGCAGACCGGTACACCGCTGACGCGGATTGGGCAAATCGTGATCGGTGACGGCATTGAGCTTGTGAACAGCCAGGGAACCCCATGGAAAGCGCACGGACGCAGTTTTGACCACTTTGCGGGGTGATGCGTAGCACACTGTAAAACATGGTAAAGGCTGGGCAGGCACATCCTGCCAGGGACGTATTGTTTGACAGAATGGGCTGCGCGCGAAAGCCGCGTGGCTTTCTGTTTTGTCACCCCTGGAGCGCATGTGCCCCCCGAAACCGCACCAGCCCATGGCTATGTGTTTAAGCAGCTCAAACGCCTCGGCCTTTCCGATACCCTGGTACTGCAAACATCCCCGCTGATCAAGGTTCAGGCGTATGACCTCGGAAAACGTCTATGGACCAAGGGGGAAGACATTACCCATTGGATGTTCATCATCCAAGGCTTGGTGTCAGCGTCTGTCTCTACGGGCAATTCCGACGCCACGCCCATCTCCATTTATGGCAAAGGGGCTTGGTTTGGGGAGCAGTCCATCATCAACCGCAAGGCTAGTTTTGCAGACTATGTGTGCCTGACGCCCACCGAGGTGCTCACCCTTCCTGCAACCCAGTTCGACCAACTCTTTGCGGTGGAGCCCAATTTCGCCCGGTTCGTCGCCAAACTGATGGCGTGGCGCGTACAAAAAACCTCAGAAACCCTCTCCCTGATGAAAATGGGAAACCCATGTATGCGCGTCACGATGGGACTTGCGCAATTTGCAGAGGCCCTGGCATACCGCTCAGACCGCCCGCCCACCATCGGCGTGGGCGACGGCATCGAAATCCCCATTCCACAAAACACGCTTGCAGCATTGTGTGGTGTCTCGCGTACGCTATTTTCCGAATACGTGCAACAACTCGCGTCTCACGGGTGGCTTGCCCTGTCGTACGGAAAACTGGAAATACTCTCCATCTCGACATGGCACGCATTTGCCCGAAGTCAACGGGAGCATGGCGCGAACCACTTGAATGCAAATATGGACGACTTGTTGCTCCGCTTCGACCAGCTCGCGCGTCTGTAACCTATACGCGCTCGCTGCTAGGAGCCAATACGTCACACGCACGGGGGTTGAGGGACAACAAGGGGGCATCGGATGGTCCGCCCAGAAAGAAACCCTGCGCAAACCCTACGCCCAGCGTCTTCATGTGGAGCAACTCCGCATCCGTTTCGACAGACTTGACCACCAAGCGCATCCGGTGACGTTGTGCCAAGTGGACCATGCTAAGTACAACCCGCCGCTGCTCATGATTGTGCGCAATGTTGTGCGTCCAACGTGGGGAAAGTTTGACGATGTCCGGCAGTATCCGAGCCCAGGCCTCCATACTCGACGCATGGGCGTCAAAGTTGTCCAGGGCAATCGTGACACCAGCCTGTCGCAAAGGCTGCAAGGCTTTCACCAGCGCGTCGAGTTGGTCCAGGTGGGAGTAACCCGACAAATCCAAGCCCAATTGCGCGGCCGACATGCCGTATTTCGCAAGCAACTTCATCAGCTTGTCATTGGCATGGACGGCTTGCAGTTGCATGAGCGTCTGCGCGCTCACGTTCACAAACAGCAGGCCTTTTCCCTTGTGCGTCATCCACTGATCGATAGCCAACTCAAAACAGGCCAGCTCAAGGTCGTCGAGGCACTGCTCCAAATGGGCCGCTTCCAGTAAGGCATCGAAGTTGGTTTGCGCCAATTTGCGCGGTGTGCGAACCAGTGCCTCTTGTCCGACGATGGCCCCCGTCGTGAGGTCGACCACCGGCTGGTACACCTGCTCCAACGAGCGTTCGGCAAGCAACTCCCTGAGGTCCAAACGCGGTACTTTGCGAGATACCCCGAACCACCCACCCCACCATGCCGCCCACTCCGCGATACGTGCTCTGGGTGCAGGATGCATCAAAGACCAGCAGGCATGGTGGGCTCAAACTGCGTGTCCACACGGGGCTTGTGCCACGTCTGTTCGCTTGACACCAGATCGGCAAAACCCTGCAGCTTGCGGGCCATTGATTTCCCAGTCTTGCGCAACACCTCCTGCAGCGCCTGCGCGTAGGCTGGCCCGAGCACCTGCAATATCTCCTGCTGCTGACGGTCATTTGGCACAAGTATTTCCAACGAACTCAACAGGGAGTCCGCAAACACTTCTGCGCGAAAGGGATTGCTTGGCGCCTTGTAGAACCGCAAACACTCGATTTGCAAACCGATCATCATCTCCAACTCTTGGGTACACGTACTCTCCAGCAAGGTCACGATACGGCCCACGCGCACCTTGCGGGAGGCGTTGGCATTGCCCGACAAACGCAATTCGCCGTCCAAGGTCAAAGTCCCTTCGTCAAACACATGTTTTTTCGCTGGTGCCTGCGACTGCAAGAAACCGAGCGAGACCTTGAGTTGCAGTTTGAGTGCCCGCTCAAATTCGAGGGGAAGCGTCGCCGTCAGCTCATGCAGCAGCACCCGACTGCCAATGCCAAAGGGATTCGCCGCTGGCACGCGCGCTCCCTGCCACGAAGGGGTGCGACTCACATACATTTCTTGGGATTTGCTGATATCCCAAGCCAAAGACAGCGCGTTGTTCATCAACGGCTGTGCCTGCTCGACAAGCTCAAATACGGTGGTCCAAACGGGGTTTTTGCTCATAGATGCCATCACTACATGAGGATGTAGCCCTCGATTACAGATGCCTGCTCCGGTCCCCGCAAACCCAATTGTGTATGCCTGAACATTTGTCGACACCTCCGGGTGGCAATGGATTTCTCTACACCGCCAGAGCCCGGCCTGATGCGCCGTTGAATAATCCGGGAATGAACGACGCAATCTCCTCTCATCCTGCGCATGCCCCCCAAGGAGCTCGCCCCAATGTCAGATTTCTGTTATCTCATCCCGCGCACTTTTTGGCACTGGGCTGCGGTTCGGGGCTGTCCTTTTTGGCACCGGGCACGGTCGGCACCCTATGGGCGTGGATAGCGTTTCTTGCGCTATCGCAGTGGATGGGCGAGGCCGGGTGGGGCGTGACCTTGGCCCTTGCAATACCTCTGGGTTGGTGGGCTAGCACAGTCA
>JARXAM010000069.1 GCA_029865845.1 Rhodoferax sp. | reverse complement strand
CGTGCTCTTGGCAGAGGCCGAGGTGCCCTACGACCAGGTGTTTGAGATGGAGGACATCAACGGGGAGTTCGGCCAGGCCGATGTAGCCATCATCCTGGGGGCCAACGACGTGGTGAACCCCGCGGCCCACACCAAGGGCAGTCCCATCTACGGCATGCCAATACTCGAGGCCTACAAGGCCAAGACCATCATCGTGAACAAGCGCTCCATGGCCGCAGGCTACGCCGGGCTGGACAACGAACTGTTCTACATGGACAAGACCATGATGGTGTTTGGTGATGCCAAGAAGGTGGTGGAGGACATGGGCAAGGCCATTGAGTAACGGCATTAGAGCTCCGGACCGTCGGTTCTGTTGCGATAAGCAACAATGACAATCCAGGCGGTAATCCCCCCCCCATTTTTAGTAGCACCTAGGTTTGGAGTCCGGGGTTGATTTAGCTGGTTTCTGAAACAGTGTTTTTGCATAGGCGGCCGGTGTCAGTCCGCCTAGTGACCTCTCGGGTCCAAAACCTTGTCGGATAGCCCCCTTGGGTAGTCTGAATACGACCACCAATGGCGTCCTTTATGATTAATTTTCACGATGCATTGCATGGTGGGTACCACCAATTCGGAATGACCTCCCAGCCCAAACACCCCATCACCGTCGAATAAGCCTCAGCATGCGTATTTTTGGAATTGCCGGTCACTCCGGCATGGGAAAAACCACCTTGCTAGAGCGCCTCATTCCCGAGCTCACCGGGCGGGGTTTGCGGGTGTCACTGATCAAGCACAGCCATAAAGACATTGACATCGACCGGCCCGGTAAAGACTCGTTTCGCTTGCGCGAAGCGGGATGCTCCGAGGTGCTGCTGCTGGGGCGTGAACGCTGGGCGCTGATGCACGAATTGCGTGGCCGTCCCGAGCCCGATCTCGACTACCTGCTGGACCGCATGCAGGCCTGCGACCTGGTGTTGGTGGAGGGCTTTAAAGGCGGCGTGTTTCCCAAGCTAGAGGTGTGGCGCGCCAGCGTCGGCAAGGCGCTGCTGTGGCCAGCGTGGCCCGGTGTGATGGCGGTGGCCAGTGACGGCCCGGTGGATGCGCCCGGTCTTGCGTGCCTGGCACTGAGCCAGGTGGGCCCGATTGCCGACTTCGTTGTCGCGCACGCTGCGCAACGCCCGCCCAAAGCTACGTTCGCATCCTAGATCGCCAGCGCCGCATCGGCCGAGGCCATGCGCTGGGCGAGCAAGGCTTGGTAGGCCTGCGCCACCGAGGGAAACACCTGGCCTGAGAGATCCGTCCATAACGGGGTATGCACCAGCCGGTCGTGCACCGGGCCTTTGACTTCTGCCAAGTGCAGCCGAATGCCGCGCGCCTGCAGGTCGCGGTTGATGTCACACAAGACCTCCAGCGCAGAGGTGTCAATGCGGTTGACCGCCGTCATCACCAGCACCACGTCTTCCACGTGTTCGTGGCTGTCCAGTAGCTGGCCCAGGCGGGTTTCTACCGCTTGGAGGTTGCCAAAAAACAGGCTCTCATCAATGCGCAGCAAGAGGGCATGGGGCAGGGGCTCTGTGGCATAGCGCTCCACGTTGCGAAAGGTGTGGGTGCCGGGCAGGCGGCCCAATACCGCAATGTGTGGCGTACTGGAGCGCCACAACAGAGTGGCCAAGGACAGCCCGATGCCTACGGCAATCCCGGTGTCTAGGCCCATTACCAGCACCCCCAGCGCCGTGCCCAGCCAGGCGATGGCGTCAGCCCGGTCATAGTTCCAGGCCTGCCGCAGGGCCGCCAGGTCGATCATGCTCCAGGCGGCCACCATGATGCTGGCGGCCAAGGCCGCCAAGGGCAGTGCGGCGAGCGCCTCGGTGCCCACCAGCACCGCGACCCCCATGGACACGCCGCAGACGATGCCTGCCAGGGGCGTTTGGGCTCCGGCGGCCACATTGATGGCTGAGCGCGACAAGCCGCCCCCTACCGGCATGCCCCCGCTGAAGGCCGCAACCGCATTGGCCGCACCCAGCCCCAGGAGTTCGCGGTTGGCATCGATGCGTTCCCTGCGCCGGGCCGCCAACGCCTGCGCCATGGTGATGCACTGCACCATGCCAATGAGCGAAATCAGCACAGTCGGTCCTGCAAGGGCCTGTAACGTCGCCATGTCGGGAAGGTGAAACGCCGGGGCCCAGTCCTCCAAGCGCACGGTGCCCACCACCGCCACGGCGTAGCGGGTATCCAAGGCCAAGGACTGCACCGCCACCGTGGCCAGCAGCAGCACCAACAAGGGGGCCACGCGCATCCAGAACGGCCAGCGCCGCAAGCCCCAGCGGGCAGCAGCCAAGCCCACCATGGACGCCACACCCACGGCAAGGGCGGCAGCATTGGCGTCTGGCACCTTGGCGTACAACAGGCGCAGGGTGTGAGCGGCGGAGTTGCCGTGCGCCTCCACCCCCAAAATGAACTTGGCTTGACTGGCCATGATCAGCACCGCAGACCCGGCCACAAAGCCGCTGACCACCGGCCGGCTCAAGAGTTGAGACAAAAAGCCCAACCGGGCCATGCCGCAAGCGGCAATCACCAGACCCGAGGCCAGGCTCAGCCAGGCCGCCAGTTGCAGGTATTGGGCGCTGCCCGGCGTGGCTAGCGGGCTCAACACACTCAGGGTCATGAGGGCCGTAATGGCCACCGGCCCCACCAATTGCACCTTGCTGCTGCCCAGCAAGGCATAGGCGATGGCGGGGAGGACGCTGGCAACCAGCCCCGCCTGCGGGGGTAGCCCGGCCAGCAACGCATAGGCCAGACTTTGCGGAATCACCAGAAATGTCACCACCAGTCCGGCGGTAACGTCGTCCCGCAGGTGGTGTCGGGGGTAGTGCTGCATCCAGAGGGGTAACCAAGCCATGGCTTATCCTAACTGCCTAGGTGCGTCCGCACCGATGAACAAACGAAGGAACCCTATGCGTCTCTTTGCGGTGGTGGTGGCTGGTAGCGTGTTTTGGAGTGTGGCGGTGTCGGGTTATGCGCAGCCTGTGGAGCAGCGCAGCGGACTGGCCGACCAACAGGAAGTGGCGGTGACGATCTATAACGAGAACCTCGCCTTGGTCAAAGATATGCGCAAGATCTCGCTTGCCAGCGGCCCGGTAGCGCTGGCTTTTCGCGATGTGAGCGCGCGCATGCGCCCCCAAACCGCCTTGCTGCGCAGCCTCACCTCGCCCGGCGCAGTGCGGGTGCAAGAGCAAAACTTTGACTTTGACTTGCTCACCCCCCAAAAGCTGTTGGAAAAGTACGTGGGTCGGCAGGTCAAGGTGGTACGCACCCATGCAGTCACCGGGGAAGAAACCGTAGAGGCTGCCACCGTGCTGTCGGCCAACAATGGGGTGGTGTTGAAAATCGGGGGCCGCATTGAAACCGGTGTTCCAGGGCGGCTGGTGTTTGACGATGTACCGCCCAACCTGCGTGATCGCCCGACCTTGGTCATGTCGTTGGTCAACGCGGGCGCGGCCCGTCAGGATGTGGAGCTGAGCTACCTCACCGCCGGGCTGTCGTGGAAGGCGGATTACGTGGTGGAGTTGGGTGCCGCCGAGGACGCACTGGACATGTCGGGCTGGGTCACCCTGACCAACACCAGCGGTGCCTCTTACCGCAATGCCAAGCTGCAGTTGGTAGCGGGCGATGTGAACCAGGTGGCCCCCGACCTGACGATCCGGGGTCGGCCTGTGCTGATGGCCGCACCGGCCATGGCCAAGGCGGAATCCAGCATGGCGGAGGAGGGCCTGTTTGAATACCACCTCTACACCCTGGACCGCCCCACCACCATTGCCGAAAACCAAACCAAGCAGGTGGCCTTGTTGTCGGCCAGCGGTGTTGCGGCGCGCAAAGACATGGTGCTCCAGGGGGGTGAGTTTTACTATCACAGCGCCGCCGGCGATTTGGGCAAAAAGCTCAAAGTGGGCGTGTTTTTGGAGTTTGACAACCGCGAAGATTCCCGTTTGGGGCTTCCCTTGCCCAAGGGCGTGGTGCGGGTGTACAAAAAAGACAGCGCGGGCAATGCCCAGTTCATCGGCGAAGACAACATCGACCACACGCCCAAAAACGAAAAAATTCGGCTCAAGCTGGGCAATGCCTTTGACGTGACAGCGGACAAGCGGCAAACCGACTTCAAACGCCTGCCCAACGTTGGCAAGTTTGGTTTTGTGGCGGAGAGCGCCTACGAGATCGTGCTGAAAAATGCCAAGAAAGAGGCCGTTACCGTCACGGTGGTGGAGCCCATTCCGGGGGACTGGCAAATGGTGCAATCGAGCCTGCCGCACACCAAGGCCTCGGCCACTACCGCACTTTGGAGCGTCATTATCCCTGCGCAGGGCACAAGCGTTTTGACCTTTAGGGCTTTGGTGCGCTATTGACCGGGTGGCAGGAATGTTCTGATACTGGGGGGCAACGGACAACAGGACACATGCCTATGAAAACCCTGAGCATCGCGCTCAAAATATGGCTGCCAGCCATAGCGGTCAGTGTGGCCCTCGTGGCCATGGCCAGCGGCTCTGCAATACGCACGGTGCGTTCGCAGGCCGCCACGGTGGCAGAACAATCCGAGCAACAACGCAAGCTGGAACTGAGTGCCCGCTGGTACGGGCTGGCCCAGGCGCAGGCCTTGCGCGGCATTGGCGCGGCACTGGCAGGCGACGCGCAGGCGCACCAGTTTCTGGAGTCTGGCCGTGCGGCTGTCACCGCTGAAGAGGCCCAGGTCGAGCAAGACCTCACCCAGCTCATGCGCAGCCCCGACGAGCAGGCCGCCTTGGGCGCAGTCAAACAACAGGCGCATGCCTTGCAAGCGTCGCTTGCCAAAGCCAAAGAACTGCACGCTGCGGGTGATGCAGCCGCCGTGCTGGCAGAAATCCAGTCGACGACCCAGCCCCAGCTCAACGCCTTTCTCGCTGCCCAGCAGGCGATGGTGCAATTGACCCAGCAAGGTGCCACCGCCTTGCGCGACAAGGCCGGTGCAGAGCGCATGCGCACCGTGTGGTCGGTGGCCGCCATCATGGCGCTGATCGTGGTGCTCATTGCCATCGGCACCCGCATGCTCCAGCGCAATGTGTGCGAGCCTTTGGGCCAGGTGGTGTGGGTTGCCAAGTCGATTGGCGAGGGCAATTTGGGGGTACATATCGCCACCGATCGCCAAGACGAGATGGGAGAGGTGCTCCGCTCGTTGGCGCAAATGGCGCGCTCGCTGGCTGCGTTGGTGGGGCAGGTCCACCAGTCCACCGGAAGCATCACCGTTGCCAGTTCGGAAATTGCCCACGGCAACCACGACCTCTCGCACCGTACCGAAACCACCGCGTCCAACCTGCAGCGTGCCGCCGCGACCCTTGCCCGCCTGAATGGCTCCGTCCAGCAGTCTGCCCATGCAGCCGGTCAGGCCAATGCGATGGCGGGCTCTGCCTACACGGTGGCACAAGAGGGTGGCCAATCGGTGGCAAAGGTGGTGCAGACCATGCACGCCATCCACGGGTCGTCCCGCAAAATTGTGGACATCATTGCGGTGATCGATGGCATCGCCTTTCAAACCAACATTTTGGCGCTGAACGCGGCGGTCGAGGCCGCCCGTGCCGGAGACCAAGGCCGGGGCTTCGCGGTGGTTGCCAGCGAAGTGCGTGCCCTGGCGGGCCGCAGTGCGGCGGCAGCCAAAGAGATCAAAAGCCTGATTACCAGTTCGGTGGAAAACGTGGAGCACGGCTCGCAGCTCGTAGACGGTGCGGGGAACACCATCCAGGGGGTGGTCGACGCGGTGCAAAAAGTCAGCGGCATCATTGCCGATATTTCCAATTCCAGTGCCGCCCAAAGCCAGGACATGCAGGAGGTCAGTGATGCCGTGGACGCCTTGGAGCAAATGACCCAGCAAAACGCCGCCCTGGTGGAACAGAGCGCAGCCGCTGCGGCATCGCTGCGGGAGCAGGCCGCCATGCTGGAGCAACTGGTGGGGCGGTTTACCTTGCCCCCGGCTGCCGGGCAGGGTGTGGGCATCACGCGTCTGGAACCAAAAAATTTGCTGAATTTTGAAAATAGGCCTCAATAACCCCCTAAATCTGCCGTTAAGAAAGGTACGTCAACGCCTAAAAGTAACCGGAGGGGCCGCAAAGCCTACCCACCATGCAACTGCCATCCATGGATCGAACCCCCAATTTGCGCCCTGGCGGCGCAGAGGCGGTGTCGTCTGGGGCACATCGGGTTCTCCCAGTTGCTCCGGTCAACCCCTCGGTCAGTGTCAGCAGCACGATCGAGTCCACCCCCGACGTGATCGACAAGGTAAACCCTGCGCTCAAGCCCGCTGCGGTGTGCGAGGCACCGCACCACAGCGTGTCTGATCCGTCGGCGCAGGGCATCGAGGCGGCGGTGCCCAAAGACTGGACGATCCACAAGCCCGAGAAAGAAAAGGTGGAAGACCCGCCGCCCAAGCCGATCTCGCAAATGCTCATCGACCACTTGCGCACCATGTGGACTGCCAGCGCCAACGCCGTGCAGGTGGCGCAGGTGCACGAACAGGTCATCACACCGCAGTCCGGCTCTGGCACCGACGCGCCTGGGCAATGGGCCAAGCAGGCGCTGGTCTATACGCCCAGCAAGGTCAAGAAGACCGAAAACCTCTGAGCATCTCCGCTGGCTGGCAGCCCGCTGCGGCAGCCACCGCGCAGTTGCAGTGCTCTAACATCGCGGCCATGCATACCACCGCACTTGTACTTTTTTCTGGCGGCCAAGACTCCACCACCTGCTTGGCCCACGCCCTGGCGCGCTACGAACGGGTAGAGACCATCGCCTTTGACTACCGCCAACGCCACCACGTCGAGCTGCAGGCGCGCTTGAACGTGCTGCGCGAAATCAAGGCGCGTTTTCCGCAGTGGGCGTCCAAACTGGGTGAAGACCACCTGTTGGACCTTGCCGTGTTGGGAGAGGTGAGCGAAACCTCCCTTACGCGGGATACCGCGTTCAAGATGCAGGCCAATGGCCTGCCCAATACCTTTGTGCCTGGCCGCAACCTGTTGTTCATGACGCTGGCAGCCGCCCTAGCCTACCGCCGGGGCTTGCAGGTGATCGTGACCGGCGTGTGTGAAACCGACTTTTCGGGCTACCCCGATTGCCGTGATGACACCATGAAAGCCCTGCAACTGGCCCTGTGCCTGGGCATGGACCAGCGCTTTTTGATCGAGACGCCGCTCATGTGGATCAACAAGGCCCAGACCTGGGCGCTGGCCCATGCACTGGGCGAGGGCACCGGAGTGCCCGGCGGCGGGCAGGCGCTGGTCGATTTGGTGGTGGAGCACACCCATACCTGCTACCTGGGCGAGCGCACGCAGCGCCACGCGTGGGGCTACGGCTGCGGCACCTGCCCCGCGTGCGAACTGCGGGCCAAGGGCTACGCCGGTTTCGTCGAGAAGGTAAACAGCGCTGCACGGTGACCGACGGTGCTGCCCGGTTCTGGGGCCGCACCTTGCGGCTCCAAGACCCACCGCTGGTGGTGAAACGCCGCTACCCCCGGCCGGTGCGCGATGGACACCAGGGCCCCGCCCTGTTCGCTGACCATGTCACACAGGCGCTGGTAGAGCGTGGCCTCGGCCGCTTCGTCCAGTGCGCTGGTGGCCTCGTCTACCAACAACCACTGCGGCCGCTGCAGCAGCACTCTGGCAATGGCCAGGCGCTGTTGCTCGCCGCCGGAGAGTTGTTGACTCCACGCCTGTGTGGTGTCCAGCGCGTTTGCCAACTGCGGCAGCAGCGCATCGCGCAAGGCTTGTTGGAGTTGCGCGTCGCTGTACTGCGGGGCCGCATGGGGATAGGCCAGGGCGTCGCGCAGCGGCCCATTGGGAAAATAGGCTTTTTGCGGCACAAACATGCTGTGGGCTGGCAAATGGACGGCACCCTGGGCGTAGGGCCAGATGCCTGCCAAGGTGCGGAACAAGGTGGACTTTCCGCTCCCAGACGGACCTTGCAGCAAGATGCGGTCGCCCGCCTTCACTTGCACGCGAACATCGTCGAGCAGCGTGTCGCCGTTGGGCAGCGCAATGCGCAGCGGCCCGGCCTCCAGGCTGCTGGCACCGTCGGGCTGGGTGGCGGCTTGGCTGGTGGGCTGCGGTGTGCCCGCTGAAAGAGCGGCCAGCGCCGCGTCAAAGCTGGTCAAGCGGTCCGTGGTGGCACGCCAGCTGGCCAGGCTGCTGTAGGTGTCCACAAACCAGCTGAGCGCGCCTTGCACCTGCCCAAAGGCGCCCGCAATTTGGGTGAGCTGTCCTAGCTGGATGGCACCGCTGAAAAACCGGGGGGCCGCCACCACAAACGGGAACACCACCGCCGCCTGCCCAAAAAAGCTGGTGAACCAGATCAGCCCTTTTTGCGCCCGGATGAGCGCCAAGTTGTTGGCCAGCACCTTGCCAAAGCGCTGTGCCATTTGGGCACGCACCACCGCCTCGCCCCGGTCCAAAGCGATCGATTCGCTGTACTCGCGGGCCCGAATCAGGTGGTGGCGAAAGTCGGCCTCCACCCGCTGCTGTTCGAAGTTCAAGGGAATCTGTTTGCGCCCGATGTAGTGCGTGATCACACTGCCCACCGCGCAGTACAGCACTGCCATCCACACCATGAAGCCGGGAATGGAATAGTCCTGCCCCGCCCACGTGAAGGCAAAGGCCCCGGAGAGCGTCCACAAAATGCCCACAAAGCTGGCCAGCGTGACCACCGCGTTGAGCAAGCCCATGCTCAGGGAGATGGTGTAGCTGGTGAACTGGTTGATGTCTTCTTGAATGCGCTGGTCCGGGTTGTCCGGCGGCACGTCTCGCGCCTGCCCCGAGGCGGCAAACCGGGTCAGCTCTAGCCGGTACAACGCGTGGTGCGCCATCCACTGCGCCAGGTAGTGATCCGTCATCCAGGCGCGCCAGCGCATCTCCAGCAACTGGGTCAGGTAGAACTTGTAGACCGCAATGACGATGAAGACAAAGGCCAAATAGGTGAAGCGCCCGAGCTGTTCCCAGAAGACCGCGGCATTCTTTTCCTGCAAGGCGTCGTAAAACAGACGGTTCCAGTCGTTGAAGACCACCGCCATGTAGACCAGCGCGAGGTTGAGCGCCACGATGGCGGCCAGCATGCCGCGTGCTTTCCATTTGTCGCTGGATGAAAAGTACGGGGTGGACAAGGCCACCACGCGCCGTATAAAGCCCCGGAAGGCAGCCCACTTGGGGCCAATGCGAGCGAGTGCGCTCATGGGGTGGGGTCTCCTGGGTTGCGAACGCCGCTGGCCACATGGCCGCTGGGCACGTGGCGTGCGGCGGATTCGATATGGCCGGTTTGGTCGTCAAAGAAAAAGTCGGGTTCAAACTCGCGCAAAAACTCCCCCTTGTCCAGGCCACCGAGGAACATGGCCTCGTCCACCTCGATGTTCCAGTCCATCAGGGTGCGGATGGCGCGTTCGTGGGCGGGGGCGCTGCGCGCCGTGACCAGCGCGGTGCGAATGCGCATGTGCGGCATGGCGGCTTGTTGCATGCGGTGCAGGGCCACCAGCAGGGGCTTGAAGGGGCCATCGGGCAGGGGCAGAGCGGCCTTGTCGGTTTCGTGTTGCTGGAAGGCAGACAGCCCGCGCGTTTGGTACACCTGCTCGGCCTCGTCGCTGAACAACACCGCGTCCCCGTCGAAGGCGATACGCACCTCGGTGGGGTGGGCTTCGCTGGCGTGCGCGCTGTGGGGGTAGACCTGTGCGGCTGGGACGCCAGCGACCAGCGCGTCGCGCACGTCTTTGAGGTGGGTGCTCAAAAACAGGTTGGCCCGCAAGGGCTTGAGGTAGCGCCAGGGCGATTCACCCCGGGTGAACGAGCAGCGGATGATGGGTAGCGCGTAGTGCGCGGCGCTGCGCATGACGCGCAGGCCGCTCACCGGATCGTTGCGCGACAAAATGACCACCTCTACCCGCTGCGACGGCGTCTCGTTAAAGGCGAGTAGTTTTTTAACCAGCGAAAACGCCACACCGGGCTTGGCCGGCACGTCCAGCCGCTGGCGCTGGAGCTGCATGTAGGCGTGGTCGTCGTTTTGCTCGAAGACCTGGTTTTCTTCTTCAAAGTCAAACAGGGCGCGGCTGGAGATGGCGACGACCAATTTGCCATCAAGGGTCATGCCCATGGGGGTGTCCTCACTTGGCGTTCACGATGCCTTTGAAATCGTAGGGCACCACGATGGTTTGCACTTTGCCGCTGGCAACGCCCTCGGCGATCTTGAGATTGGCCATGGCATTCATGTAGCCAATGGCACCCGCATTGGCGTTCAGCGCGGCTATGCGCTCGGCCTCCTTCTTGGCGGTTTGCACTTCGACTTCTTTGGTTTTGAGCTCGTTTTGGGCGCGCACCAGTTCGTTGGCGCTTTGCACGATCACATCGGCCGGGGTGATGGCGCGCACCTGCACCTGGGACACGGTGATTTTGTCGCCCAGCTTCTCGTCGGTCAGGGTCTTGATGATGTTGTCGCGGATTTGCTGCTCCATCAGCGGGCGGTTGTCCGCCATCTTGAGCGACTCGTAGCCGCGCGCCACCTTGTAGGCGGCGTTGCGGGCACTCAGGGCCACGTAGTTTTGCATCAGCAAAATGTCGCCGCCCTTTTCAGAGACACCATGGAAGGTGCGGTTCTTGGTGGTCCACAGCTCGGACACGGCCGAGGGGTTGACGTTGTAGACCACTGTCATGTCGAAGTCTTTGATGGTGGAATTGTCCGAGGCCAGCGGCGTCATGTTGTCCACGCCCACCGCCACATCCTGGATTTTGAAGGTCAGGATGTCGCCCACCAGCGTTTGGTTGAACGAGCCCGGTAAGCGCTCTGTGGGGTCCACGGTTTTGTCGAAGTTGATGCGCAAGCCCACCTCGCCGGTTTCGATGCGCGTGCATCCGCTGAGGGTGAGCAGTGCTGCGGTGAGTGCCAGGGAAAAAGCCAAGGACCGTCGTTGCACAAAGCCTCCGTTATTTGACGAGTTGGTTGAGTTGGATGATGGGCATCAGCACCGCCAGCACGATCAGCATGACCACCAAGCCCATCACCACAATGAGCAAGGGTTCCAGCAAAGTGGCCAACTGCAAGGCGCGGCGTTGCACCTCGGTGCGCAGTTGCAGGGCGGCGCGGTCCAGCATGTGGGGCAGGCGGCCGGTTTGTTCGCCCAGCCGGGCAAACATGCTCAGGAGCGCCGGGAAGCGCTGGTTGCGTGCCAAAGCGCTGGCCAGCGGCGCCCCTTCGCGCACCAGGGTCAGGGCCTCCAGCGCATCGTCGCGCATGGCGCGGTTGCTCAAGGTTTCTGCGGCAGCTTGCAGGGCTTTAAGAATGGGCACCCCCGCCGCTGCCAGCATGGCCAGGGTGCTGGCAAAGCGCGCCGCGTTGTAGCTGCGGGACATGCGCCCCAGCACCGGCAAGCGCAGCCACGCCGCGTCCACCCGCGAGCGAAAGGCCGCGCCCGCCCATGCCACACGGCCCGCCACCGCCACGGCCGCTAGCACTGCCAACACATACAAGCCCTGGTTGCGCACCGCATCGCTGATGGCCAGCATCACCCGGGTGAGCAAGGGCAGGGCCTGCTTGGAGCCGGCAAACACATTGGCGATTTGCGGCACCACATAGGCCAGCAAAAACAGCACGATCACCAACGCGACCACGCTCACGATGGCGGGGTAGAGGGCTGCGCCTACCAGTTTGGAAGAGAGGTTTTGCTGCTCTTCTTGGTCGTCGGCCAAGCGCTCCAGCACCAAGCCGAGCTGCCCGCTTTGCTCGCCCGCACTGACCACCGCCACAAAAATGTCTGAAAACTCGCCGGGGTGTTGGGCCAGGGCGGTGCCCAGGGGTTTGCCGCCGTTGACTTCCGAGCGGATGGTGGCCACCACATCGCGTTGCGCGGGGGTTTCCGATTCTTCGGCCAAAGAGCTCAGGGCGCGCTCCAGGGGCAAGCCCGCAGACACCAGGCCTGCCAGTTGGCGTGTCCACACGGTGCGCTGGTGGTTGCTAAAGGCCTTGCGTTGCCACGCCCGCCGCGCAGGCCCGTTGCCATCGGGCACCGGGCCACTCAGCGCCACTACTTTCAGCGGCACCAGTTGCTGGGTGCGCAACAGGCTGCGGGCCGACTTGGCGGTGTCGGCCTCCAGCACGCCGGTGCGTTGCTTGCCCTGCGTGTCTAAGGCTTGGTAGGAATAGGCAGGCATGGCGCAGCAGCCTAATCGCGCACCACGCGCAACAACTCTTCGCGGCTGGTCAGGCCGGCGCTGACCAGGCGTTCACCGTCCGTGCGCAAGGGCACCATGCCTTGGCGCAAGGCTGCCGCGCGGATATCGGCCTCGGCCGCGTTGTGGTGAATCAGTTCGGAGATGGTGTCGTCGGCCACCAAGAGTTCAAACACGCCGGTGCGGCCCTGGTAGCCGGTGTGCGCACAGGTGTCGCAGCCTTGGCCCGCGCAGGCGGTGCAGGTTTTGCGCACCAAGCGCTGCGCCAGCACCCCGCGCAACGAGGAGCTCAGCAAAAAGGGCTCCACGCCCATGTCGATCAGCCGGGTCACCGCGCTGGCCGCGTCGTTGGTGTGCAAGGTGGCCAGCACCAGGTGGCCGGTGAGCGAGGCCTGGATGGCAATCTGCGCGGTTTCGAAATCGCGGATTTCCCCGATCATGATCACGTCCGGGTCCTGCCGCAAAATCGCCCGCAGCGCCTTGGCAAAGGTGAGGTCAATTTTGGCGTTGACCTGGGTCTGCCCCACCCCGGGCAGTTCGTATTCAATCGGGTCTTCCACCGTCATGATGTTTTGCCGCGCGGCATCGAGCCGACCCAGCGACGCATACAGCGTGGTGGACTTGCCCGAGCCGGTAGGCCCGGTCACCAAAATAATGCCGTGGGGCTGGGCAATCAGCCCTTCAAAACGCTGGAGCACATCGCCTTGCATGCCCACGGCCTCGAGGCTGCGCTGGTCCTGGCTCTTGTCCAGCAGGCGCAGCACCGCGCGCTCGCCATGGGCGCTGGGCAGGGTGCTTACCCGCACGTCCACCGCCCGTGTGCCAATGCGCAACGAGATGCGCCCATCCTGTGGCAGGCGCTTCTCCGAAATGTCCAGGTCCGCCATGATTTTGAGGCGCGAAATCAGCGCCGCATGCAGCGCCCGGTGCGCTTGCACCACCTCGCGCAGCGTGCCGTCCACGCGAAATCGCACCGAGGAATTGCGCTCGTAGGGTTCGATGTGGATGTCGCTGGCCCCATCGCGCGCGGCCTGGGTTAGCAGGGCATTGAGCATGCGGATGATGGGCGCGTCGTCGGCGGTCTCCAGCAGGTCTTCCACAGCGGGCAGCTCTTGCATCATGCGGCTCAGGTCGGCCTCGCCCTGCACCTCGTTCATCACCGTGGCCGCGCTGGACTCGCCCTGTGCGTAGGCTGCGCTGATGCGGTGGGTCAGGGCGGCCGCGTCTTGCACCTGCAGGTGGTCAATGCGGTACTTGCGCATGACCTCCGAGAGCGCGGATGCGGGCGTCGCATTGTGGACCCACGCACTCACAACACCGGCGTCTTCCTCCAGCAGCACTTGCTGGGTGCGTGCAAACGCATAGGGCAAGGGGTAACGCATGGCCTGCCTTACTGGCCACCCGCCGCTGCGGGGACGGGTTTCAGGGTGGGCAACACCGGCGCTTCGTTGATGGGCACCAAACGGCTTTCTTGCGGTTGGCTGCTTTGCTGACTGCCGCGCATTTGCTCGTAACGGTCGTTGGACAGCGCTTGGGTGGCGGCTGCGTCGCGCACCACCATGGGCCGCAAGAACACCATCAGGTTGGTTTTCTTGCGGCTGCGTGCCTCGCTTTTGAAGAGGTTGCCAAAGAGGGGCACATCGGCCAGGCCGGGCACTTTTTCTTGGTTGCCCGCGTATTCGTCTTGCAACAGCCCGCCCAAGACGACCACCGCGCCGTCTTCTACGAGCACGTTGGATTCAATGGTGCGTTTGTTGGTGGTGGGGCCGTTGGCGGCGTTGGCGGTGGACGCCAACACGCTGGACACTTCCTGGAAGATGGCCAGCTTGACGGTGCCGTTTTCGCTGATTTGCGGTTTGACTTTGAGCGTCAGGCCCACGTCTTTACGCTCAATGGTTTGGAACGGGTTGACGCTGCCCGAGTTGCCGCCTGTGTTGGTGAACTGCCCAGTGACAAAAGGCACGTTTTGGCCAATGACGATTTTGGCTTCCTCGTTGTCCAGGGTGAGCAAATTAGGGGTGGAGAGCACGTTGCCGCTACCGGACTCCTCCAGAAAGCGTGCCAAAAAGCCCAGCACATACACACCGTTGGTTTTGTTGGCGGCGCCAAAGTTCAGCCCCCGCCCCGGCGTAACGGTGCCAGAGGCCCCCTGAGTGGCCAAGTTGATGATGTTTTTGCCAGCCGTTCCAAAGTTGCTGCCCAGCAGGCCGATGGCACCGTCGCCCGCACTGCCCAAGACACCTTGCCATTGAATGCCGAATTCGGCGGCCTTGTCGGCGCTGACCTCGGCGATCAGGCTTTCCACAAACACCTGTGCGCGTCGCGCGTCTAGCTTGTCAATCACCGCGCGTAGCTGGCGGTACTGGGGCTCGCTGGCCGTGATGATGAGCGAGTTGGTGGCAGGGTCTGCCTGAATTTGCCCGCCGGTGCTGGGCGCAGCCGCGCCCCCAAAGGTGCTGCCGCCGGTGGAGCCCGCACCACCGCTGGCAGCGGCGGGGCTTGCGGCGGTAGCACCCGTAGCGCTGATGGCGGCGCGCAAGGTGGTGGCCAATTGGGTGGCATTGGCATTTTTCAGGTACACCACGTAAATGTTGCCTGCGGCACCATTGCCTCCCGTTACGGGTTGGTCCAGTCGCTCGACCAAGCGGCGCACCAATGCCATGCGGGCCTGGTTGGCAGCGCGCACGACCAAGGCGTTACTGCGCGGCTCGGCCAACACCGTTGTTTTGAAGCCGCTGTCGGCCGCGCCACCTGCGTTGGCGTTGCTCTCCAGCAAGCGCAATACCAGTGGCGCAACATCGGCGGCACTGGCGTGTTTGAGGCTGAGCACCTCCATGTCGGTGGCGTTGGAGACGTCCAGCGCAGCAATGATCTTGCTCAGGCGTCGCAGGTTATCCACGTAGTCGGTAATCACCAGCGAGTTGGTGGCCGGATTGACGTTGATGGGGTTGTTGGGGTTGATCAGGGGCCGCAATACCGCCACCAGGTTGTTGGCGTTTTCGTATTGCAGCTTGATGATTTGCGTGGCCAACTGGTTGCCCGGCGCTTGGATCGGGTCGGTCTCTGTCGGGGATACCCTGCCGCCTATCAATTTGGCATCGGCCTCAGGCACCACTTTGTCCAGTCCGTCGGTGGCCACCACGGTGAATCCCAGAGTGCGCAAAACAGCCAAAAACTGGTCATAGGCCTGGGCAGGGGTCAGGGCCCCGTCCGATACCAGGGTCATCGTGCCTTTGACGCGAGGGTCTATCACCACATTGCGCCCCGTCAGGGTGGCCATGGTGCGTGCTACCGCGTCGATCTCTGCGTTGTTGAAGTTCAGGGTAATGGGCGCGCCGCGTTTGGTTGCCGCTGGTTTGGAGCCGGTTTGTGCCCACGCGTTGGCTGCAGGCAAGCCCAAGGCGACCGCGCAAAAGAGGCCCGCTCCCCATCCGCGCACCGCGCTGGAACGCAAACGAAAACCGGAAGGCAAAGAGTGCTTGGACATACGTTAACCCAGATGAATCAGCGATCGCGCCCCTTGGCGCTGCCCGATGATGTTCAGCAAATTGGAGAGTGCATCTTCATGCCCCTGCGCAGCAGACGCCTCTCCTTGAAACACAATGCGTTGCGGGTGCAGCGCGCCCGTTCCGCTCAGTTGCAGCGCACCCTCCAGCGTGCTTAACGCAATGGTGGGTGTAGCGGCACCTTGCAGCACTAGGCGGTAGCTGCCCACAGGTCGCAAGGTGGACAAGCTGGTGCTCACACGCAATGCGTCCACTTGCACTTGCCCCTTGATATGCATGCCGTGGGCGTCGCGCTGCAATTGCAAGCCTTGCGAGGTCACTTCCAGTTGGCCTTCCGGTGCCAGGGTGTTCCACGGGGCGCCCAAGCCCACCAGCACGGCGGCGGGCACGCGCAGTGATTGGCCTGCGCCCAGGTCGTTCATGTGCAATTGCATGCCCCCCCCGGTTGCCACCACGCGCCATTGCCAAGCGCCACTCAGGCAGCAGGCGGCGTTCCATTGAACAGAGAGACCGGGCCCATCGTGGAACCATGTGGGACGCACCGACCATTCCAGCTGGCCACCCAGGGCAGTGCTGTCCGTGGCCTGTGTACGCAATATGACTTGCCCACTCCCGGTCCAAAGTGTGCCTTGCGGGTTGTGCAATTGCAGCGCCCCGCCACTGCGGTCCAGCGCATCTGCCACCCATCGCGCAGGTGCGAAAGCCAACAGGGCCACCAGTGTGCCCATCACGCAGCCTGCGACGGTCCAGCGCACGACCGAAGGCGCACGGTGAGATCGCCGGGACGATGTGCCGTGCCTGGCCGTTGGGGGCAGGCCCGGTGTCCATAAAGGCCAGTCGCGCCGCATGCTGTTTAGCTGCCAGGCAGGGTGAATACGACCGTGCCAGTCCAAGCGCTACCGTCACGCGCAAGCTTGGCCTGGGTGGGGGTCAGGTGGGCGTCGGTCCGGGTGCTGGCGAGCCACTGTGCCAGTGCCTTTGCCTCCACGCCTTGCAGCGTGACTGTGGCTTGTCCGCCCAGCATGACGAGCTTGGCCTGCGCGCCCAGAGTGCCCACCGAGGTTTGCAGTGCCGCCTGCGCGGCCCGTCCATCCCACGCAGGTTGGTCTTTGAGGGTGCGGGCCCGCGCTTGCAGCGCCTGCATGGATTGAAGTTGGGTGTCCAGGATAGCGCGTTGTTCGGGGTACACGCGCAGTGTTCGCCATGCCGGGGCACAGGCCAGTGCCCAGACCAGCCAGCCCACAAGGGCCACCGTTGCTACCCACACCCATCGTTGCTCGCGCACGGAGCGTTGGGTCCACCAGCGCTGGACGGCTTGCAAACTGATGTGAGGATGGTTCATGGAGTGATCACCACCGTGTCGCCGTTGGCCTGGAGTCGGTAGCCGGCGGTACGCAGCGCCTGCGTAATCGACTGCAAGGCCTGTTGGTCTTGTGTGACGCCCCCTAAGCGCAATTCGCCCGCAGCGAAATCCACGGAGGTGGGCGACGCGTCGGCGGCAGCGGCACCCCATGCTTCGAGCATGCGTTCCATATCGCGCGCTTGGGCTTGTCCGCTACGCTGGACCAAGGCGTCTACACCGCGTTGCATTTGCAGGGGTGCATCCACCACGACCGGGTTGCCCGGAAAGGTGGCAAGGTAGATGTTGTCAATCGCAACGCGCTGCGCCGCCAAGGCGTTGCGCGCTTGCCAAGCATGCATGTTGAGCCCCGCGAGCTGAACTACCAGAAGCAGCCCCAATGCCCACCGCGCTGGCCGCCATGCGGGCGCTGTCCAGAGGTGTTGGGTGGTTTCTTTGAGGCGTTGCATCCACGGGTTGCGGGTGGCGAATGCGCCTTGCGCCAGGTTCCAGTCGTGGTCCAAACACGCCAGCATGCGCTGCGCTTGCTGCGTGACTGTGACCTCGGGGGTGTGCAACCATTCTTCTGCCAAGCGCGCAAAGCCAGGTTCTGCAAACATGGTGGCTTCACGCGGCCACCCCGAGGGCGGTGGTGCATTGCCCAAATGCTCGGCAGGTGCCAAGCGCCGGTGCACGCCAGTGGCATCACACCACACCAGTTCAGCGCCTGAACCCGTTGTCACCAGCCACACGGCCTGCGCCGTTGGGGATGCCGTGTCAGGCGCCCATTCGGGCACGATGCGCACGACCCGGTGACCGGCTTGTGCAAGTGTGCGCAACACGTCCTCCAGCCAAGCGTTGGCACAGATGGCGACCCATTGTGGCCCAGCGGTGTCGGCCACTTGTTGCAACGCGAAATGGAGTTGAGCGGGCTCATCGAGCACCTGGTCTTCCAACAGACCTTCGAGTACGGCCCGCAGTTTGGCGGCATTGCGCGGGGCACCTGTGCGGGTCAAGAGTCCGGGGGGCAGGCTGACTTGGAGCCACGACAGCGCTGCGCCGGGAACGATCAGAACGGTATCGTGGTGGGGGTCTGCCGGGGGACCTTCGGTGCTGTGAATGACC